>JBCCYF010000172.1:0-7450 GCA_039190275.1 Pseudomonadota bacterium | reverse complement strand
GGCGAACAGGTTAACACCTGGCGGCAGAGCTCGGACCCGATCGAGCCGCCGGCGCCGGATATCAGGACCGACTTGCCCTCGTAGGCATTGGAAATTTCCGGAATGTCCAGGTCGACGCTGTCGCGGCCCAGCAGGTCATCCGACGAAACAGGCTTCAAGCTGCGCGCCATGCCGCCGTTCTCGATGATGTCGACATAGGCCGGAAGGGTCTGAACTTCGCACGGCAGCGTCTCAAGGTGGCTCAACACATCGCGGCGGTGATCCGGTGATGGATCGGTCAACGCGAGCAGCACACGATCGACGCGACCAGCTTTCACCGCTTTGTCCAACGCCGCGCGCGATTGAACACGGTGACCGCAGATTACGACACCGTGAAGGCTCGGGTTATCGTCAATAACGGTCGTGATCCGGTAATCGATCGATTGCTCCAACGCATTGACCAACTGAATACCGTGCGGGCCTGCGCCATAAACCGCCACCTGCGATTGCGGGTGTTCGCGAGCCCTCATCCAGTCCAGCACCGCCAGCGCCGCCAGCTTCCAACCCACCGACAAGCTGAACATCACCATGCCAAAGATCATCGGCACCGTGCGCGACACGCCGAGGTAGATGACAATGTTCACCGCGGTCGCGATGATGGAAAGCGAGAGAGCGAAGAGGCCAATTTTTGCCGCAGAATGCAGATCAAAAGTCGACAGCTTAACCTGCGGAATGCCCATGGTGATCGCCAGAGCCAAGCCGCCAACCAGCATCAATTGGTAAAACGGCAAGGCGTTCCACAAATCGCCAGCAGGCCAAAGATCGCTGTGCCGTAGAATGATCGATATCGTGATGGCCAGAATTATCGCGATGCCATCACAACCCAGCACAAGCAGCTTTTTGGACGTCCGGGATAAACTGCAAATATACTGATACATACCTGACTCTTCCCGATCCTTACTCGTCTCGTCACACCATCGGGAACAACAGAAGTCATGCTCGGCGCACTGTCCGCACACAATCGTCTGGAAAAATGCCCCGTTCCGAGAATTAACTTCTCATTAAGAGGATACGACAGCGGTTATGGTGAGTCCAGGCCACCAAACTGCTTCGCATGTGCGAAATTGAAAAAACTTATTCAAATTGGGATGATTTCCCCGTTGGGTTGTATTTTTGATGCACTGCACCACTCAAGGTGACTCTCCGCACCGTCTCTGTGAATTCCGCTGAGTCGGCTCACTCTTTTGGGTCGGCGCGCCTGGAAAACAAAGCGCTTTCATTCCTCCCCGTCGATCAGAAATCCAATTGAGGCGCAACACGACCTTGGCCGTCTGCAGGACTTGGACCGGCATGACAAAGATGATAGGGGCCCACCCGCTGGCATCGCCCTGGGATTGCGTGCTTTGACCGTCTGGCAATGGGAGAGTGGTTTTGCTTGAGATCGAAGAGACCCGCCTGGCCGGCGTGGTGATCCTGACCCCTAAGCGTCATGGCGACGACCGCGGTTTCTTCTCGGAGAGTTGGAACCGGAACACGATGGCTGCTGCCGGGCTGGAGTTTAACTTCGTGCAGGACAACCACTCGCTGTCGAGCGAGGTTGGTACGGTGCGCGGGCTGCACTTCCAGACACCGCCCCATGCGCAGGACAAGCTGGTGCGCTGCGGACGAGGTCGCCTATTCGACGTAGCCGTCGACATTCGTCAGGGCTCGCCGACCTTTGGCCAATGGGTTGGGGTCGAACTGACCTTCGAGAACGGCAAGCAGTTGCTTGTTCCCGCGGGCTTTGCCCACGGCTTTGTCACGCGCGCGCCGGACACCGAAATCATTTATAAATGTTCGGACTATTATGCACCGGACTGCGATCGGGTGATCACCTACGCCGATCCTGCCATCGGCATTGACTGGGGGCTTACGGGGCAACCTGTCCTGTCGCCCAAGGATCAGGCGGCGCCGATGCTGGCCGACATAGACAGCCCCTTCGTTTGGGAGCAAAGCGTATGACCCTTCTTGTCACCGGCGGAGCCGGCTTCATCGGATCGGCAGTGATCCGCCAGGCCGTCGCGGCGGGGAGGCCTGTGGTGAATCTGGACAAGCTGACCTATGCGGCTTGCTTAGAAAACCTCACCGATGTCGCACAAAGTTCGCTCTATGCCTTCGAAGAGGCGGATATCTGCGACCGGAAAGCGATGGACCGCATCCTGGCGGCGCACCAGCCGGATCACATCATGCACCTGGCGGCAGAGAGCCACGTGGACCGGTCAATCGACGGGCCGGGCGCTTTCATCGAAACGAACATTACCGGAACGTTCACCCTTCTGGCCGCAGCACGCGCCTACTGGGAAGGCCGCGGCAAGCCTGGCGATTTCCGCTTCCACCATGTTTCGACCGACGAAGTTTACGGCTCGCTGGGCCCGACCGGCTTTTTTACGGAGGAAACGGCTTACGACCCGCGCTCGCCCTATTCGGCGTCGAAGGCGGCCAGCGACCACCTGGTGCGCGCCTGGGCCGAAACCTACGGCCTGCCGGTCGTGGTGACCAACTGCTCGAACAATTACGGGCCCTACCAGTTCCCGGAAAAGCTGATTCCGGTGGTGATCCTTAAGGCTCTGGCCCGCCAGCCGATCCCGGTCTACGGCAGGGGCGATAATGTCCGCGACTGGCTTTACGTGGAAGATCACGCTGATGCGCTGTTGACCGTGCTGGACCGGGGCGTTCTGGGCCGGACTTACAATATCGGCGGTGAGAACGAGATGCAGAACATCGAGATCGTGCGCACGATCTGCGCGATTCTCGACCGGCTTCGCCCCGGCGGACCACCCTATGCGGATCAGATTACCTTTGTCTCCGATCGGCCGGGCCACGACATGCGCTATGCGATCGACCCCGACCGGATCCGGACGGAACTGGGCTGGCGGCCATCGGTCACCTTGGAAGAGGGGCTCGAGAAGACCGTGCACTGGTATCTGGACAACGAAGCATGGTGGCGCGCGCTGCAGGACCGTGACGGGGTCGGCCAGCGCCTGGGCAAGACCGGCTGAGGGGCAGACAGGATGCAGGTTCTGGTCATCGGCCGGGTCGGTCAGTTGGGTACCGAATTGCAGCGCCAATGCCCCAGCGACTGGCGGATGACGGCGCTCGATCTGCCGGAGATGGATCTGACAGACGCGGAGGCTGCCGCCGCACGGGTGCGCGCAGCGGAAGCGGATCTGGTGATCAACGCCGCCGCCTACACCGCCGTCGATAAGGCCGAGACGGAGGAGGAAATGGCGCAGGCAATCAACGCTGCTGCACCCACGGCAATGGCGCGGGAAGCCGCGGCGAAAGGCATACCATTCCTCCATGTCTCGACCGATTACGTCTATGACGGCACGGGAACGGCGCCGTTTACCCCCGAGAGCCCGACCGGCCCCCTGAATGCCTACGGCCGCACCAAGCTTGCCGGCGATCTGGGCGTGGCGGGTGCGGGCGGGGCCTATGCCGTTCTGCGCACATCCTGGGTTTTTTCGGCCCATGGCGGGAACTTCGTGAAGACCATGCTGCGCCTCGGGGCTGAGCGCGAGAAGCTAACCATCGTCGCTGATCAGGTGGGCGGGCCGACGGCGGCGGGCGATATTGCGGCCGCCGTGATCACCATGGGCCAGGCGTTTTTGGGCGGCACCGGGCATAGCGGGATCTATCACTTCTCTGGCGCGCCGGATGCATCCTGGGCCGACTTCGCCCGCGAGATCTTCGCGCAGAGCGGCACAGATTGCGCGGTGGAAGACATCCCGACCAGCGCCTATCCCACGCCGGCGGTGCGGCCCGCCAACTCGCGGTTGGATTGCTCCAGCCTCCAGGCCGCCTTCGGTATCGCCCGGCCAGACTGGCGGGTGTCACTTGCATCGGTTTTGACAGAGTTAGGGGCTCGGCCATGAGTGCGCGCAAGGGGATCATTCTGGCAGGGGGCTCGGGCACGCGGCTCTACCCGATCACCATCGGCATTTCGAAGCAATTGCTGCCGATCTACGACAAGCCAATGATCTACTTCCCGCTGAGCGTTCTGATGCTGACCGGGATCCGAGAGATCGCGATCATCACCACGCCCCAGGATCAGGCCCAGTTTCAGACGCTCCTGGGCGATGGCAGCCAATGGGGACTGAGCTTTACGTTCATCACCCAGCCGTCACCCGATGGTCTGGCCCAGGCCTACATCCTCGCCGAGGCGTTTCTGGCCGGTGCACCATCCGCTATGGTATTGGGCGACAACATCTTTTTCGGCCACGGCCTGCCGGATCTGCTTCAGGCGGCAGACCAGGCCCCGGGCGGCACGGTGTTCGGATACCAGGTGGCGGACCCCGAGCGCTATGGCGTGGTGGGCTTCGACCGGGATGGCCGGGTCGCGAGCATTGTCGAGAAACCAGCCAACCCGGCCTCAAACTACGCGGTAACCGGGCTCTACTTTCTGGACGGCACCGCGCCGGATCGGGCCCGTGCCGTCAAACCGTCGGACCGGGGGGAGCTGGAGATTACGTCACTCTTAGAGATGTATCTCCATGACGGGCAGCTCTCGGTTCAGCTGATGGGGCGCGGCTATGCATGGCTGGACACCGGAACGCACGCCAGCCTTTTGGATGCAGGAAATTTCGTGCGCACGTTGACCCAGCGCCAGGGGCTCCAGATCGGCAGCCCGGACGAGATTGCCTATCTGATGGGCATGATCGATCGTGACCAACTGTTGGTTCAGGCCGACCGGTACGCCAAGAACGCATATGGCCAGTATTTGCGGGATCTGGTAGAAGGATCGTGATGACAGCGCGACGGTCATCCCAGGCAAAGCGTGCCTTCGTCGAACGTACCCTATCGCGGTGAGCGGAGCGTAAGCCTTTGATTATCACAGCACTTATCGTTCAATTCGCCATCCTCTATGTGTCGCGGGTCTTGGGCGACAACATCTTCTCGATCTCTCGCTTCTTCATTCTGTGCTGGACGATCTACCTGAGCCTGGCGATTTTCTTTGGTTATGCTTTCGATCTGAGGGTGTCTGGCATCGTCTGGATCGTATTTGCCAACTTGCTGTGGCTGGCGGGCTGCTTGCTTGCGCGGAAAAGCGCGGTCTCGGCGGACGCGGAACCGTTCGATGTCAAGCGCTTGTCAATTTCGAACGTGACGATCGTTGTGTTGTGCGGACTAGGCCTGATGGGCACTTTCTTCGACGTATCCCACCTCTACGAAGAAGGCCTTGGCTTCGAAGAGATTGGCAGGGAGCGCGCTGCTGAACGCTATCGGCGGGATGGTGGTCAGAGCCTGTTAGCCAACGCGTTCTATGCCTTTGCCTACTTTGCCTGCATTGCGGGTGGATTGCGATCACGGATCGACCCCAGCTTGCGCAATCTTTTCTGGACGCTGGTTCCTGTGCTGACTTTCATGGTGGTCGGGCTGCTCAATAACTCCAAGGCATCGGTGCTTTATGCACTCACCCTTTGGTTGGGCGGACACCTTACAGCCCGCAGGTTTATGGGGCAGGAAGCACCAACAGTGAAAAATCTGATTGCGATCGGCGTCGGAGGCATCGGTCTGATTTACCTCTTCGGTTACATGCAGGCTGCGCGGTATTCGTTTTGGCTGTCCAACGAAGACATTGCCGATGTTCTTGCCGTTTATGCGTTCGGATACCTAGCTGGCTTCAGCATCTGGTTTGAAGAGTTTTATCCGGGATATCGTGAGTTTTTTTTGGGCGCACGGTCATTCGGGTCCGTTGCTGGGTATCTGCCCCTGCCCGAGCACTTCACCAGCTTTCACCGCGACATCATCCCAATCCACCACCACTATACGACTACAATCGTTACATTTTTTGCTGAGCTCATCTTGGACTTCGGGCGGTGGGGCGCCTTAGTCGTTGTCTTCCTGTCGGGCTTCTTCGCCAGAATGATGGACAATGCTGTGTTATCACAAACCGGTCTGGCGTTCGGGTTTTCCTCCATGCTTTATGCACTGATCGTCTTCAGTCCGATCACAAGCCTTCTGAACTACACAACGATCTTCTTGGCGTTCGTTCTGTTCCAAATTTACTTCGTGATCAGGATGCGGTCTGACCAGTAGAGACGTACCGGTCCTGTCCGTTTTGCGCCGCGCGTTAGGGCTTCTTTAACGGTCTTGGTCTAAATCCTCAGCCTGTTCTGGCATTTGCCATCGCGCGAGCATTCTAACGCCGTTGGCAGTTCGGGACGCGTCCCAACACAACCCATCCTCTCTTCATCGGCGCGAATGCGCAGCGCACCGGCGAGCCGTTGCATTGTTAAAGAGGGTTGAATGAAACTTTCAGACTGGCATCATCAGCGGCCGCCGAGCATTGCCTTCGGACTGCGCGGCTCCGGAGCGTCGAGCGCTACAGCCCCCGCCGCTCCGCAAACTGTCTTCACATCCCTGAACCAATTGGCAGGAAGCGCCATACCCTCCGTCGGGGTAGATAGCGTCAGAACCGAGGGCTTTAACGCCGCCGGCGACGGTGGAGGCGCGCTCTATCGCAGGGCCGCGACAGAGCCCCCGCATGCGGGCAAGATCCGCTCGGCCGACGGGGCTTGGTGGGAATACATTCCCGACAAGATCGGATGGAACATACGCACGTTCGGTGCGCTGGGTGATGGTGTAACCGACGACAACCCATCGATCAGCGCCGCCTTGAGCACGGCCGCATTTTTTGCAGGATCCCATTGCCAGCAAACCGTGTATGTACCCCAGTCTGACTCGGCGTACATTTTCACGACCATTTCGGTCGGATCTTATGTGGAGCTTCTGGGTCTTGGCGGCGTCCTGAGGCTGCGCGACAATGTTTGCGTGGATGAAGACACCTTCTACTACCCGATCAACAACCTCGGCCAGTCCAACACAACCTTTCGTAATCTCAGGATCGACGGCAACGGTGGTGCGAACACACTCTTTAGAGTGGCAGACGCAATTACTTGCGTGGGACGCAACTCAAGCGTTCTGGATTGCGTCATCGACGACGCGCCGGACAGCGGGATCACATTCAGCCAGACACCGGGCGGCATTTGCCGGGGCAACATCATCGACGGCGCTTCGGATGCAGGTATCTATGTGAACGACTCGAACGAGTCCGATCCGTCCACCGATGGCACCATTATCAGCGAATGCACCGTCCGCAACGCTGCCGTAGCCGGCTACTCGATTAAGCGCTCGTCAGCCGCGATGACCTTGACCAACTGCACTGCAGCGCGCTGCGGCAACGGGGTGACCGTCGAAGACTTCGGCGTTGGCAATGGCGGCGCACCGGCGGAACTGGTCATTGCAAACATCGTTCTGCGCGACATCGGTTACACTCACCGCGCGACAAACATCGCCGAACGGGGTCTTTCACTGACGTTCTGCGACCACGTCACGGTCACGGGCGTGACGGCAGTGAATGTATCGGGAATCGGGCTCTATTTGTCAGGCGCTAAGAATTGTGCCGTCAGCGGCTGCTCCCTGGCGGGCT
>JBCCYF010000171.1:0-7478 GCA_039190275.1 Pseudomonadota bacterium | reverse complement strand
GTACTGTCCGGCTGTCAGTTCCGTCCCGGTCCAGAAGTTAAGCTCCATCGCGTCGACATAGGCTTCGAACCAGTTGGCCAGCTTGTCCTTCGGGATGTAGGTCGGCCAGCTCGGCGGAAACGGCATGTAGGGCAGATGGTTCACCTGGACCTGGTTGTGCAGCGTCAGCGCGTGATAGCGATTGCGCCAGTTGTCACCGATGCGCGCATTCTTATCGACGATAAGCGTATCGACACCCAGCTGGGTCAGCCGCGCCGCGATGGCCAGTCCTGCCTGTCCCCCGCCCACGACCAAAACCGTGGGATCACGATCAGCGTATGCTTCGGCAACCCGCCGCTGATCCAACCAGTTCGGCCCGCGAAAGTCTCGACTGTGCGACTGACCGGTCGGGCGGTTCGCACCGGACATCTCTTCATGTCCCTTGATCTCTTCCAACGCGGTCAGCAGGGTCCATGCCTTCAACGCGCCATCTTGATCGGGGCAAAGGCGCAGGATGCCACGTCCGCGTCCGGTATCGGTCTCGAACGCGAAGAAGACCTCAAGCGTCTCGATCTCGACCCGTGTCACCCATTGCGGCAAAACCGTAGGGTCGACGCTGAACTTGAAATCGCCGGATGCCGAAAGGGCAGCAGACAAACCCTCGGAAATCGGGGCGCGTCCGCTTATAGTCTC
Source organism: Pseudomonadota bacterium (assembly GCA_039190275.1). GTDB lineage: Bacteria > Pseudomonadota > Alphaproteobacteria > Rhodobacterales > Rhodobacteraceae > Halovulum. The sequence goes on along the minus strand of JBCCYF010000171.1, from coordinate 6,806 downwards.
AAGACCCGGGCCCAGACCGACGGCATCTCGCCAGTAGCTGTCTTCCAGAAAAAGGTCCTGGACCATGGACGGTGTGGTCGCCTCACCGAGTGTTGCAAACCAGGCCGATGCGGCAATCGCCATCGAGTCTGCTGTATCGAGCATTGCTTCCTCCTGCTTGTTTGCTTTGGTCAGAGCGTCGGGATCACCTTGGCCGCGCGCAGTTCATCAAACTGGCTCAGGAACATTTCCTTGCTGTCCACGATGTCGTGGAACCCGAATTTGCGCGCTTTGGTCATCGAAGAGATGATGTCGAACTCGGGAGTGAAGACGAAGGCCCCATAGTTCCAGCCGACCAATTGCTCCCACGGGATTTCTTGCAGTCCATGTTCCCGGACCAAACCGGACCAGATCTCTGCTTTGTCGGCCATCATCAGGGGCAAATCGATCTTCTGTGGCGGCGCCGTCTCCATATCGAAATACGCCGCGATGTGGGGCCACATGTCCTCCCAGCGGAAGATATCGCCATTGGTAATGTTGAAGGCATTGTTCGCGGCATTCTGGTCAGTTGCCATCCAGGTCACCGCCTTCGAGAGATGCTTGGTGTCGGTCACCTGATAAAGCGCACTGGCGTTCGCCCGAGATCCCGGATGCCGCAAGGGCAGCCCCAACGCCTTCGAGACGGTGGCATAGACGGCGGTCACCATTACCAGGTTCATCGGGTTGCCAATCGCAAAACCGCAAACGCCGTGCGGGCGGGTGGCGGACCAGGTCCACGACTTGCCAGCCTGCCGCGCAACGATGAAATCCTGCTGATCATAGTAGAAGTTCGGCGGCATGTGACGGGGGTCATCTTCGTCGGCCGGTGTTTTGAACGGGCCCAGATGATTGCCGTACCATTTCGTACCGTGCATCAAGTTGACGTGCTGCAGGTTGGCGTTTGCCGGTTCAACCGCCTCGATCAGGTTTACCAGCATCGCGAGATTGGGCGCCACCATCTGTGCCCAGTCCGGTTTCTCCACGTATGCGGCGAAAAAAATATGCGTCACCCCCAGATCGCGCCCCAGCTTGTCGGCGCAATCGGCGGCGTCCAGCAAATCGATGGCGATGTGCGCGTAAGCCCCCTCGATGTCCGGGGCGCGGCGGGACACCGCGATGATGTCCCAGGTTCCGTCTTCAAGCAGGTGGCTCAACAGGTTCCTGCCAACAACACCTGTCGCGCCTGCGATAAGGGCCGTGCGTCTCGCTGATGCCATCCTGGTTGCCCCCTCGTTCTTTGGGCGATTCCGATGCGGGTATCACTTAGTCTTGTATTTCATATAAAGTCAATGTATTCATTTAGAGTACTGCATGAGGAAGCCAAATGACTGTTCGCCCACTCAGCACCGCCTTGAAGTGCTTCGACCTGATCGACGTATTGGCAGAGGCGTCTCATGCGGACCGGCTCGCTGACATCGCACGCAAGACCGGAGAAAGCCGGGCAACCACGTACCAGCGGCTGCTGACACTATGCGAGGCCGGGTGGGTGGAACGCCTACCCCAAGATACCTACCGGCTTTCGCTCAAAGCATGCCGCATCGGCTATGCGGCTTTGGGTCAGGCCGGTCTTGGTGATCGTGCGCTGCCGGTACTTGAAAAACTGACGGCGGAAACCGGAGAGACAAGCTCGTTGGTTGTTTTAGAAGCCGGCAAGTTGGTCATCGCCCAACGCGTGGAATCGCGCGGCATATTGCGTGCAGACCTGCGAATTGGTGCGGAACTCTCGGTTCAGGACAGCGCGTCCGGCAAGATCTGGCTGGCCTTCGGATCCGAGGCTGCGACTGCTGGGTTGGAAGGATCGTTGCCAGAAAACATGCTCACGAAAATCCGCCAAGGCGGATTTGCCCTCGGCGGTGGCGGCAGCACGCTCCCTGGGATTGGGGTGGTCGCAGTACCGGTTTTCGATGGCGGCCAGAACTGCGTCGCATCGCTCTCCCTGGTTGGCCCCGAGACCCGGTTCGATACCAAAAGACTGATCGAACCCCTGAAGCAGGCTGCGAACGACTTGCGCGACTCTTTGTGATTGTTGAGATCATCCGATCTCGTGTGCGCTCGTTTCGACGCTGCTGGTTTGCGGCGGCGTAATGAATGCCGTGTCCAGGTAGGGTTTTGGACGCTTGCTCACGTTCGCAAATGCAGCGACCGATGTCCGGAATGGACCGAGCGCTCATACCTTAGGTTCAGGCAGAGGTCTGCTTCGCTATTGCAAGCCAGAGTGCGCCAGATCCGGTCGTTTGTTGGCTGCCAGACGGCGAGACACATCGCGGACAAGCTTCGGGGCCGAGCGCAACGCAACGGCTGCATCGCGATGGTTGTTTCAGATCAGTCGACCCTTGGCGCCACACTTTTAGCAAGCTTGCGGGCATACCGCTCGCCCTAAAGCAAGTTTCAACTCTGGCTCGCTGATTAGGCCGAGTTCGATCACAGTGTCGGTGAAGCGTCTTCCATCGGCGTTAGCGCTATCCGTAATTCGCGCGACTTCCTCAAAACCAAGCTTGGGCACAAGGACTGTTGCCAGGGCCGATGATCCCATCAGGTTGTCCATCGCAACAAACTCGTTCACTTCGATACCTAAGGCGCAACGCTCGGCGAACAGCCGACGGCCGCGTATCAGCAAGCCAATCGTATCGAGTATCCGCGTGGCGATAAGCGGCTCGAAGGCGTTGATTTCGAGGTGACCAATCGTGCAGGCCAGGGCCACAGACGCATCTTTCCCGTGCGCCGCTCATGCGATCTGCATCATCGTCATCGGCATGACCGGGTTGACTTTGCCGGGCATGATGGATGAGCCCGCTTGCACCGCTGGCAGACGGATTTCGCCAATCCCGGACTTCGCACCAAATGAGCGAAGCGTGAGACCCATGCTGATCTTACCGATAAGCTCTGCGGCGATCTTGTACTCCGCTGAGACACGGGCAAACCCGTCCGCATTCTGCATGGCACCGAAACTGTCGGCGGGTGGGCACAGCGCCATGTTGAGATCGGCTGTCAGATGCCGAAACACCGCCTCACGAAACCCGGGCTGAGCGCCCAGCGCTATGCCGATCACGGTCCCGCCTAGCGGCAGGGTCATGAGGTCCTCGACAACAGCCCGACATTTGTCACGCGCCCGTGCGATGCCCGCCGCGTAGCCCCCGAACTTCTGACCCAATGTCATGGGCTGTGCGGCCTGCATACAAGTTCGCCCGACCTTCAGGACCCCAGCGAAGGCGCGGGCACGGTCTGCAAAAGCGACGGCCAGCGCGCCCAGCGCTTCGAAGAGCGCGGGCGAGTTTTCGAGGACTGCCAGCTTGATCGCCGTTGGCACAACATCGTTCGTCGACTGCCCTGCATTCACATGATCGTTTGGTGCAGGACGGAGTAATTACCTGGCGTGTCGCCGAGGATCTGAGAAGCCCTGTTTGCGATCACCTCATTGGCATTCAAATTGGTGGAGGTCCCGCCAGACCCCTCAAGCAGATCTACCATAGAGTGAGCGTGGTGTTACCCGTCCACGATCTCGTCGCAGGCCTGAGTGATGGCGTGGGTCTTGGCAGGCTCGAGCACTCCGATCTCAGCATTCGCTAAAGCCGCCGCGCTTTTGATGCGGGCAAGCGCTCGGATCAGGGCAGGTGCGTCCGCAAGCTTCTGCTCCGATATGTCGAAGTTGCCGGCAGCGCGCGATGTTGCGATTCCGTAGAATGTGTCGTCAGGTAGTACGCGTGCCCCAAAGACATCGGTTTCAATCCGAGCCATAAGAATCTCCAGCGGGTATCGGCGAGGGATAGTCCGGACCGTATGAACGGTCCGGATCGGTCAGATCTGGGACGGTCAGGCGTCCAGCCACACGTATTCGGGGAACTCCATGCCGCCGAAGGATTCGACAGGCACGCGACGGAAGCCCTTCAGCTTGCTGGAGATCCCATCGACATAGGCGGAGTGCGTGGCAACCAGTGAACCGGATTCGTTAGAACACAGCGTCTGAGCCTCGCAGTTGATCTCATAGCGCTTGGCGGGATCCAACTCGGCTCGGCCCATGGCCAGCAACTGGTCGAAGCGTTCAGACTTCCACATGGTCTCGTTCCAGGGCGCGTCCGACTTGTATGCCAGCGTCATCATGATGTTGGCGGAGGGCCGCATGTTCCAGTTGGACACATGCAGGGGCTGCTTCATCCAGACTGCGCCCCAGTATCCATCGTTGGGCACCTTCTTGATCTGCAGATCGAAGCCAACCTTCGCGCATTCGCGCTGCAGCATCAGGCACATGTCGGTCAGACCAGGTCCCACTTCAGCCGAGTACAGCTCCGCCCCTGACAGTCCCGATTTCTGCAGATGATACTTGGCCTTGTCCGGGTCGTAAGCTCGCGGGGGATCATTCGCTTCTTTGCACCAGCCCGCACCGTAGGCAGGGCCAATCGGTTGATCGTTACCGACCGAGCCCACGTCCTTCTGGATGACTTTGAGGATTCGGTCGCGGCGTTGGAGATGCTTCAAGCCCATGACGAAGTCCGGATTGTTCCCAGGTGCGCGATCCAGCATGCACGCGATTGTCGGATAGCGGCCAGAGGAGACAGCCAACATCTCGACCCCATCGGCGCCTTGCACCTGCTCATAGGACTTTGGGTCGAGCGAGGTCATCCCGTGGATGTCGCCGGACAGCAGAGCGTTTACCCGGGCAACCGCGTCCGTGATGGCGAAGAACTCGTAGCGGTCTACATACGGTCCGCCATCTGCACTGTTCCAATAGTTGTCGTTACGATCATGGATCGAGCGCACGCCGGGCGTGAACTCAGTCAGCTTGTAAGGGCCCGTCCCGATCCCCGTCGAGAAATCCGTGGTGCCATCCTTCACGATGCGGAAGTGGAAGGTGCCCAGGACGATAGGCAGTTCGGCGTCGGCCGCGTTCAACTTGGCCTTCACCGTGTGGCTATCGACTTTGACCCATTCTTCGACCGACGCCACCAGGACCTTGGCTTTCGATGCCGAGCCGTCCCCGATATGGCGCATCATCGAGAACACTACATCATCAGCAGTGAACTTCGAGCCATCATGCCACTCTACGTCCTTGCGCTGCGTGAAGGTCCACTCCGTGGCCTCGGCATTTGCTTCCCAGCCGATGGCGAGCTCGGGACCTACCGTCAGATCTTCGTTAAAGCGGACAAGATTGTTATAGATCATGCGCCCGCGGCCATAATCGATCGTCTGCGTGAACAGGATTGGGTCGAGCGTGTCCGCAGGCCCGTGCTGGTTTGACGCCAGCCTGACGAGGCCGCCACGCTTGGGCGTCGCTGCCACCGCATCCGTCGCGCTGGCCACGATGGATCCTGCAGCTGCGATCGTAATGCCCGAGGCTATGAGCCAGGACATCACCTCGCGCCGGGTCGCCCCTTGCTGCAAGGCACGTCGGACGGCGAACTGTTCCTGGGCGGCAAGGTTATCGTAATCGGTGGCACCGAGGGGATCCTGGACCCCGTTATGACGATACAATCTGGTCATCATCTCTCTCCTGGCATCGGCTCGGCCGTTTCGTTGGCGATGAACGCGGCCGGCATGGGACCAGAGGCTAGGAGAGGCTCAGTCGGTCAGATTGCATGGATTCGCCAATTTGCTGAACAAATAGGTCTTGCATTCATCCTCCGCGTTCTCTTCGGAACGCGGTCGGGGACCGCCCATGCTTGCGTTGGAACCATCGCACGAAGTGCGCACAGTCGGAGAAGCCACATTCATGGGCAATCTGCGTGACACTGTTCGAGGTGTTCAACAGCCGCCAACGAGCGTGTTCCAACCGCATGTCACGCCACACCTCTTGCGGAGATCGCCCGGATTTCTCTTTGAAGACGCGGTTCAACTGGCGCCGACTGATTGACAGTTTGCGGGCAATCTCGTCGATCGAGATCGGCTCACACAGCGCCTGGCGCATCAGGAGCACCGCCTGCTCTACACGAGAATCGCCGCAATGCTCGAGCTCCTGGAACGACATGCGCCCTGCATGGTGCGCTTTGCGGTGCTGATCGACGACCATAGCGGCAAGACCCTTGGTGCCTCGGCTTGCACCACAGCGCTGGGACAGGATCTCGACCGCGACATCGATTGCCGCCGTGCCACCAGGGCAGGTAATCCGGTCCTGATCGAAGGTGTAAATGGCGTTTGGCTGTGGAATTGCGCGCGGGTAGCGATCCTTGAAGTCTGCCACATGGTCTACGTGTATAGCGCATCGCACACCGTCCAACTGCCCTGCTTGCGCAAGGACAAAACTACCGGTGCAGAGCCCAACCAGCCGAACCCCCTCCACCGCCGCGTCGCGCAGATAGCTAAGGATCTCTGGGTGATGCTGATCGAATGAGGATAGGAGCCCGCCGACCACGACCAGATAGTCGTAGTTCGAAGGCGCATCGAACGACCGCCAAGGCAAGACCTCGACCCCGAAGCTAGAGCGGACCGGCTGCCGGTCCGGCGCAATGACGCTCCAATGGCAATAGACCTGCTGGCTGCGGTCGCGTTCGTCGGCGGCATGGCGCACAGCATCGATGAACCCTGCGAAAGGGAGAAGCGTGAAGTCCGGCGATAGGATGAACCCGATCCGGACATCAGGCTCAGTCCCCCGGACGGCTGGCGAAGGCGGGAATGTGACGGTTGGTCTGGATCCGGGAATAGGCGTCATGGCACATTGTCCGTCGCCCGAGACATTGGTCTAAAGCGCGGCCTGATCTAAGGGAGTATCCGGCTCATCTGGTTGGGGTGATTATGCGGCGGATTTGCGGTTAAGCAATCGCCTGGTTTCAATGGTTTTCCGCTTGATCCTTTCTCGT
>JBCCYF010000170.1:0-7689 GCA_039190275.1 Pseudomonadota bacterium | reverse complement strand
GTGTCTTGCACCTCCCGCGTCATAACACCGTCATCAGGATACTCTGCTGTTCGCGTTTCAGCTCGATCGGCATTCAGCCATTCTCAATCAGACGCGCATTCTCCGGGTGATGACGCGGCTACAGGCGCCTTGATCCATCTCCCCAAGCAGCAACCCATCCGATTGCATCAGGGGATCAGTTCAAAGTATCGATGCGTTCCAATCGCACCTAAAAGCTGTGCAACCGCGCCGGGATCAGGTTCGGCAGGCGCAAGGAAGGCGAAACGATCGAGGCGTTGTGGGGACCGGCGCCGATCCGTGGCTTATGTCTGGCGGGACAAATGCTCATTGCACAGCAGACACGCGAACAGCCACTCCATGGTATTCGACTTCATACCATGCTCGGCACAGATGATGGCGGCGCTGCTCTCAAAGATCTGTGTGTAAATCGGCCAGTCCACCTGCGCCTCGGGATACATTGAACCCTCAAGGCGCCGCTTTTCAAACCCGCGCAACTCCCCACCGGCAACGCCGAAACTGATCTGGCCCGGCACCTTTGGATAGCCGTCTAGATCCTTGACCAGCGCATCCGCAAAGGCCCGCTCTCCCATCCCCTGGATCAACGAGACGTTTGAGGGGTTACACCCGAGGGCGAACCACATTCCTTCGATCACCAGGGGCCCGATCTGCTCGGTGTCTCCTCCGTTCAGCACATAGGCATAGGCCGCCCGCCTGGCGCGCCAGTTCGAACCCGGACCGAACCGCAACCACCCCGGACCCCAACGATATGCATTGGTATTATGCAGGCCGTAATCGCGCCCGAGCCGCCGGTCGGCGCGCTGTCGGCTTTCGAGCCATCCGGTGATGGCCGCTGCTATTTCTGGGGTGACGGTTCGCCCCTCCTCACCGGCTCGGAGGTAGTCCACCGCATGCATGGCCACGTCCGAGCGGCGGATGCCTTCGGCCGCCGCGGGATCTACGGGTGCAAAGGGGTTGAGCGCTTCGAACACATCGCAAATGTCCGACCGGCCGTTGGCACGATAGAGCGTGGCGGCGGCGGGCAACCGGGCACGGGCCAGGGCAATCTTGTCGCCGGTTTCGAGTGTTTCGGCTTCCTCTGCGCGAGCGCGGGCCTGTTCAGCCCAATCCCAGGCCGCTTCAGCCTCGGCGATCAGTTGCGCACCAAGCACGGTGTCGCCGCAGACATTGGCGATCACATGGCCCAGTTTCGCCGCGCCGGTCACAAACCGATAACTGGCCCATTCTTCCGGTGCGTAGGCGAATGTGCGCTGGATCGGGTTCCACGATACCGACCCTTCGACACCATCGACGGAGTACTCTACCCCGCCAATGATCCCACCATCATCGGTCTGGGTGCGGCGCCACAGCGACACACCCCAGAGCGCCTCATGTATAAGGTCCGGCAGGACGGTCTCGCCGTCGCCACGGTCGTCCGCGTTCCGCCGGGCACGTACCGACGCATCGGAAAAGCTGCGCCCGCTTTCGGGAATGTTGAGCGCGAGTGCGCTGGCAGAGGGAAACAGCTCGACAGCCAGAGCCATGTCATGCACGGCATCCATATGTTGGATGCGGCGGTCCCAGTCCCCGGCGTCGTGCCACCCGCCCCAGGCATTCGGGTTATCCGGCCCTTGCGACAATTGTCCCAGGTAGCGCGGCGCATAGGGCTGGGCGCGGAACCCTTCGGAAGTACGCCCAAGCTGTACGTCGGTCTGTTCGACAACAAGACCGTCCATCGGATGCCCGTTGCGCGGACGAACGCGCCCCTCACCATAGGGCGCTGCAATTTCGATCCCCGAGCGCTGGTGATAGTACCAACGCGCGGCCAGCCGAAGCACCTCGGCGTAGGGATTGGCTGAGATCGGAAACTCGGCCGATGCCCCGATACCCTCGATCACCAGCAGATATCGGCCCGGCGCAACGACATCCGAGAAATCCGCCTCATAAACATCGCAACCGTTGAAGTTCACCTCAGCCATATGCGGTTCGCTGCCGGACTTGGCCAGGGTGAGCCCGCCCGAGGCAATCGTCGCGCCGCTATCGGCATTGACCAACTGCCACCCATGCCCCTCGGACAGGTAGGCGTCGGTGGTCCCGGACATGGCGTCCTGATCATGACCCAGCCACAACCCGACATAGCCGCGCTTCGGACCGACCACGGCGTAGCCGACCTGGCAAACCTGAACCGCCTGAGACCGTGTAAGCCTCTCGCGGGTGACACGACCCACCGGGGGAAGCGGTCCGGTACCGCGCAATGACACCTCGACCTCGGCACCACTGGGAACGCCCGTTTTCAGACAGAGGCTGACCAGATGACGTTTGCCAATCGCACGTGTTTCGGACCCGGTGCGAACAGCCTCGGTCGGGATTGTCTTGCGATAGATATGCTTCACCACGCTTGGCATACCATCCACCATGACTTGCCAATGCGCCGGAAGATCCGCCTGCGCCGGAACATCGTCCAGATCCGGCGGGCGCTTAAATCCGCCCAGGACGCTTTCGGGCACCACCTGCGAAAAGGGTCTATACATCTGCGGGGCGGAGGTATGCGCATTCCCGGTGAAATTCACCTCCTGATCATTCAACATGCCCAGACCGCCGAGCCGGTTGGAGGGCCGCCGCCGCCAGCGGATGCGCGCGCCCTCGGGGACCGGTACCGGTGGATCGGTTCGGATCAGCGTGTCATGCAGGATCACCTGAATAACCTCAGGGCCGACAAACTGAACCTCGGGCGCTTGCAACGCTTCTCGCGGCCAAACGCGGCGCGGTGGTGCCAGAAAGACGGCCGTGCTGGACAGGAGCGCTGCAAGAACCGCCCGGCGAGACAGAAGAAGGGGCCCGCGCGCGGTCATTCTGCAGGTGCCTGAGGCCGGCTACGGGCCGCGCGCGCCCAAAGCTTGCTCAGTATTACGCGGGTCGCCGCCTGCCCCGAGAGCGCAAGAACAATGACGAATACAGATGCCTGAAGAGCGATATAGGCCAAGGCGACCGGCAATTCCGCAATCGTATCGGCATAGAAGCCAAAGGGCGCCGCACACAGGATTGCAACCGCGATACGGACCGCTTCCGCCAGCGGAAGCGAGATGGGATACACACGTCTACCAAAATAGGCGAATACGCCCAGCGCCAAAGCCGCGGTCAGCAAGACCCCATAGGCGGCCCCGATCAAGCCGAACAGATACACCATGACGAATGCAACCGCCGCATGACCCAGCACGGTGCCGCCAATGATTGTGAATTGGATCCACGTGCGTTGGCTGATTGTGAAACAAAAGGAAAAGAACGCGCCGCGCATTCCGGTAAGAAATGCCGCGAGCGTCAGGATCGGCAACATTTCGGCCACCTGACCGCTGTAGGCGGGGTCCAGCAAGGCCCGCGCTACCGTCTGATTGGCCGTAAAGAGGGTCAGAACCACCGGGCCTGTCATCAGCATCAGGAACGAAAAATGCACGTTTAATTCGGTCTGCGCCGCGGCCCGGCCATGACGCTCGAAGGCGGAATACACATTGGGTGAATTCACCCGGCTGAGCACGGTCATCGGCATGCCGATTGTCCGCATCGTTAACACTTGGGTCGCTGCGAATATGCCCACCGCCTGCAGCGACACAATCGATGCAAGTGCCGATTGCGTCAGAAGCGCCAGAGCCGACGAGGCGGAGGCGACCACAGCCAGTGGAAAGCCAAAATAGACGAACTGACGCAATGCCGGAAGGTCGGGGCGTTGAATACCCGACCGTCCGTAGACGCGTGTCAGTGCAAAGCCGCCCATTGCCGCCGCACCTGCGGCCATGCCAACAACTGCTCCGGTGACGCCAAATCCCGCCACCACAAGAAGCAGAGCAAAGACCAATCCGACCAGCGGTCGACCGATTATTGCCACCGCGAACGGCTTCCCGGCGCGGTATACCCGCAGGCAGGAGATCATCAGGTCATGGCTGGCATGGCATAGGCAATACAGACCGGCCAGGACCATCGGGATCACCCAGGCAGCCGGTACGTAGAACGCCACGACAACGGCCAGGGGAACAAGGACAATAACCATCCGGACCAGCGCGCCAAGTACGACGGCGATGGCGCGTTTATTGAACTCCTCGGCGAAATGAAAGCGGGTGACGGCCGCGCCCATCCAGCCGAACAGGATGTCAAAGGCGACGGCACCCGACAGCACGATCATGTTGTAGGCACCGAACTCGGCCGGACCCAGAAGCCGTGTCAGCGCCAGGAATACCAGAAGTGTGACACCCGAAGCGGCAATCTGCGAGACAAAGAACAGCGCCATCAGGACCCTGCCGCCATACGTTCAGGACCAAACTGGCCAAGGGTCTGCCTACGCCTGCGGATACGCTCCAGCGCGGCTTCGCGCCGAAGCGTGCGGCCGACCACTCCCATTTTAGTCAGCACTGCTATGAACGACATCCAGACGACATGACTGCGCGACAGGATCGAGCTTTCGGTTACATTCTGCAGCAAGAACGCAATCATGACCAACGTGAGAGGGATCACGAAGGTGGCCCGGGGCGTCGTCCGAAGAATCGCATACACACCGGCGATGCCACGGACAAGCGCGCCGACAAACAAAACCACACCGACAAATCCGACATTCAGCAGGGTTTCGATCAGCCCGTTGTGAGAGTAATAGGGGGTAAACCGAAGCGTCGGGTCACGCGCAATCTCGACCACACGCCGTGCATCGGGATCCCAGAACGAGACATAGCCATAACCCAGCCAGAACCGGTCCAGCACCTGCGGCCAGACCAGTTGCCACAGTGGGATACGACCCGAGAGTGTGGCACGGCGCTCAAGCGCTTCAAATATCGGATCTGCCAATCCGGATGCGATCATAACATACGACCCGAAGACAACGGAGAACGCGAAAAGGATGGTCCCGGTGACCCAAATCGCCAGGTTCCGCGGGTACGAAAAACCTGCGGTCAGCGCCAAAATTCCAATCAATCCGATGATCTGAGCCGTACGCGACTCAGATGCAACCAGCATCACCAAGGCGATGAAAGCACCTGCGCCAAACACCGGTCGCAATCGGCCTTTGGTCAGCATCATCGCCGAAAAGCACAGTAGGAACGAGATCATGCTGTGACTGCCCAAACCGTTCTTGTGGTTAAAGATACCGCGCCACGTGCCCTCCCACGGCGGTATGCCACGGGCAGAGGGGAAAATGCCGATAGCAACTACGCACGCCAACATCATAAACAGGCACATTGTGGCCAGAAACAGGATCAACGCGCGAACGGACAAAAGACCGCCCAGTGTCATCGCAAGGGCCGTGGTGACAAGCAATGGAAACAAACGCTCAATGGTTTCGGCGGTATCGAGGCTCCAACCCGCCGAAACAAGCGCCAACAACATCAGCGCTGTAAGTTCCGGTGCTGAAAACAGACCTCGGAAAAAATACCGATGGTATTGTGCAATGAACAGCAGCATCGGCCCCAGAATCGCCAGTTTCAGCGGACCGACCGGGCCACCTTCGCCCAATACCAGACCGGGCAGGTTCGTTCCGATGGAAACCATCAGAATAATCGTGATGCCCAGAACAACCCATTTGCCCGAAAGGGCGCCGACCGCCTGGTTTACCCGCGCCCGGCGTCGGCTTGCATCGCCACGATCCGAATAGGTCTGGTCGACAAGGCTCATCTAAGAATGCTCCTTAGGAACCGCAGCGCGAGTTTTGGGCGGGCGACACTGTCTGGGTATAGAAACAGCCCACCCAAAGCAATTGTCAGTGCCCGCGCGCGGGTGCCGAATTGGAACTCGCTGCGCACACCGGACCAGAAGATATCGATCTGTCGCGCACGCAGAATGGAAGACAGTCGCCCGCCCAGCCGAGCGCGCATGGAAGGATTATCGGCAATCTTGCGCAAACAGGGCACGTTGCGCGCGAACACCGAACCACGCGCCTGATAGTTCGCGCCCCCCGGCAGTTGTCGGTACAGCAAAACGGCCCCCCCGGGAACCGTTGCAAAGTCTCCCCGCTCGGCCAGACGACACCAGAACTCCCAGTCCTCCCCATAGGCGAGGGAGGTGTCATAGCCGCCCACCTCCTCAATCACGCTGCGCCGGATCAGCAGCGCACCGCCGTTCACCACAAAGTTCTTACGCAGGAGTGCAGAGAGGTGATCGCGCTGCGGTACCAGATCAAGGTTACTATCCCCGGGCAGCGCCGAACCGTCTTCGCTGATGCGGGAGACGCCGCCCAGCGCCGCAACTGGCGCGTTTTCTGCGGTGTCAATAAATCTGCCAAGTGCATCTGCCGTCAGCAAATCATCGGCATCCAGGTACAGGACCCACGGCGCGGACGTCTGTTCGAACCCTGCGTTGCGTGCCGCACTCACACCCTTCGCCGGGCCTTCGATCAGGGTGAAACGCGGATCTTTTGCGCTGTGCGCGGCCACAACCTCCGCCGTGGTATCGGATGAACCGTCGTTGATGACAATCGCTTCGAATGCGACCTGTTGTGCGGCCAGGGACGTCAGCGTTTGACCGATGTAAGGACCGGCATTGCGCGCAGGAATGATTACGCTGACCCAGGGCGCCATGGCTCAGGCTCCGGCGCTGCGGTCAAGCTTAACCGCCTTGAGACTGTATTCGTCGAAACGCAGGTTCACGAAGGCGGCAAGCATACCGGTTCCACGGGCGACTTCCATCAGACCGGCAATACGGCGGCTGCGTGGCCCGGCCAGTCCGGCAAGGGTGGTTAAACCACCGACCGCTACGGCGCCCAGGCCCTTGAACACGCGTATCATTCGTCCCCGGCGGCGTAGGCGGGCCACCCGGCCAAGCGTGTTCCCCATACGGTGCTGGCGGCGCAGCACCCAGCGGGGCGTCATCCGTCCCGTGGGCACAGTATCGTAGACCACGGCATCGGCAGCAGCCACAATACGCCCGCCCGCGTCGCGCAGGCGGCCGAAAAGTTCCTCGTCCTCACCGCCGGTGTGGTTGAAGGCGGGGTCGAACCGCAAGCCGTGCCGCCGCAGGAACTTCGCATCCACCAGGGAGTTGTTCGTCGCGGCGAAATTCAGCGTGGCGGCCTGGGTGAACGGACCCAGACGGAAAATCTCAAGCCGCTCGACCCATTCGGGCGGCGGTGTTTCGTAGCGCGGTTCAACTGGCCCCTGCACGGCCTGGGCGTCCGCCGCCCGCAGCGTTGAGAGCATCGCCGAGAGCCAGCCGGGCGATACCGTCTCGTCATCATCCACAAACGCGATGTAGTCGGCATCATCGGGCACCCGGGCAAGACAGTGATTGCGGGCCGAAACAATGCCCCGCTCCGCCTCGATGCCATAAATCACCGGCCAGCGGGTGTGCTCGCCAACCGGCCCCAACACATCCGTGGCGGGCGCCTCCGGATCATTGTCGGCAATCACAAGGCTGACACGCGGCGCGGGGCCGTCGAATGCAAGCGCGTCGAGGCTGGTCAACAGAGCTCGCAACCCCTCGGGCCGCCGAAAGGTTGCGATGCATATCGCGACATGGGGTTGAGGATCAGACATGGCGGCGGTATCCGGCCCGCTCCAGCGCGGCGCCTGCGATCTTGTCAAACTGTGCCTTCCGCTTGTCAGACCAGCTAAGCCAACGATCTACGGGTTTGAAGTCCTTGGACTTTTCCTGTGGCTGCCAACGGGTATCATCATCCGTTTTGTTTCGCGACGATCCGCGCACGGGCAGGTTCTCGTAGCC
>JBCCYF010000169.1:0-7692 GCA_039190275.1 Pseudomonadota bacterium | reverse complement strand
CCCTGGTTCGGGTCGTTGCCCGCCGCCCGCCGTGTACCCGGCTGTGGCGCAAGGATTAGCCAATCCCTTCGCCAGCTTAGCAATTATCCTTCGCGCGTCGAGTCAATAAATTGAACTAGCGTTCATTTATTTCGATCTCGCCGGTATGTCACCGTCAACCGCTGCAGATGCAGCCGATCGATGCGCCGATCCAATCGGTCTGTGCGGGTACGCAGTGACACTTTGCGGTCCTTGGCGTTCTTGTTGTCTCCGATCTCTGAAAGACCGCCCAACCGGTCCCACAGATCCGCACGCCTCTCCTCAAGGTCCTGAATTTGCTGGACAGGTCGAAGTACCGCAACCCCGCGCAACATGCCGTTGCGCTGCCGCACCGTACTGACGTCGTTGATGGTGGCGCCGCGCTATCCGCTTCGAAAAACGATTTCCGACCGACAGTACAACTGCAGATGCTGCTGGCGATCGGCGGCCCAGCGATCTGCGTCCGGCGTCATTCCCAGGGAGGCACAGGCCTTCCCGATGCTGGTTCAGATACCCGATGCCCCGGCCGTCAGCGCCATCCGCCTTGCAGATAGCGGTCCAGTACCCAGCCCGGCATTGATCCTCGGTCAGGCTGGTGCAGGAGGTCAGTACTCCCATAAACGCCAGTAAAATCAGAAACTTAATATAGACCGCAATACCTACATAAATATGTATGCCCAAATAGGCGGATCCCGGAAGAAACACCAATTGGTAGCGTGGGGTTAACACGTAGAAATGACATGGTCGGCACCGCTGTTTCGGAATGTTCCGGTGTTGCTATGCTGCGTGAGCGCGTGACGTCCTCCGAAAAAAAGTTCAAACTGTCGCCAAGGATCGCGCGGTCCGGCGCGTCAAACACGGTATGAAGATGGAGCCAAGCGACGCAACCCTTGTGACGCAAGCGCGATCGGGGGATGCCGACGCTTTTGCGATGCTCGTGGCCCGGCATTACGATGCGGTGTTTCGGCTTGCCTGGAAACTGTTGGGGAACCGTGCCGAAGCAGAAGATCTGGCGCAGGACGTCAGCATAGGCCTGGCGACCAAGCTGCACGGGTTTCGCGAGGAAGCACGATTCTCAACCTGGCTGCACCGGGTTGTGGTGAATACGGCGCGGGACCGGATGCGGCGGCGCGCGCGCTATGCCAAAGCAGCCTCGGGATGGGGCGAAGTTGAACGGGCACGCCAGACAGCGGCGGCCGAGGCAGATGCTGCCTCGGCGTGGCTTAGCGCCGCAATGGGTGCCCTGCCAGACGGTCTGCGGGAAACAGTGGCTCTAGTGCTGGGCGAGGATCTCACACATGCAGAAGCGGCCGAGGTTCTGGATGTCAGCGAGGGCACCATAAGTTGGCGGATGAGCGAAACCCGCCGCCGCCTGCGCGAAATCGCTGAGGAGGAGAAAGCATGACCGAAGATCCCCTCGACAAACTACAGTCCGCGCTGAAGCGGCAAACACCTGCGCCCAGCGAAACCGCGCGCCATGCGGCCCTGCGCGCTGCGGCAGACGCCTTCGCGGAAAAAAATGCGTCTGCGGCCCAAGGATCCGCTGGCGCGGCGCGTCCAACTTCTGACCGAACCGAAAATCGGGGCGGGTTAATTTCAGGAGTTCTGACAATGTTTTCCACTCTCACACAACCCCGCGTGCTTATGGGTACCAGCGCACTGGCGACGCTTGCGATTGCTGTTGCGATCACACAGAACGTTGGCGGCGTCCGACCGGTTGTGATCCCCGCTGACCTATCAGAAGCCGAGGTACGGCTTGAAGAAACGGTTGTGCTTCAGGATAGGGACGCGGCGGCGTCGATTGCCCCTCAGGGCGCCCCCGTCGCCGCCCCCGCTCCCAGCGTCGCCACATCACAGGTACAAGAGAGACGCACTCGCGGCGTTCTCAGCAATGATCGGCTTGTGGGCGGCGCCGAAATGATCGAAGCGCCGGCCAAGGCCGATAGCCGGCAGAGTGCGCCAAGCGACCGTCAACTTGACAGCCTTGGGTTTGCGCCGTCGCAGCCCCAGCTGAACCGAATGCCTGTAGCACCTTCGGTACAGGAAGAACCGCAGATCGGCACGCTCGAAGGCAATACCGAAGCCTTCCCCAAGGCCGACCCCAACAGCCTCAGGATCACTGCCGAGGCGCCAGTGTCGACTTTCTCAATTGATGCGGACACCGCCTCTTACGCGCTGATCCGCCAATCGTTGAACAACGGTCAGTTACCGCCGCGTGACGCCGTTCGGATTGAGGAAATACTGAACTACTTCGACTACGACTATCCAGCGCCCGAGACCTCGGACGTTCCGTTCCGCACCTCGGTCTCGGTTGCGCCGACGCCGTGGAATCCGGACACCAAACTGATGCATATCGGCATCCAGGGCTATGACATTGCACCCCAGGATCGCCCCCCATTGAACCTTGTATTTCTCATCGACACCTCCGGATCGATGAACGAGCCGAAGAAACTGCCGCTTCTGGTCCAGTCATTCAAGCTTCTGCTCACGACCCTGGGCGCCGAGGATAGCGTGGCGATCGTAACCTATGCCGGGAGTGCAGGGATGGCCCTGGAACCCACCCCGGCAAGCGAGAGTGCGAAAATCCTGCAAAGTCTTACGCAACTCAGCGCTGGAGGATCGACCGCCGGTCAGCGGGGTCTGCAACAGGCCTATGCCCTGGCCGAGCAAATGTCCCAGGACGGTGAGGTCAGCCGGGTGATTCTGGCGACGGACGGTGATTTCAATGTGGGCATCTCGGATCCGGATGCGTTGAAAGACTACATCGCAGAGCAGCGCGACAGCGGCACCTATCTTTCGGTACTGGGGTTCGCACGGGGCAACTATCAGGACGTGACCCTTCAGGCTTTGGCGCAGAACGGAAATGGTACGGCGGCTTACATTGACACACTTGCCGAGGCGCAGAAGGTGTTGGTTGAGGACGTCGCTGGCAGCCTGTTTCCCATCGCGGGTGATGTGAAAATCCAGGTCGAATTCAACCCGGCCCAGATCTCGGAGTACCGTCTGATCGGCTATGAAACGCGCGCGCTGAAACGGGAAGACTTCAACAATGATGCGGTCGATGCGGGCGAGATCGGCGCCGGGCATCAGGTCACCGCGCTGTATGAGATCACGCCACAAGGGTCGCCTGCCGAACGTGTCTCGGATCTGCGGTACGCTGCGCCTACCCCGGCTGCGGATGACCCCCGCGGGGAATATGCCTTCCTTAAGCTTCGCTACAAACTGCCCGGTTCAGCCCGCAGCCGACTTATCGAAACGCCCGTAACCGCCGAAACCCGGGACATTGCGCCGTCGGAAACCCGGTTCGCGGCGGCGGCTGCCGGTTTTGGTATGCTGTTGCGCGGCAATACCGAGATCGTAGGCTGGGGCATGGACGAGGCGCGCGCGCTTGCCGCCGGGCATCGTGGCGATGATCCCTTTGGTTATCGTTCGGAACTGGTGAGCCTGATGCGCATTGCCGCTGCGCTAGAGTAAGTCAGTGTGATAAGACCGGCGCGCGCGCCGCCTTTAGAAAGGCCCGGATCATTCCCGGGTCTTTCACGCCTTTCGCAACCTCGACACCAGACGAAACATCAACCTGTTGTGTCCCGGTCAAACGGATGGCCTCGGCAACATTCGCCGAAGTCAGCCCCCCGGCAAGCAACCACGGCGTCTGCCAGCGCCGTCCCTGGAGCAGGCTCCAATCGAAGGGAACACCGTTACCGCCCGGTACGCCCCCAACCTTTGGCGGCTTGGCGTCCACAAGAACTTGATCCGCAACGCCTTCATAGACATCCAGCGCAGCCAGATCCGCAGGGTCCCCGACACCAACCGCCTTCATGACCGGAAGACCATAGCGTCGCTTCACCTCGGCTATGCGGTCCGGGGTTTCGGCGCCCTGGAGCTGAAGCATGTCAATTGAAACCTGCTCCAATAGGGCGTCGAGCATCGCGTTGTCGGCATCCACTGTCAGCGCGACCTTGCTGACGTTTGCCGGGACAGCTGCGCTCAGTGCCGCCGCACGATCCAAATGCAGATAGCGGGGTGATGGGGGATAGAAGACAAATCCGACATAGCGCGCACCCGCTTGAGCGGCGGTGGCAAGTGTCGCCGGCTCGGTCAGCCCGCAAATCTTGACACCGATCCCGTCGCTGTCAGACACGGCCGGCCTTCTGATCCAGAAGAGCAAGCACTTCATCCTCGGGGGAGACGTGTTTTTTCTTGAGCGTTTCAACCTCACGGCTGAGGTTGGCCACTTCACGCTCTTTCAATGACGCAGACTTGCGGTGTTTGTGCTCACGCAACCACTCAAAGATGTAGCCGATCAAAAGACCTAACAGAATGGATGCCAGGATCACCGCAAACAGCGGTACCTCGATTGAGAGCGGCAGGATATTTGCGATACCCTCGGGCAACAGGTGGAGCGTGACCAGACCGCGATTGGCCAGTGCCAATACAATAATGGCGGCCATCATGACCGCCAGAAACACAAGCTTGATAAAACGCAGCATCTCACCCTCCGCCCCGGGCGCTGGTCCGGCCAATGCCTGGCGCCCATTCTGCACAAACCTCTATAGTCCGGGTTTCATAAGGCGCTTGGTCGCCCGCTGCCCGGTGTATCAGTCTTCCTTACCATTTAGGCGATCGCGCAGCAGCTTACCAGTTTTGAAAAACGGGACGAACTTCTGTTCCACCGGCACTGCCTCACCCGTGCGCGGATTACGGCCGACGCGGGCATCGCGCTGCTTGACCGAAAAGGCGCCAAAGCCGCGAAGCTCGACACGATTTCCGTCGGCCATCGCTTCGATAATCTGGTCGAATACCGTTCCGACAAGACGCTCAACATCGCGTTGGTACAGATGAGGATTTTCTTCGGCGATCTTTTGGATCAGCTCAGACTTGATCATAGTTTTGATCCTTTCGCCGCTGGATACATGTACGACACGGCCTTCACACACAGGCGAGCTTACAGCAGGGTCTGCAAAAAATGCATCCTGAAATTCAAGCTCTTAGTTCAGAATGGCCATCAACCGTGGCCCTTCGGGCACCCGTAATGTGGGAAAACCGGCGCCAAAAACACCCAGTTTGCCGAAAAATCCGAAAACCCCCTCGTCGTCGCGCTCTACCTGCCAGGTTTCGACCGGCAGATCCGTCAGGGACGAATCGAGTGATTCGAGGTGAGACAGGCTGACCTCCTCACCGCCGAGCGCATCGACAAGGCCGCTTTCCAGCGCCATCCGACCGGTGAATGTCCGCCCATCCGTCACGGCCGCAAGCTCGGCACCGGCCAGGTCGCGGCGTTCGCCGACCAGGTCACGGAACCAGCGAAAAGTCTCCTCGACCATATCGCGTTCCGCGGCCCGCGCTTCCGGGCTGAGGTCACGGTACGGCGAGGCGGCCGCCTTGAGATCGGACGAGCGGATGGTCTCCACGTCCACGCCCAAGCGTTCCATCAGACCGGTAAAAGTCAGATACTCAAAAATCACACCAATCGAACCCGTAATGGTATTGCCCCGGGCAACCACGTGATCGGCGCCAAGGGCGGCGATATAGCCCCCCGAGGCGGCCACGCCGTTCAGAACGGCAACCACAGGCTTTTCCTGGGCCACGTCCCGCAGCGCCAGATAGAGTTCCTCGGAACCGACGACTGTACCGCCAGGGCTGTCGATATGGACGATCAACGCCCGTGCAGCGTCGCTTTCACTGATTTCTCCGATCAACCGGGTCCGGGCGCGGTCGCTGAAGATAATGTCCGTGACATACAGGCGCGCAATGTGCTGTCCCGACGGCGGACCACCGCTAAAGCCGACCGCCGCAGCGATCAGACCCAGGATGACGGCGGCGACCAGAAAGCCCCGCCAAAACGCAGAGCGGCGCCAGGATCGACGCCGCTCCTCATAGAAATCCCGCGTGACAGGATCCACTTACTTTTCGTCCCCACCTTTCAGCGCAGCACCCAGGATATCGCCGAGCGAGGCGCCGGAGTCGGACGATCCGTACTGTTCGACCGCCTCTTTCTCCTCGGCGATCTCGCGTGCCTTTATCGACAGGCCCAAACGGCGGCTGGATTTGTCGATGTTGGTCACGCGCGCATCGATATGATCGCCGACCGTAAAGCGTTCTGGGCGCTGTTCGGAGCGGTCACGCGACAGGTCGGACCGGCGGATGAAGGATTTCATTCCATCGTATTCAACCTCGATCCCGCCATCTTCGATCTTGGTGACCGTCACGGTAACGATCTCGCCCCGCTTCACACCGGCTGTGGCATCGGCGAACGGGTCACCGTCCAGTGCCTTGATCGACAGGCTGATACGCTCTTTCTCGACATCCACATCGGTGACCACAGCCTTGACCATGTCACCTTTCTGGAAGTCCTGGATCGCATCCTCGCCCGAGCGGTTCCAATCGAGATCCGATAGGTGAACCATCCCGTCAATATCGCCTTCCAGACCGACGAACAGGCCGAACTCGGTGATGTTCTTGATCTCACCCTCGACTTCCGTGCCGACTGGGAAGGCGGCCGCGAAGTTATCCCAGGGGTTACCTTGGGTCTGTTTAAGGCCAAGTGAGACGCGGCGCTTCGACGTATCGATCTCAAGCACCATGACCTCAACTTCCTGGCTGGTCGAGACGATTTTGCCCGGATGCACGTTCTTCTTGGTCCAGGACATTTCGGAGACGTGGACCAGACCCTCGACGCCCGGCTCAAGCTCAACAAAAGCGCCATAGTCGGTGATATTGGTGACACGACCGGAGTGCAGGCTTTCCAACGGATACCGTGTCTCGACATTCTCCCACGGGTCTTCCAGCAGTTGCTTCATGCCCAGGCTGATGCGTTGCGTGTCCTTGTTAATCTTGACGACCTGCACCTTCACGGTTTCGCCGATCGCAAGGATTTCCGACGGGTGGTTGACACGACGCCACGCCATGTCCGTTACGTGCAGAAGACCGTCGACACCGCCAAGGTCCACGAAGGCGCCGTATTCGGTGATGTTCTTGACGACGCCATCCACGGTATCGCCTTCCTGCAGCTTGCCGACGATTTCGGCCCGTTGTTCGGCGCGGCTTTCTTCCAGAATTGCACGACGCGAGACAACAATATTGCCGCGGCGCCGATCCATTTTCAGGATCTGGAACGGTTGTTCGATATGCATCAGAGCCGAGGCATCGCGCACCGGTCGGACATCGACCTGACTACCGGGCAAAAACGCCACGGCGCCGCCAAGGTCGACGGTAAAGCCACCCTTGACCCGGCCAAAGATGGCGCCGGCCACGCGCTCGTCCTTCTCGGCAGCTTTCTCAAGCCGATCCCAGGCCTCTTCGCGGCGGGCCTTGTCCCGGCTGATCACGGCCTCGCCGCGGGCATTTTCAACGCGCTCGAGGTAAACCTCAACAGTGTCGCCGATGGTAATCTCGGGATCCTGTCCGGGTTTTGCAAATTCCTTGAGTTCGACGCGGCCTTCCATCTTGTAGCCGATGTCGATGATGGCCTGTCCGGCCTCGATGGCCAGTACGGTGCCTTTGACGACGGATCCCTCGTCGGGGGTTTTCAGTTCAAAGCTCTCGTTCAGGAGGGCTTCGAAGTCTTCCATGGATGCGGTAGCGGGCATATAGGTTTCGTTTCCTTCGTTACGGTTTTCTGGCCGGGCGGTTGGCTCCGCCGGTCTTTCAGTGGCTGGTCCGTGAGGCCTTGGG
>JBCCYF010000168.1:0-7694 GCA_039190275.1 Pseudomonadota bacterium | reverse complement strand
GGCGGCGCGATTGCCCTGGCCCTGGCCGATACCCGGCCGCGCCGGGTGGCCTCGGTCACACTCCTTTGCCCGGCCGGTCTGGGACCCGACCTTAACGGCCCGGCTGTGCGCGGTATCGCCGGGGCAAGCAAACCGGAAAGCATGGGGCCCTGGCTGAAAACGCTTGTCGCCGACCCGGATGTGATCACACCGAACTTCGTTCAGGTTGCTGCGGCCCAGCGGCGGGACCCGCAATTGCGGGCAGGCCAGATTGAACTGGCGGATGTGCTGTTTCCGGATGATACGCAATCCTTCGATCTGGTTGCGGCTTTGCATCGGCTAAGCTGCCCGGTCCGGCTGATCTGGGGCAAACGGGATCAGATCATCCCCTGGCGCCATGCCCTGCGTGCACCCGGCCGTGCAGCATTGCATCTGTTTGACAACGCAGGTCATTTACCGCAGTTCGAAGTCGCGGAAGAAATCGCTGGCCTCTTGCAGGACCTCAGATAATACTGAAGGTGAACCTGTGACCGGGCGTTGCCCTTTGGGTATCGGTCCGCTTACGGATTTGACCTACAAAGGAACCGCGCTCTGTGAGACCAAATACCGGCCAGCATGATCCGCATCGCGAAATGCGGATCCGGGCCGCTTGGATCTACTACATCGAAGGGCGAACCCAGAACGAAGTTGCGTCGGCGCTGGGCGTGAACCGTGTGGCGGTCACGCGGCTTCTGTCGGAAGCGCGAAAGCGCGGCGAAGTGTCGATCAAGGTTGCGTCCGATCTGGAATCCGTGGTCGCAATCGAACGTCAGCTGGAACAGCAATTTGGTTTCAAGCAGGCGTTGGTTGCCCCGTTTCAACAGGCGCAAGGCGACCCGACCCGCGTGATCGCGGCGGTCGCGGGGCCGTATATATCGCAGACGTTGGAACCAAACATGACAGTAGGTGTGGGCTGGGGCCGAACACTGCACGCGACGCTGGATTTTCTGGAAGGCAAGCCGATACCCAATTTGCGGGTCGTATCCTTGCTGGGCGGAATTACCGAGGCGAAACGCTTTAACCCAGCCGAATTTGCCTGGCAGTTTGCCGAACTGTTCGATGCGGAAGGGTTTCTGGTCCCTGCCCCCGCGCTGGTTGATAGCCCACAGACCAAACATGCTCTGCTGGAGCGCTGTGGTTTGGACCAAGTGTTTCAGATCGCCGAGTCCAGCGATGTGGCCTTTCTCAGTTGCGGCGGGGTGAGCAGTCTGACCACTTCCTACCGGTTGGGGCATGTATCCGAGGCCGAGCGCCAGTCGCTAGAGCAGTCCGGCGCCGTGGGGGATGTGCTGTACAATTTCGTGGATGCAGAGGGACGGGTGATCGATCATTCGATCAACCGCCGCTGTATGTCCATGAGCCTTGAGCGGTTGCAGAGGGTGACCGACCGGGTGTTGATTTCGGGCGGGGCGGACAAAGTCCGGATCATGCGCGCCACAATAAAAAGCCTTCGGCCAACAACGTTGATCACAGACGAACAAACCGCCCGGTTGCTGCTTGCCGATCCCGCAGCTGACGCTGACGCCGCTTGAATTACCCGCGCAATACGCTTTTCTATGGCGTAGCAGGCTGCACTGCCGTCTCACCCCCCTGCCCCGGAGCCGCCCGATGTCTATTGACCCCTGGAACTTGTCCGCCCCGCATCTGATCGACGTCGCCATGGGCCGGTCGATGGCGGACACGGTGATCCGCGGCGCCATCTGGGTGAACGTCTACTCCGGAGAATTGCTGCCGCAGCATGATGTGGCCATCGCCCGCGGCCGTATTGCCTTTGTCGGGCCGGACGCGGGGCATTGCATCGGCCCAAAGACCGACGTGATCGAGGCCCGCGGCCGCTATGTGCTTCCCGGCCTGTGCGATGGCCATATGCATGTGGAAAGCGGTCTGGTAACGGTGACCGAATTTGCCCGCGCCGTCATCCCGCATGGCACTACGTCGATGTTCATCGACCCGCACGAGATCGCCAATGTGCTGGGCCTGCCCGGGGTCAGGCTGATGCATGACGAGGCGGCGGGCCTGCCGATACACATCCAGGTCCAGATCCCCTCTTGCGTTCCGTCTGCCCCGGGTCTTGAGACACCGGGCGCGTCGATTTCCGTTGCCGATGTGGAAGAGGGTTTGACGTGGCCGCAGGCCTGCGGTCTGGGTGAGATGATGAATTTCCCCGGTGTCGCGGCAAACGACAGCAAAATGCTGGGCGAGATTGCGGCAACCATGGCGGCCGGCAAGACCGTCGGCGGGCATTTCGCCTCGCCAGATCTGGGGTTGATGTTCCACGGCTATGTCGCTGGCGGTCCGGCCGACGACCACGAAGGCACCTCAAAGGCAGACGCAGTTGCACGGGTCCGTCAGGGTATGAGATCGATGATGCGGCTGGGATCGGCCTGGTACGACGTCGCGGCACAGGTCAAGGCGGTGACCGAGGATGGACTGGATCCGCGGAACTTCATCCTGTGCACCGACGACAGCCACTCCGGCACTCTGGTCAAAGACGGTCACATGAACCGGGTTGTCCGACATGCCATCTCCCTTGGACTTAAGCCGATCACAGCGATCCAGATGGCCACACTGAACACCGCGCAACACTTCGGATTAGAGCGCGAGATCGGATCCATCGCCCCCGGGCGGCGTGCAGACATGATCCTGACATCGGATCTGGTGCAGCTTCCGATTGAACTGGTGATCGCCGGGGGAAAGGTGCTGGCCCAGGACGGCGTTCTGTCGGCTGATATCCCGCCAGCCGAGTATCCGGCGATGGCGAAAGGGACGGTCAAACTGGGCAAGAGCCTGGCGGCGGAGGACTTCGACATCGCGGCACCACCGGGCGCCAACGAGGTGCGCGCCCGGGTCATCGGCGTGATCGAGAACCAAGCGCCAACCAAAGCCCTTGAGGCGGATATGAGCGTCCGCGACGGCCTTGTGGAGATGGATGCGTCACAGGACATCTGCCAGATTGCGCTTGTCGAACGGCACCGGGCGACGGGCCATGTGGTCAATGCGCTGGTGTCGGGCTTTGGTTATGACAAACCATGCGCCGTCGCCTCAACCGTGGCGCATGACAGTCATCACATGATCGTCGTCGGCACCAACAAAGCTGATATGGCATTGGCCGCAAACCACCTGGGCCAGATCGGCGGCGGCATCACCGTCTTTTCCGATGGCGCAGAACTCGCAACGGTGGAACTGCCTATCGCAGGGTTGATGTCGGACCAGCGTGCCGAAGTTGTGGCCGCCAAAGCCGACGCCATGGTCGCGGCCATGCAGGCCTGCGGTTGCAAGCTGAACAACGCCTATATGCAGCATTCGCTGATGGCACTTGTCGTCATCCCCGAGCTGCGGATCTCGGACCTTGGGCTGGTCGACGTGCGGACATTCGAGAAGGTAGACTTGTTTGTATAACGCGCTGCGCCGCTGGTCCCGGGTGTTTTGCGCCGCGAAAGAATTCACCGTTGCTCATCCGCACCTGCTTTCGCAGACTTCGGCATAGTTTATGACACATGCACCTTTCGGTATTGGCCCATGGCTCTGACCGGTGTGCAGGACACCGGCCGACAAAGGGTGACACAAAAAAAGCCCCGGCTTGGGCGGGGCTTTTGCAGTTCGGTTCCGGTCAGGATACCTGCGTCAGACCAACGCGGCTTTCGCCTGATCGACGATGGCATTGAACGCCTCGGGTTCATGTACGGCGAGGTCGGCCAGAACCTTTCGGTCCACTTCGATACCGGCCTTGGTAAGACCGCCCATGAACTGTGAATAGTTCAGGCTTTCATCATGCGCGCGAACGCCCGCGTTGATCCGCTGGATCCACAGCGCACGGAACGTGCGTTTCTTGTTCTTGCGGTCGCGGGTGGCGTATTGCATCGCCTTGTCGACCGCCTGAGTGGCGGTACGGAAGTTTGACTTCCGGGCGCCATAGTACCCTTTGGCTGCCTTGACGACCTTGCGGTGACGGGCATGTGCGGCGGCGCCGCCTTTTACACGTGACATGTCTCAGGCCTCCTTAGCGCGCGTAGGGCATATATGTTTTGACGATCTTTGCATCCGGCGCGCTCAACGTCGAGGTACCACGGGCGTTGCGGATGAACTTGTTGGATCGCTTGATCATGCCATGGCGTTTTCCTGCCTGGGCAGCTTTGACGCGCCCCGAGGCCGTCATCTTAAAGCGCTTCTTTGCGCCGGATTTCGTCTTCATTTTGGGCATTTCGAACTCCTTACGGATGTTGGTTTCAAACGCAACTCGGCAGCCCTTATCAGCCGGCCGCGCATGTGAAGCGCGGTGTATAGGGGCAAGTGCCCGGCGGGGCAAGGGGAAATCGGACATTTGGCCGATACCGGCGGGCCGATCCGGGCACCCCGGCTGATCGCCGATTAAATGGCGGTTAACCATACCGTGCCAAGGTTTGCTTTGTCCGAACCGAGGAGACCGCAATGCGCATGATCTTGCGACCGCTGTTTGCCATTCTTGCCCTGGGTCTGCTCAACCCCGCACCGGCTGAGGAGGCTCCGCGTACCGACGGTCTTTGCCTTCTGGCGACTAAAAAGTACAGCTCCGGCGCAGTGATCGTGGATGATGGGGACGCCCTCCATTGTCAGGCGGACGGCACCTGGCAACTCGCGGCGCAGGTGGTGCACTGCCTGGCACAGGGAAAGTCCTACAGCAGCGGCGGGCGGATCACATCCCCGGGCCCCGAGGGGCCCATCGTGCAAGTCTGCCGAAAGGGTCAGTGGTGGGACCAAAGCCTGGCACCGACGAAGGAAGCCTTGCTGTTAAAGTAGTCTGCCGGGTTTGACCGATGGCGCGGGGACCCTAGCTCTGACGGACAAGGCAATTTGGGGAGCTACCATGCGCAAGACGACACCATTGGCGATCCTGGCACTATTAGCAGGTACAGTACCGGCAATGGCCGAGGTCAATGCCACCTTCCGTGAAGGCGCGCCGGTCGACAGATTTTTTATCCAGAATGCGGGGCTCTGTGATCTGGGTCCGGTGACACTGACCATCGACCTGTCGCCCTCCTCTGCCCAGTTGATCTTCGATGTGACGGCGCAAGGCGCAGGGGTCGAAGTCTACCAACCCATCCAGGTGAAAGCCGCAGCAAGCGTCGTGTACAGGGTCAACGCGGTGACGGATGGCATGCAGGTCGTCAAAGTGGAGCTGAGCAGCTTCGGCGCGGGGGAGCGTGTTGAAATCTCCGGTGACCTGGATGACACACTCACCGAAAGTGCGCTGGGCCAGATACGCGTGGCAGGCACCGAGATTGCCGGCGCGCGGGTCATTCTCAACGCCGCCGGACGTGAGGTTTCGGCCGCCTTCGACACCCAAGCGCAGGCAATTTTGCCTACCCCGCCGTGTCTATCCTCCTGAACGGCAGGCTTACTCGGGGCCGCCAGCAAATATCTGTTTTTCGTCCAGCGGCGCGACACGCAGGATGTTGGTCGAACCAGGCGTGTTAAAAGGCACACCCGCAGTGACGACGATGAAGTCCTGATCACCGCCGAAGCCATCCGCCTTTGCCGCGCGCGCGGCGTTCACCACGGCCATCTTGAACCGCTCAACCTCGGGCGTGACGACGCAATGCAGACCCCAGGTCAACGTCAGGCGCCGCGCCGTGCGCGGTTTGGGCGTCAGGGCGATAATCGGCACACGCGGCTTCTCGCGGCTCATAAGACTTGCGGTGGTTCCCGAATGGGTAAAGCAGCAAATAGCCTTCACTTCGGTGGTCTCGGCCACCTCCCGCGCGGCGGCGGTGATCGCCTCGCCGACCGACTGCTTTGATGGGGTGCGCGACGCTTCGATCACCTGCTGGTAGGTATCATCATGTTCGACCGAGATGGCAACATTGCTCATCGTCGTAACAGCCTCGATCGGATAATCCCCGGCAGCGCTTTCTGCCGAGAGCATGACGGCATCCGCGCCTTCGTAAATGGCCTGTGCAACATCTGACACTTCGGCGCGGGTCGGCACCGGGCTTGATATCATGCTTTCCATCATCTGTGTCGCAACAATCACCGGTTTGCCGACACGCCTGCACCTACGCACCAGCGTTTTCTGGATCGGGGGCAATTCATGCACCGGCAGCTCGACACCCAGATCCCCGCGGGCCACCATGATACCGTCCGAAGCATCGAGTATCTCCGAAAATGCCCGCACCGCAGCAGGTTTTTCGATCTTCGACAGAATAGCGGCACGACCATCGGCCAACGCGCGCGCCTCGGCCACGTCGTCGGCGCGCTGCACAAAGCTCAGCGCCAGCCAATCGACCCCCAGACCGCATACGAACTCAAGGTCCCGCCGGTCCTTTTCGCTAAGGGCCGCAAGCGGCAGGACAACATCAGGCACGTTCACGCCCTTGCGATCCGAAATCTCGCCGCCCACCTCGACAATGCAGGTGGCATGGCTGTCCGACCGCTCAGTCACTTTCAGCCTGATCTTTCCATCGTTCACCAAAAGCGACGAACCCACTTCCAGAGCCTGGAAAATCTCGGGATGCGGCAATTGCACCCGGTTCGCATCGCCCGGCGCATCGTCGAGGTCAAAGCCAAAAGTGGCCCCTTCTTCCAACATCTCCACGCCCTGTGTGAAGGTACCGCAGCGCAGCTTCGGCCCCTGGAGGTCGGCCAGAATGCAAATTGGGCGCTCCATCTCGACCTCAAGATCGCGTATGATCTCGTGGCGCGCCCGGATGTCGCTGTGTTCACCGTGCGACATGTTCAGCCGGAACACATCCGCTCCGGCCTCGAACAAGGATTTGATGGTCGCGTAATCGCTAGATGCGGGGCCAAGTGTGGCCACGATTTTGACATTGCGGTCGCGTCGAAACATGGATGTCCTGCGTTCAAAAGGTTGGGCCCTAGGGCCTAGCGTATAGATCGGCCATCTCGGTTTGTCCGATAAAATTTGGGACATATTTGTTCTTTTTGCCTGAGGGTGTCTTTCCCCCCGCAAAACTTCAGGATACCTCAGACCTCATGGACCAGTCCGTTTCCCCCGCTGCATTTGACATCATGAACAAAACCGCGCCGGGCCCCGCGCTGGTGATCTGCGATCATGCCAGCAATGCCGTTCCCAACTGGGCAGCAGGAGGCGACCTTGGGCTCTCAGCAGCGGATATGGCGCGGCACATCGCGTGGGATCCCGGTGCGGCAGAGGTGTCGCGCATCCTCTCGGATACGCTCGGCGCACCGGCGGTGTTTTCCGCGTTCTCGCGGTTGGTAATCGATCCGAACCGGGGCCCCGATGATCCGACATTGCTGATGAAGCTTTACGACGGGTCCATAATACCGGGTAACCGCTACGCGGATGCGGCGGAGTTGGCGCGACGCAAGGCGCTGGGCTATGACCCCTATCATGCGGCGATAGGTGGTCAGATCGATCGGATGCTTGCAGCCGGGGTCAC
The DNA here is from genome assembly GCA_039190275.1 of Pseudomonadota bacterium. Taxonomy (GTDB): domain Bacteria; phylum Pseudomonadota; class Alphaproteobacteria; order Rhodobacterales; family Rhodobacteraceae; genus Halovulum. The sequence continues at coordinate 279 of JBCCYF010000168.1, read as the reverse complement.
ACCGCACCTGATTTCAATACACTCCTTTACGCCGCAATTGCGCGGCAAACCGCGGCGGCCGTGGGACGTGGGGATCCTTTGGGACCGCGACGCGCGCCTGTCCGGCCCCCTTATTGCGGCGCTGAGGGCCGAGGGGGATCTGACAGTCGGAGACAATGAACCCTATACCGGCCAGTTGGAGGGGGACTGTATGTACCGTCACGGCACCCAACGTGGCCTGCCGCATGTTTTGATCGAGGTACGCAACGATCTTGTCGCAGACACAGCGGGGCAAAGCGC
>JBCCYF010000167.1:0-7793 GCA_039190275.1 Pseudomonadota bacterium | reverse complement strand
CGTCACCATGCAATCGATCAACTCAAGTCCGTCATCGGGCCGCGCATCGAATTTTCCGTTGGCGAAGCCGAATTCGCTGAGCGTCCGGTACAACAGATCACCCGCATAATCGCCGGTAAAGGGGCGTCCGGTCCGATGCGCTCCCGTCACGCCGGGGGCCAGTCCAAGCACCAGAAGCCGCGCGTCGGCCACCCCAAACGAGGGCACCGCGCCGCCGAACCAGTCGGGATGCTTGGCGGCCACCTCCGAGCGGTACTGGACCAGACGCGGACATAGCTTGCAGTCCCGAGGGGCCTCGGGGCTGGCTTGGTTCAACTGGCGACATCCTCGCGTTGTTCGCGCTGATGGGTATCGTCGCGTGGCGGACGCCCGATCACCTCGCGCAGGTCCTCCAGTTCGATGAAATTGTCGCACTGACGCCTCAGCTCATCAGCCACCATCGGCGGTTGGGAGCGTATCGTCGAGACCACAGACACCCGCACACCCTGACGTTGAAGCGATTCGATCAACGGTCGAAAATCGCCATCCCCGGAAAAAAGCACGATGTGATCGACCCGCGGCGCAAGTTCCATTGCGTCAACCGCAAGCTCGATGTCCATATTCCCTTTGACCTTTCGCCTTCCCATACTGTCGGTAAACTCTTTTGCGGGTTTTGTAACCATCGTAAACCCGTTATAGTTGAGCCAGTCGACAAGTGGGCGGATCGGCGAATACTCTTCCGTCTCAAGAAGTGCAGTGTAGTAGAATGCGCGTAGTAGTTTGCCACGTCGCATAAATTCTGTGCGGAGAAGTTTATAGTCGATATCGAAATTCAGTGCCTTGGCGGCAGCATACAGGTTTGATCCATCAATGAACAAAGCCAGACGTTCGTCACGGTAGAACATCCGTAACCTCCATTTCCGGTGCTGACCCAATCAAATACACGAAAAGGCTTGCACTCTGTGACAACAGTGGCACGTTAGGCCACAACCAACCGATAGAAAAGACTAAAACTGCCGGACCCATGATTTACCTTATTTCGTTGTCCTCCAACGTGGCATCTGCACGACTGGACCCAAACGACGTTATTTCTCAGGCACTCTGGCTTTTTTCAGGTCAGCAACTGTTTCAGCGCGCCACAAGCCGTGTCTACCGCGCGCCGACAATTCCCGAGGGCAGTGGCCCCGACTATCTGACTGCTGTTGCCGTGATCGAGACGGAGTGCACTCTGGCACAGGTGCAGGACCGTCTGGCGGTCATCGAGGCTGCAGTGGGGGACAAGGGCCCCGGCAACGAGGGCGCTCGGGTTCTCCACCTTGAGCTGATCGCGCCATGGCCGGCCAGCGCGCGCGAGGCATTGAAACTGAGGCATGTCTCTTTAGGTTCGCAGATCCTTGAAGATCTGCCGGCACGGGCTGATGTCCTTGTCCCGCTGAACGAAGTGGCCCCGGACTGGGTGCACCCCGGTCTTGGCTTGTCGGTTCAGGATCTTGTGGCCGCGCTGCCGACACAGGCGCGGAAACGAGTCGAGGACTTTATTCCCTATGATGCCGCGCGGGACGTGGCGGAATAGACGCGGACCGGAGATTTTGGGCCTGGCAGGTGTGGGATGATCGTGTGCCGCCCTTGCAATACGGGTCCGGTCGCAGTATCTGAACGGCTTGCAATTCCATCCGATGCTGGAGGTTGGCCCATGGCCCGTGTGACCGTTGAAGACTGCGTTGACAAAGTGCCGAACCGGTTCGAACTGGTGATGCTGGCCGCCCACAGGGCCCGCGAACTATCGTCCGGCGCAGAGCTTACGATTGACCGGGACAAGGACAAGAACCCCGTGGTGGCCCTGCGTGAAATTGCCGATGAGACGCTGACATCGGAAGCACTGCGCGAAAGTGCCATAGAAAGCCACCAGCGCCAGATCGAGGTCGATGAGCCTGAAGAAGACCAAATGGCGCTTCTTATGTCCAACGACCAACCCGCGCCGGTCGAAGATGATATGTCCGAAGAGAAGCTGCTGCGCGCGCTGATGGAGGCGCAAGGCGAAAGCTGACCCTCGACGCCCGGGCGTCTTGCACCAGGGGGCCATCGCATGATCACCGCTGAAGATCTGGTGGAGTTGGTTCGGGGCTACAACCCGAACACCGATGCTGAGTTGCTGACCGATGCGTATAGGTATGGCATGTCGGCCCACGACGGACAGCTGCGATCTTCAGGAGATCCCTATTTTACTCATCCGGTCGAGGTTGCCGCCATGCTGGCGGAACAACGACTGGACGATGCATCGATCGTCACGGCTCTGCTGCATGACACGATCGAGGATACGGGCTCAACCTTTTCGGCGGTCGAGACGCGGTTTGGACATGAAATCGCGATACTGGTGGACGGTGTCACCAAGCTGACAAACCTGGAGCTAAGCTCGGTCGAGACGCAGCAGGCCGAGAACTTCCGCAAGCTGCTTATGGCGATGTCCAAGGATCTTCGGGTGATCCTGGTCAAACTTGCCGACCGTCTGCACAACATGCGCACCATCCGCTTCCTTAAGGCGGACAAGCAGATGCGCAAAGCACGCGAGACGATGGACATCTATGCGCCGCTGGCCGGGCGTATGGGAATGCAATGGATGCGCGAGGAACTTGAAGACATCAGCTTCAAGGTGCTCAATCCCGATGCGCGGCAATCGATCATGCGCCGGTTCATCACCCTTAAGAAGGATACTGGCGACCTGATCCCGCAAATCACCGAAGACATCCGCATGGTTCTGGACGAGCGCGGCGTCGAGGCGGAAGTGATCGGGCGCGAGAAGAAGCCGTATTCTATCTGGCGTAAAATGGAGGAGAAGGGCGAGGCCTTTGGCCGCCTTTCCGATATCTACGGGTTTCGGATCATCACCCGCGACCTGGGGGATTGCTATACAGCGCTGGGCGCGGTTCACCAACGCTGGGCCGCGGTGCCCGGACGCTTCAAGGACTACATCAGCCAGCCGAAGTCAAATGGCTATCGGTCAATTCATACGACGGTATCGGGACGCAGCGCCAAGCGGGTCGAGATCCAGATCCGGACCCAGGAAATGCATGAAGTGGCCGAAACCGGTGTCGCCGCGCATTGGTCCTATCGGGAGGGTGCGCGGTTCGAGAACCCCTTTGTGGTCGATCCGGTCCGCTGGCTCTCGAACCTGACCGAGCGGTTTGAAACGGCCGAGAACCCGGATGACTTTCTGGAGGCAGTGAAGCTCGAGATGTTCACCGATCAGGTGTTCTGCTTCACTCCGAAGGGCGAAGTCATCAAGCTGCCGCGCGGGGCGACGCCGATCGATTTCGCCTACGCCATCCATACCCGGATCGGGGATAGCTGCGTTGGTGCCAAGATTGATGGACAACGGGTCCCCTTGTGGACGCGGTTGCGAAATGGCCAGTCGGTGGTGATCATCAGGGCCGAGGGGCAACGCCCTCAATCGAGCTGGGAAGACATGGTGGTGACCGGCCGTGCCAAGTCCGCGATCCGGCGCAGCCTGCGGGACGAGCATCGGGCCGGACATATCAAACTGGGTCGCGAGATTGCGCGCGTGGCTCTGGAACGGGTCGGCAAAAAAGCCACCGACAAAGCCCTTGCCACCGCCGCCAAGCAACTGCTGCTGGATGGCGCCGATGCGCTTCTGGTGCAGTTGGGCGCAGCGGAACTCACCGGGCAGGATCTGATTCGCACCCTCTATCCCGAACTGCTCTCCGACCAGCGGATGGACCTGGCGCCCGGTGCCAACGACGAGCTTATCGTTGGTCTGGACACCGGACAGGTCGCCCAGCCCGCACCATGTTGCCAGCCCATTCCCGGAGAACGGATCGTTGGGATTGCGGTCAAAGGCCAGGGTGTTCAGGTCCATGCGATCGATTGCCTCACCCTTGCTTCGCTGGAAGATCAAGCAGAAAGCTGGATTGACCTAGCATGGACAGAATCCGCCGCACAGGCGCCTCATTTGGCATGTATCGAAGCAACGGTTGCCAATGATGCGGGCATTCTGGGACGTATTTGTACATTGATCGGTGAACAGCGCGCGAATATCAGCGACATTGTCTTTACCGATCGCAAGCCTGACTTTTACCGTATGGTGATAGATCTGGAAGTACGAGACGTTAAACATCTGCACAACGTGCAGACCGCGTTGGAGGCAGATAGCGACGTGACCGAAGTCAATCGGTTCCGTGGTGTTGAGGCTCAGACCAACTTGCCGAGTTTTTCGGGGTCGATCTGAGGGGGTAAAGAGTGTGGGGCCCGGCCCCGCCGGGTGAAGATGACAAGGGGCAGAGGGCCAGAATGGTATTTAAACGGCGCAAACCTTTGCCCTGGGGCCGGCGGATCACGGATGCCATTTATCCCCGGACCGGATGGCGCAGGGCGTTTGAATATTTCGGCCATCGTCTGAAACGCCTGCCCGACTCGCCGCACAAGATCGCCCTTGGGTTTTCCTGTGGCGTCTTCGTTTCATTCAGCCCGCTCTTTGGCCTTCATTTTCTGTATGCCGGTCTCTGCGCGCTGATCGTGCGCGGCAACGTTCTTGCGGCCTTTATCGGCACATTCGTCGGCAATCCGCTTACCTTTCCGATCTTCGCGACGGCGTCGCTGGGTTTGGGGCGTTGGATGTTCGGCGTAACGGGCGGGCCGGAGGGGTTCGCCTCGGTCAAGGATAGTTTTCTGGGTGCATTTTCCGGGCTGTGGCAGTCACTGTTGTCGCTCGCGGGATTTGGCGAGCCCGCATGGGGCAAACTGGCAGTATTCTGGTGGGAAATATTCTTGCCCTACTTTGTGGGCGGTATTCTTCCGGGCTTGATTATGGCGACTGTGTTCTATGTCCTTGCGCGACCCCTGATTGCCGCCTATCAGATGCGGCGGCGGTCGCGCATGCTGGCGCGTGCGCAGGAAAAACTCCGCCGTAAGAAGGCGGCTTTTGCCAAGGATGCGGCGGCGGTCGAGGGCACCGGCCTCTGATCCTTAGGATCGGAGGGACTGATGATTGCATCTATAGCACCCCTTGGACGACTTCGGCTGGGCGTCAACATCGACCATGTGGCAACGGTCCGGAATGCGCGCGGCGGCGAAACGCCCGATCCTGCGCGTGCCGCAATACTGGCCGAGGCCGCCGGCGCCGACGGGATAACGGCGCATTTGCGCGAGGATCGTCGGCATATCCGTGACGAGGATATCGAGGCGCTGATGTCTCAGATCTCGGTTCCGCTGAATTTTGAGATGGCCGCAACGGACGAAATGCAGGCGATCGCTCTGCGCCACACGCCGCACGCCGTGTGCATCGTACCCGAACGGCGTGAAGAGCGGACTACAGAAGGCGGGCTGGATGTCGCTCGCGACGAAAACCGTCTGGCCCATTTTATCGCGCCTTTGGCAGATGCCGGATGCCGGGTCTCAATCTTTATCGCAGCGGATCAACGACAAATCGAGGCTGCTGCCCGCATTGGCGCACCGGTGATCGAGCTGCACACCGGGTCGTATTGCGATGCCCATGCCGCGGGGCAATACGAGGTGCGCGATGCCGAGCTGGCACAGCTGCGAGATATGGCGCGGTTTGCACATGACCTGGGCCTTGAGGTTCACGCAGGGCATGGGCTGACCTATGACTGTGTCGGGCCGGTTGCGGCCTTGCCCGAGGTTATGGAGTTGAACATCGGCCATTTCCTGGTGGGCGAGGCGATATTCTCGGGCTTTGATTCCGCAATCCGGCGCATGCGGGCCGAGATGGACACAGCCCGTCGCGAGGCGTTCGGTGAGGGTGTAGCCTAGCGCGCCAAGCCCGCAGGCCGCTCACAGAATAAGCGCAAGCGATCCGATCAAAAGCACGGCCATGGTGATGTTGAAGGCCTTCAGCCGCGCGGGATTGTTGAGAAACCTGCGCATCTGTTGTCCCAGCAGGGTCCAGGAACCGACAGACGGCAGGTTTATTGCGCCGAAGATCAGCGAAACCATCAGGACCGAACGGACCGAACCGTCATCGGTGTAGAGCGTGACCGCCGTCAGCGCCATGGACCACGCTTTTGGGTTCACCCATTGGAACAAGGCGGCCTGTAAAAATGTGAGGGGACGCGGCGCCGCGCCGGATCGTGTGGGTGCATTCGCATTGGCGATTTTCCAGGCGAGCCAGAGCAAGTAGCCAACGCTCACCACAGTCAGCAATTGCCGGGCAATGCGATAGGTATCGAACAGCGCGGCCAGGCCAAGGCCGACCAAAACGATCATCACGCAAAAGCCGACACCGACGCCGAGCATGTGCGGAATGGTGCGTCGAAAACCGAAGTTGGCCCCGGATGTCATCAACATCAGGTTGTTCGGACCAGGGGTAACCGAGGTTACAAAAGCAAATCCGGCAAGGGCGAGGGCCAGTTCAAGGGTCATTCCGCACAATACCGCGCCCACAGAGGTGTTGGGTTGCGAAAGCGGTTGTCAAATCGGATCTCTGCGCAATAAAATTCCGAAATGGATCATATTGACCGGGAAATATTGCGAAACCTTTCCGCAGATGGCCGGATGAGCAACATCGCGCTGGCCGAGCGCGTGGGGCTGTCCCCATCGGCCTGTTTGCGCAGGGTGCAGGAACTTGAGCGGGCGGGAGTGATCAGGGGGTACCGGGCGGTGCTCAACCGCGATGCGATGGGTGGCGGCTTTCTCGCATATATCGCCGTCGGGCTCTCGGACCACTCAAAGTCCGCCCAGGTCACGTTCGAGCGTGCCATGGCGGCGGCAGCCGAAGTGCGGGAGTGTCACAACATAACAGGTACAGTTGAGTATCTGCTGCGCGTGGAGGTCGCGGATTTGGCCGCCTACAAGGTGTTTCACTCTGATGTACTGGGCGCGGTGCCGAAGGTGAACCAGATCACCTCCTATGTGGTCATGGGATCGCCCAAGGACGAACGTGCCTGAGGCGACCCCGTGGTCAATCAGGCCGCCTTGCCGGTCCGGCCACCGCCGGTGCGGCGGCGTGATGAACGCCCCTTTGGTTTTCCCCCAGGTGTCGCCTGACGCGGGGCACCGGTCTTGCCCGCGCCGCCCGGTCTGCCGCCGCGCGACCGGCGTTTTGCTGGCGCTTCCGCCCAGGCGGTCCCGCTGACGACGGGAATGGCAAAGCCCATGACCTTTTCGATATCCCTCAGGCAGCCGACCTCGGCCTCGGCACAAAATGCATATGCGGTCCCATCTGCACCGGCCCGGGCCGTGCGGCCGATGCGATGCACATAGTTCTCGGGCACATTTGGCAGGTCATAGTTGTAAACATGCCTTACGCCGGGAATATCTATCCCGCGGGCAGCGACATCTGTCGCGACAAGCACCTTGATCTGCCCGTCACGAAACGCCTGAAGGGCACGGTCACGCTGGCCCTGGCTTTTGTTGCCGTGGATCGACGCGGCGGCAAAACCGTCGCGGTCCAGCTGTTTCATCAACCGCTCGGCGCCGTGTTTGGTTCTCAGAAAGACCAGCGCACGCTCGGACGGATGTTTGACGAGCAATTCACGCAGCAGGAGGCCCTTGTCTGTCTGTCCGACGAAATGCAGATGCTGCGTGATCTTGTCCGCGACCTTGCCCGGTGGCGCGACCTCGACCCGCACCGGATCGGTAAGGTAGGAGGCTGAAATCTCGGCCATCAGTTTTGGCATGGTCGCCGAGAACAGCAGCGTCTGCCGCTCGGTCGGAAGCAGTTTGGCGATCCGCCGCAACGCATGGATGAAGCCCATATCCAGCATCTGGTCCGCCTCGTCCAACACAAAGTACCCTGTGTCGGACAAGGTCAGACTGCGCCGGTCGAGATGGTCAATCAACCG
>JBCCYF010000166.1:0-7913 GCA_039190275.1 Pseudomonadota bacterium | reverse complement strand
GTTCAAGCATCAGCGCGCGGGCAATTGCGACGCGCTGGCGCTGCCCGCCCGACAGTTGGTGCGGCAGGCGGAAGCGGAACCGGCGCGGCAGACCCACGGCATCGAGCATGGACAGAACACGACTGTCACGATCCGGCAGCCGATGGATCAGCAGCGGCTCAGAAAGCGTGTCGTCGATGGTGCGGCGCGGATGCAGGCTGCCGTAAGGATCCTGAAACACCATTTGCACCTGGCGCGCGCGGTCGCGTGGTGTGCGGCTCTGCGCGCCGCCAATGGCCACGCTGCCTGTCCAAGCCGGGAGCTGGCCCGCCAGCGCCTTGAGGATGGTTGATTTGCCCGAGCCGGACTCACCGACAAGCGCGAAGCTTTCGCCCGCGCTGACATCGAAACTGACATCGTGCAACACCCGGACATCCTTGAAACGCACGGACAGGTCTTCAACATGGATCACAGCGCACTCCGATCCAGCACTGGCAGGCGGTCGCGGGTGTCATCAATGGTGGGCAGACTGGCCACCAACCCGCGCGTGTAGGGATGCTGGGCGTCGTGCAACCCGCCAGCGGCAAGCTCTTCAACGATTTCACCCCGGTACATAACAAGGATCCGGTCGCACCACCGCGCGACCATGTTGAGATCGTGTGAAATCAGGATCAGGCCCATCCCGCGACGCGAGACCAGATCAGCGAGGATGTCGAGCACCTGGCCCCGGACAGACACATCAAGCGCGCTTGTCGGTTCGTCGGCGATCATCAAAGCCGGTTCCATAACCACCATCATCGCGATCATGACCCGTTGACCCATTCCGCCGGAGACCTCGTGCGGATACAGCCGCGCGACGCGTTCGGGGTCCGTGATACGCACGGAGATCAATGCATCCAGCATCCGACGGCGGCGCGCGCCTTTGCCCAGACCGCCGTGAACGGCCATCGCCTCCTCGATCTGGTCTCCGATCCGGATTACCGGGTTGAGACTGAATTTCGGGTCTTGCAGGACCATCGACATGGCGGGGCCGCGCAGGTGGCGCCGCGCATCCTCGGACAGATCGCGCAGGTCCTGCCCGTCGAAGGTGAGCTGATCGGCGGTCACACGTCCCGGTGCGGGAACCAAGCCCATGATCGCACGCCCCGTCATGCTCTTGCCTGAGCCGCTTTCGCCGACGATCCCCAGCCGCTCGCGGCCCAGATCAAGGTTCAGCCCGCGTACGACCTCGGCGGGCCCGTGATCCGTAGGGAAGGTGACGCGGAGGTTTCTTACCGACAGAAGGTTCATCCACGAGACCTCTGTTTTGGGTCCAAAACATCGCGTAGCCCGTCACCGAAAAGACAGAAACCCAATGAGACAATAACGATGGCGAAGCCGGGCATGGTGGCCACCCACCACTGATCCAGGATGAAAGAGCGTCCGCGCGAAATCATCGCGCCCCATTCCGGCAGGGGCGGTTGCGCACCCAAGCCCAGAAAGCCAAGGCCTGCCGCGGTAAGGATGATGCCGGCCATGTCGAGCGTGACGCGAACAATGGTCGACGCCATGCAAAGCGGCATCACGTGGAAGGCGATGATCCGCGCCTTTGAAGCGCCCTGCATCCGGATCGCATCGAGGAATTCGGCGTTGCGGAAGGTCAGCACCTCAGCCCGGGCGATCCGGGCGTAGACAGGCCAGGCCGCGATGGCGATGGCGATCACCGCGTTTTCGATCCCCGGACCCAGCGCCGCGACGAAGGCGAGTGCCAGCACCAGCCGTGGTAGGGACAGGAAAATGTCGGTCAGCCCCATCAGCACGCGGTCCACCCAACCACCGTAGTACCCGGCCACCGTGCCGATCAGCAGTCCAAGAGGCGCCGAGATGACCACCACCAGAAGTACGATCATCAGGGTAATGCGCGCGCCATAGATCACCCGCGAGAGGATGTCCCGGCCCAGTTCATCCGTGCCCATCCAATGGGTGATCGATGGCGGCTGGAGGCGGTTGGCCAAGGCCCCATCTACCGGCGAATAGGGCGCGAGCCAGGGTGCGAATGCCGCGATCAGCAGCAGCGCCAGGATGATGGCCAACCCCACCATCGCCAACGGGTTGCGCGCCAAGTCCCGCGCCAGCCGATACATGACGCCCAGCCGGGCCTGCGTCCGGGTTTCGGGGTCGTCGGATAACAGCCATTCGTGTGTGATCATGTGCGCGCTCTGGGGTCCAGCAGGCGATAGAGCGCGTCCGAGCCCTTGTTGATCCCGACAAAGACCGCTCCGATCACCAGGGTTGCCCCAAGTACCGCGTTCATGTCGGCATTGAGCAACGCGGTTGTCAGATAGTTGCCGATGCCCGGCCAGCTAAAAACTGTTTCGATCATCACAGATCCTTCCAGCAACCCTGCATAGCTTAGACCGATGACCGTGATCAGCTGTACCCGGATCGGGCGAAAAGCGTGTCGCCACAGGATCAGCCGTTCCGGTACACCTTTGACACGGGCGGTGATAATGAACTCCTGCCCCAGCTGTTCGAGCATAAAGCTGCGTGTCATGCGCGCGATATACGCAAGGGCAAAGAAGCCCAGGATGAACGCGGGCAGGATAATGTGGGACAGCGCGCTGCCGAAGGCCTCCCAATTGCCATCGATGGCACTGTCCACCAGCAAAAGCCCGCTTCGGGTGGGCACCATACCGTCGAGAAAGAAATCGATCCGTCCCGGTCCGCCGACCCAGCGCAGATTGGCATAAAAGATTACGAGACCGACAAGGCCAAGCCAGAACGCCGGGATGGCATAGCCCGCCAGGCCGATCACCCGGATGATCTGATCGATGAGCTGACCCTGACGCGCGGCGGCGATGACGCCCATCGGCACGCCGAGCAGCACGCCAATGAGGATACCTAGCGTCGCCATCTCAAAAGTCGCGGGAAAGACGCGAGCCAGATCCTCGGCCACGGGGCGTCCAGTAGAGACCGACATGCCAAGCTCGCCCTGCACAACCTGCGCCACATAGCGAAAGAACTGCACGAGGAGCGGATCGTCGAGGCCCATCGCCTCTTTCGTGGCGTTGTATGTCTCGATGCTTGCACGGTCGCCGACGACCGCCACGACCGGATCGATCGGCACCACGCGGCCGATCACAAATGTAATCGCCAGCAGTCCCAGAAATGTCACGGCAAGGGTCACAATGAACTGAGCGGCAGGCAAAGCGCGGGTCACGGGCGGCTCCTTTTCGCTACGTTTACCAAAGCCGCTTTGACGCATCAAAATTTTTTTACTAGCATGAAAATCGTTGTAGGAAGCCCAATGTCCGAAACCATGACGAAATTGGACCAAACCCGCCCCCTTGCCTTTGGCGGGCGCATCCGGGACATGCGCAGGAAGGCCAATCTGACCCTGCAGGCCGTGGCGGATCAAGCAGGCGTGTCGGTCGGGTTTCTTAGTCAGGTAGAACGGGACAAGGCCACGCCGAGCCTGGGGACACTTGCGGGCATCGCGGCGGCCTTTGAGGTCGACGTGGATTACTTCATCTCTGCACCCAAAGCCGTCGATAGCGTGACCCGCGAGGGGGAGCGCCCGTGTTTCGCGCTAGCGCCATCATCGCTGTCCTACGAGGAGGTATCGACCGTTCTGCCCGGTGGTACAATGTCGTCGCGGGTCATCCATATACCCACAGGCTATGTCTCGGAAGTGGTGGCGCATGAGGGTGAAGAGCTGATCTTTGTGCTGGATGGCATCGTGCGTCAGGTCATCGACGGCACCACTTTCATCCTGCGTGCTGGCGACAGCATGCATTTCATGGGGCAGACGCCCCATTCCTTCGCAAATGTTGGCGACGGACCGGCCAGGCTGCTGTGGACCGGAACCTCGCCCCGCCTGCTCGGGCAGAAGCTCGGGCTGAAGTCCAGTGAGTCCACCGACAGGAGAGAACGATGAAGCATTTTCCAACACTCACCAAGGCACTGGCCGTGAGCCTGGTCGCACTGTCCACCGCGCCGGCACTGGCCGACACCCCGGCCAACGCGCTGGTTATCGCACAGAATATCGACGACATCGTAACGATTGATCCAGCCTCGGCCTATGAGTTCACCTCGGGCGAATATGTCGCCAATACCTATGACCAGCTGGTACAGTATGATGCAGATGACACGACCGTCTTGGCCCCAGGTCTGGCTGAAAGCTGGGACATCGATGCAGCGGCGAAGACGGTGACTTTCGAGCTGCGCGACGGCGTGACATTCTCGTCCGGGAACCCAATGCGCGGGACGGATGTACTGGAAAGCTGGAGGCGGGTCCTTACGCTTCAGATGGCACCGGCGTTCATCCTCGAAAACCTCGGCTGGTCCGCGGAGAACATTGATGAGATGGTCACGGTAGACGGCAACACCGTGATTGTCCGATGGGCCGGCGATTTCGCCCCGTCCTTTGTGCTGAACGTACTGGCGGCGCGACCGGCGGCCGTTGTGGACATTGAAACCGCCATGGCGAACCAGGTCGATGGTGATATGGGCCATGCCTGGTTGAACCAGAACAGCGCGGGGACGGGTCCGTTCACGCTGGCCCGGTATGCGCCTGGCGAAGTCCTGATGCTGGAGGCCAACGCGAACTACTGGAACACCCCGCCCGGAATCGAGCGCGTGATGATCCGCCATGTGGCCGAAGCCGCAACCCAGCGTCTGTTGCTGGAATCGGGCGATGTTGACATGGCCAAGAACCTGACACCCGATCAGATCGCCGGACTATCCGGGAACGCGGATATCAAGGTCGAGACGTATCCACAAACCGCCGTTCACTGGTTCAGCTTCAACCAGAAGTTTGAATCGCTCACCAATCCAGCACTTTGGGAAGCGTCCCGCTATCTTGTGGATTATAACGGCATGGCCGACAGCTTCCTGAACGGTCAGATGGAAGTGCATCAGGCCTTCTGGCCCGAAGGCTTCCCCGGTGCGCTGACTGATACACCGTTCAGCTATGATCCTGAAAAGGCGAAGGCCATTCTTGAAGAAGCCGGCGTTGAACTGCCGCTCACCATCGAGCTTGACGTGATCAATGCCGAGCCGTTCACAGACATGGCCGCCAGCCTGCAACAGACCTTTGCCCCGGCAGGGATCAACTTTGAAATCCTGCCAGGAACAGGCGCTCAGGTTATCACCAAATACCGCGCGCGCACCCACCAGGGCATGCTGCTGTACTGGGGGCCGGACTTCATGGACCCGCATTCCAATGCCAAGGCCTTTGCCTATAACGCCGACAACTCCGACGACAAATATGTTTCGACCACCACATGGCGTAACGCCTGGATGCCGCCTGCGGAGATCAACGAAAAGACCACGGCGGCACTGGCTGAACAGGACCCCGAACTGCGCAACCAGATGTATATCGAGCTCCAAGCGGCCATGCAGCAAGAAGCCCCCTTTGTGATCATGTTCCAAGCGGTCAAGCAGGTCGCCATGGCCGATGACGTCGAGGGATTCGTCAACGGCGCCAATGCCGACTACGTTTATTACCGCCTTGTCGACAAGCAGTAACAGCGTCGCCCCGGGCGCCGAGGGTGTCCGGGCAACCACCTTGCACGAAGCGACATTACTCCATGGATTCTTTCTCGGCGCTGCATGAGGCCGCCAAAGCGGCCTGCGGTGCACATCTTTTTACCGTGACCCTCCTGGATCGAGAGGCGCAAGTCGCCTGGCGGGCCTATACATCGCACCCCAAGGACTACCCGGTGACGGGCACAAAACCGTTGGGCGAAAATGACTGGACGCGCCAGGTTCTGGACCGGGGGGAGACTTTTGTCGCCAATGACACCGCAGGTTTTTCCCCCTATTACGCGGACCACGCCCTGATCAATGCGCTGGGCTGCGAGGCGGCGGTGAACATCCCTGTCGCCGACGAGGTTCAGGTCCAGGGGACGGTAAACATCCTGGACAAGGCCGGGCATTTCACACCGGATCACGTAGCGATGCTGGAGCGGCTGGTGAGTGATGCCCGCGTGGGCCTGCTCAGCGCTTTTCGGGAACTCATGGAGAGTGAGAGACGATGACCCGCATCGACCGCTTGCAAGCGCGCATGGTTGAAACCGGCACCGACCTCGTCGTGCTGGCACCCGGCGCCCATTTGGTCTGGCTGATGGATGTCCGGCCGCATGCAGATGAACGCGCGGTTCTGGCCTGTATCTCGCAAAACGGTGTGGGCTTTCTGATGCCCGCGCTGGAGGCTGACAGCGCGCGCGAGCAGACCGATCTACCGTTCTTTGAATGGGCGGACGCGGATGGGCCCGTCGCGGCACTGGACCGGCTGATGCACGAACTGGGCGTTGCGAACGCAGGGTCCATTGTGCTGGACGAGGCCATGCGCGCCGACCACGCGGCGCTGGTTCAGGACCGGCTGTTGAATGCCAAACGCGCGTTCACGGGCGAAACCGTGGGCGCCCTGAGGGTGCGCAAGGACGCCGAGGAGTACGCGCTTCTTAAAAAGAACGCCCTTTCGGCGGACACGGCCATGCAGGCCGCCTGGTCCGCGATGAAGCCCGGCATGACCGAGGCCGAGGTCGCGGGACTCGTGAAAGGGGCCTTTGCTGATCAGGGGGCCAGGGTGCTTTTCTCCGTTGTGGGTACGGGGCGCAATGGGGCCTTTCCTCATCATCACACCGGCCACGCAGTACTGCGAGAAGGCGACGCTGTGGTGATGGATATCGGCGGCAAAATCGACGGATATGTCTCGGACATCACCCGGATGGCAATCATCGGACACGCGCCCGAAGGTTTTGCCGAGGTCCACGCCGTTGTGAATGCCGCAGTCGATGCGGCGATGGCGGCCGCCAGGCCCGGAACAAAAGCCCATGTCGTCGACAATGCCGCCCGCAAGGTCATCACCGATGCGGGCTATGGTGACTATTTTATCCACCGCACCGGACACGGGCTGGGCACAGAGGTGCATGAACCACCCTATATCACTTCGACCTCAGAAGTGGTGCTGGAAGAGGGCATGGTGTTTTCCATCGAACCAGGGATTTACCTGCCAGAGCGTTTCGGCCTGCGCCTGGAAGAGATCGTCATCCTACGTGCCGACGGACCGGAAATCCTTTCCGAGCTGCCCCGGGACGCCAAGGTTATCGGTCCGGATCCCTGAAACTGGTCCGGACTGCGTTCGACCTCCTGGGTGCAATTCCAGCCAGATAAGGCGTGTACCGAAATAGAAGCGATCCATAGACGAGCAGATTGCCTTTGTGATGAGGCACTCGGAAGAAAGCCGATTGGCATATAAAATGATGGCTCCAACCGCTGCTGTTTTCGTGCGTCACGACTCGTTACACTGGGTGTGGCTTCCGTCTTGCAGAAGGGAACGCGGCTATGTCGTCCACAGAATTTATCAAACGGTATGAAGCAGCCCTTGGAACTCAGGACTGGGCGTTTGTAGCGCCACTCATAAGCGATGAGGCCAGAGTGGTGTTCTCCGATGGTGCGGTACATGCGGGCAAAGAGGCGATCAAAGCCGCATATGAGCGCAACTTCGCGGCAATCAAGAATGAGGAGTATAGGATCAAGGAGGTGCACTGGCTGCTGAAGACAGCAGATAGCGCGGCGTATATGTTCGATTTCTATTGGACCGGTATCATTGACGGCCACAAAGCCTCGGGGTCCGGTCGGGGCACGGCGGTTTTGGTTCGGCAGGCGGGTCATTGGGTGCTTGCCGGGGAACAGTTGGGGCCAAAACCCTAGAACCGAGTGTTTTCGGATGAGCCGGAGCGGGCGTTAGCCTGCCCTGCAGCAATCCAGACTTTAAGCCCGTCCAGCCCTTTGCCGCATCCTTCGGCAAAGGGCTGGAAGGTTGATAGGTTGACGGCCTGAAGGTCAACGTCGCTGACGTTCCGCACCCCCGCTCCACATACCAGCATCGATATCGACCAGACCCGGCCATGTGGGCTCATTATGGTGGTGGGGCGGGCCATATCCCG
>JBCCYF010000165.1:0-8067 GCA_039190275.1 Pseudomonadota bacterium | reverse complement strand
TTGCCGTGGGACTTCGGGAAGAAGGGCTCAAGACGCGTCATCTGCGCATCCGTCAGCCAGAAAAGATCAGACATGTTCACCGCTCGTTTTTTGAGCCGTGAATCATGCCATCCGACGAAAATCAATGGGTCCTGACCCTAACGTTCCGACTTTTTGCTTGGGAAACAGGGCGTCGCCCGGTCCGAAGAGATGCCTTTCCGTGAGTTCGGTGAACCACGCCTCAAAGGTTTCGCGATACATCGCGTCCAAGGGGAAGAACCAAGTCTCGAATGTCTTTGCACCCTTGGTGCGCACCTCGCGTGCATCCTGATAGATTACTCCTTCGACCAGATCGACATGCCGAATGCGGAAAGAAGCCAGCGCCCCGGCTGGTGCGCCGGTCATCACCCAAAGTGCGAACAGGGCCCGGTTACGGCGGTCGATGATTGTATTGTCAAACATCAGTCGAAACGCATGGGCGCACTGTGCCAGTGAGGGATACCGCTTCGGGCGCTGGGCATGGGCCGCGCGCGCGTCTTTCGCGTTGTTATTGAAGTAGCGCACGTCGTGGTAGGCCATGCTCATCGATTGAACTGTAGAGATCATCAAATGAAATGTACTGCCGCGGGACTCTAAGCCCTTCCAGGCGAGCTTTATGTCGTGCTGATTGCTCTTCAGGCACCCAGGCGATCATTTCCAAGTCAGGGATTTCTTGTAGCTTGATTAATGGCTATTTCTCATCCAATTCGGACAATCCTCGCAGATTCCCCACAAGCAAAAGCACTCCAGCGATCCATCAGTCTCCGTCGCCGATTCAAAAGATCGGATCGCGCATAGGCACGCTCCACGTTCGAGCCCACCTTATGGGAAAGACTCATTTCCGCCACCTCGCGCGGCGCATGGGCAACCTCCGCAGCCCAGTCGCGGAAGGTGCTGCGGAAGCCATGGACCGTCACACCCTCAACCTTCATCCGGCGCAGGAGCATCAGCATGGCCATGTTGGAGAGAGGCCGGTGCCGCTTCTGCCCCTCGAAGACTACCTCTGAGCCCAGCGCTTTCAAGGGCTTAAGGATTGTGAGCATTTCATCCGTCAGCGGCACCCGATGCTCCTCGCCGCCTTTCATTCGGGCAGCCGGAACAGTCCAAAGGCGCGCGTCGAAATCAAACTCCTCCCATTGAGCTCCCAGCACCTCGGACGTGCGGGAGCCGGTCAGGCAGGTGAAGCGCAGCGCCTGCGCCGCCATTGCTGATCGGCCTTTAAGGTCCGCGTAGAACGCCGGTACGTCCCGCCAGTCCATCGCCGCATGGTGCTGCGGCTTCTTCTGAACCTTGGGTAAGACTTTTGCTGCCCGGATCGCGGCCACGGGATTTTCACCGGCGCGGAAGCCCCGTGAGCGTGCAACGTCCAGCACAGTCCCGATCCGCTGCGCCACCCGCCGCGCTGTCTCCGGCTTATCGGTCCAGATCGGCATGAGGCAGGACAGGACTTCAGGCTGGCCGATATCGGACACAGGCAAGCGCCCGATCCGCTGGAAGGTGTACTCGGCAAGCGTGTTGATCCACTGGGTGCCGTGCTTCTCGTTTTTCCAGGTCGGCAGGCGCTCGATATGGACCTGCCGCGCGACCTCCTCAAAGGTCGGGATATCCTGTTTTGCGTTGTATCTCGGGTTGAGGCCAGACTTCGCCAGCCGCCGATATTCCAGCGCCTTCGTCCGCGCCTCCTGCACCGTGACTACGTCCGCGCCCCCGAGCCCGAAATCGGTTCTGAGGGGTTTGCCCTGCCGGTTCCTTTGACCTTTTACAGTAACGCGAACGATCCAGCGGCGCGCGCCAGATGGGTCCACAACGAGATAGAGGCCGTTTCCATCGCCATGCCGCCCCGGCCCCAGCGTTTCAACCCGCCGCTTTGTCAACTTCCCCGAGATCATCTCAAGCCCCTCATACCACGCTTCATACCACACAACGAAATATAGTGGGGCAGATCGAAGGAAACCAAGGGCAAGCCTCTGAATCATACGTGACGCAGAAAGCCTTATTCTCAGGGCATACATGGCAATGACGGGGACTGAGGAAAAAGCCGGGGTGGCGGAGAGAGAGGGATTCGAACCCTCGAGACGGTTGCCCGCCTACACACTTTCCAGGCGTGCGCCTTCGACCACTCGGCCACCTCTCCGTCCGGTTTGCCTACAATAGATGCGCTTCGGAATGCAAGGATACTGCAAGCGCACTAGACGGCTGTCTTCAAACACTCATCAATGTAGATTTCCCGCAACCGACGGGCGACCGGTCCTGGAGTGCCATCGCCTAGCGTAACACCGTCGATTTGCACCACGGGGTGCACGAATGTGGAGGCGGAAGTGATGAAGGCCTCCGAGGCCTCCTGCGCCTCTGCGATGGTAAACGGGCGCTCTTCAACCTTGATCTGCGCTTCCCGGGCGAAACGGAGTATCGAAGCGCGGGTTATCCCGTGGAGGATTTCGTTTGAGAGCTGCCGCGTCACGATAGTACCGGCCTTGGTCACGATATAGGCGTTGTTCGACGTGCCTTCGGTGACAAAGCCGTCTTCCTCCATCCATGCATCATCCGCCCCGGCGGCCTTGGCCGCCATTTTGCCCATGGACGGCGCCAAGAGCTGAACTGTCTTGATGTCACGTCGCGCCCACCGCTGGTCGGGGATCGAGATCACCTTTATCCCGCGCGCAGCCACCGGCGAATCGACCAGCGACTTGGCTTGGGTGAACAGCACCAGGCTGGGCTCGGGATCAGCGGGATATGCAAAGTCCCGGTCGGCAGCGCCGCGGGTCACCTGAAGGTATATCCCCCCTTCGTCCAGCCCGTTCTCCGATAGCAGCCTTTTGTGGATTGCCTCAAGCTCTTCGTCGGTCGCCGGAGAGGGCATGTCCAGTTCCGCCAACGATCGACGGAGACGCGCAATATGCCCCGGAAAATCGATCAGTTTTCCGTCGATCACGGCCGTGACCTCATATACGCCATCAGCCATCAGAAAGCCGCGGTCGAAGACGGATATCTTGGCGTCCTCCTCGGGCACATAGTCGCCGTTGACAAACACCGTTCTGCTCATGGTCTTATCCCCATAGTTCGGGCGCGGCCGGATAGACCTGGCCATCGCGATAGGTCAGCCCCGGTGCGCGGTCTTCTGCCAGAAGCAACGGGCCATCAAGGTCGACGATCGACGCGCCCTGGGCAACAAGCAGCGCCGGCGCCATCGCCAGGGAACTGCCCACCATGCAACCCACCATGACGTCAAAGCCCTCGTCCAGCGCGGCATCGCGCAGGGCCAGCGCTTCGGTGAGCCCGCCCGTTTTGTCCAGCTTGATGTTCACCATATCGTATTTGCCCCTGAGCCCGGCCAGCGACGCCCGGTCATGGCAACTTTCGTCGGCGCAGACCGGAAGCATGCGGTGGAAGCCCAGCAGAACGTCATCGCCACCGGCTGGAAACGGCTGTTCGACCATCGCAACGCCGAGGTCGAGGAACTTTGGAGCCAGGAAAGTGTACTCCTCGGCACTCCAACCTTCGTTCGCATCCACGATGATTTGCGCATCGGGCGCCCCGGCGCGAACGGCCTGGATCCGGTCAAGATCTTCGGGACCACCCCCGAGTTTCACTTTCAGCAGCGGACGCGCCGCATGTTCGGCCGCCTGCACCTGCATTTCTGCGGGCTCGTCCAGCGACAGCGTATATGCCGTGACAACCGGGCCCGGTTTCGCTAGTCCGGCCAGTTGCCAGGCCGGAACCCCGGCACATTTCGCCTCCCAGTCCCAGAGTGCGCAGTCCACGGCGTTTCGGGCCGCACCGGGGGAAAGCGTGTCCTGCAAAGCGGCACGTGACAGTCCGGCAGGCAGACCGTTGATCTGGGCACGCACCGTTTGTTCGGTCTCGCCGTAGCGCGCATAGGGCACACACTCCCCCTGCCCCGTCACCCCGTCACGGGTCACCTCAACGCGCAAAACGTCCGCGTGGGTCTTTGCCCCGCGGGCGATGCGGAACACTTGCCGCAGCGCAAGATGATCCATGGAGACGGCGAAGGTCATCCCAGGGCGTCCACCAGACGGCCCGCACCCTGGCGATAGGGATCGACCGTCGGCAGACCCATGTCGGCTTCAACCTCGGCCAGGTAGGCAAGGGCCTCTGGTTCGTCCAGTGCCGCAGTGTTGACCGAGATCCCGACGACCTCGCAATCCGAGTTGACCACCTGGGCCAGACGCAGGCCAAGCATTTGGACATCACGCAGCGACGGGAGCTGATAGTCCGGCAACCCACGCATATGCGTCCGGGTCGGCTCGTGGCTAAGGATCAGCGCATCGGGTTGTCCGCCATGGATCAGCGCCATGGTCACCCCCGAATACGATGCGTGGAACAGGCTGCCCTGCCCCTCGATCAGGTCCCAATGATCCGGATCGTTTTCCGGTGTTAGATACTCGACCGCGCCCGCCATGAAGTCCGCCACCACCGCGTCCAACGGTACGCCCCCGCCGGTGATCAAAATCCCGGTCTGGCCGGTGGCGCGAAATGTGGCGTTCATATTGCGCTGGTGCATTTCGCGCTCCATGGCAATGCCGGTGTACATTTTGCCGACCGAGCAATCCGTACCGATCGCCAGGCATCGTTTGCCCGACCGCCGCTTGCCGTTGGCTATCGGATAGTTGACCGAGGGGACGCGGACATCATGCAGGGTCCGGCCTGTTGCCGCCGCAAGTGCGGCAAGTTCGGGTACGTCGCGCAGGAGGTTGTGCAGCCCCGAGGCAATGTCCAGTCCCGCCTCCAGCGCTTCTTTCAGAACCGCGATCCACGCCTCGGATATGACGCCGCCGCGGTTTGCAACCCCGATCACCAGGGTCTTTGCCCCCGCCGCGACCCCTTCTGCAATCGTCATGTCGGGGAGCTTCATATCAGCGTTGCAGCCGGGCAAACGAACCTGACCGACCGAAACATCCGGGCGCCAGTCGCGGATCCCTTGCGCAACCTTTGCGGCAAGCGGATCAGGGGCATCCCCAAGGAAAAGCAGATACGGCGATGCGATCATCTAAAGCCCTCCGGATTCGAGTCGGCGAAGCTTATCCGGGATCACGGGGGAGGAAAGCCACAATTCAAGCGATCATCGCATATTTTGCGCACGAATAGACGCGAATTTTGAATACTTGCGCAATATCCTTCGACAAAAAGTCACTCCTGCGTCAGAAGTGCCTTCGGCCCGTCTGGCGCACGCTCGAAGTCCGATGGCTGCGCCATCTGCGGATCATGGGCGAGCTTGAACGTGAAAATCGCTCGGTCCCCGTCATACCCGGTCTGATATACAAGCCCATGACGAATGTGCCGGCTGCCGTCGAACATATCCACAAAACCACGATGCGGCTGAGGCCCGTTTCGCGGGATTGCAAAGCCATCGGCCCATGCCTCAAGCACATCAATGTCACGTGACCCGCTACGTAGCCTGAGACGCTCCCGAACGGGTCTTGCCTCACGCTTATTCGGGTGCAGACTTTGCCTCATTCCCGACGGCAAACAGTGTTCCATACGTACAGGCCCCCACCTGGAAATCACTCACTAAACTCACGCCTTAACTTAGGCTTTGGACCGCGTTCTGTCCAAGATTTTATTGTTTATTATTGGGTGACAGACTGATCCCGAGGCGGCCATTTTATCCAAAACCGAAATGATCTACGGTATCGCAGGGGACATCACAGATACGTATTCAGAAAGGGTGAGGGATGGGGCAATTGGTTAACGGCGTTTGGGACGCGAATCCGGTGTTTCCAACCTCCAAAAGCGGTGAGTTCAAACGTGCGGCCATGCTGTTTCGAAATTGGATCACCGCAGATGGTAGCCCGGGACCGACTGGCACAGGGGGGTTCAAGGCTGAGAGCGGCCGCTACCACCTCTACGTCAGCTATGCCTGCCCGTGGGCACATCGGACTCTCATTTTTCTGGGCCTCAAGGACCTGGCGCCGCACATCAGTTTTGACGTTGTTCACCCTGATATGTTGGAGGAAGGCTGGACATTTGAGATCGACGCCAACGGTGCGACCGGTGATCGCCTTTTTGGATCCGCCTTCGCACGCGAAATCTATCAGCGGGCGGCACCCGATCTGACCGCGCGTGTCACCGTGCCGATCCTTTGGGACAAGGAACAAGGGGTTATCGTGTCGAACGAAAGCTCCGAGATCATACGGATGTTCAACAGCGCTTTCGACGGGATCACCGGGAACACCGCCGACTACTGGCCCGCACCCCTGCGTGACCAGATCGATCAGGTGAACACCCGGATCTACGACACACTCAACAATGGCGTCTACCGATGCGGGTTTGCGACGACACAGCGGGCATATGATTCCGCAGTCACCGCACTGTTCGACACCATGGACTGGCTTGAGGAGAGGCTAAGCTCCCAACGCTATCTGATGGGCGCGTATCCGACGGAGGCTGACTGGCGACTGGCAACCACGTTGTTCCGGTTCGACCCGGTCTACCACGGACATTTCAAAACCAGCCGCAACCGTCTGGTCGACTTCACAAACCTCTGGGCTTATGCGCGGGAACTATACCAATGGCAGGGCGTCGCCGAGACGGTGAATTTCCATCACATCCGCCGCCACTATCACTACAGCCACAATTCAGTTAACTCGCATCGCATCGTTCCAGTTCCGCCAGCTATCGACTGGGAGGCCCCGCATCATCGGGACAGGATGACGACGGCGGCATAACTGTCAGCCGGATTCACGAACCTGCGCGCGCGTATCGCGCCGATCACTGAAGTGCTCCACATACGCGGCAATGTCCTCCGGCCTTACCGGTGTGCGCAACAGGCCGCGTGCGTTGGGGATTAGGCTGAAAATGGAGCCACCCGAAAAGAAGTCGGATTTAGTGACTGCAATGATCACGATGTCTGGATTACGGTAAGTTGCAAAATCAGTAACCGGCAGACCACCGCCACCGCTCAGTACGGGCTCAATTATCAGGGCATCATAAGAATCGCTGGCAAGCGCCGCGAGTGCCTCCTCTTCATTACCTGCCAATGTGCTGCTCAGACCGCGGCGGCGCAGGAATGCACACCATAGCGCACCTAGGTCCGTGTTGTCTTGAACGACTAAAATTCTCACTGGTATCACCTCGGGCTTGTCGCGAAAATGCGCGAGGAGTTTATTAAAATACTGCTTAAATTCCGCCAAAATGGTTAAGGTTCGGTTAATCTCGGCGACGGCGTCAAAACTGGCATTAACCTCGTGAAAACCCGAATGACGTAGACCGGTGGCGGGAACCATGGACTGCCGATCAAATGCCGGACAAACACAGAAGAAACGCCGCAATCTGCATCGCGAAGGAGGCTATCGCCCTCGCTGAAGAGTATGACCTGTCTCCGTCGCCGGTCGTATTCGAAGTGTTAGTGAAACATCTTCAGGGGTTGAATGAACAGCTCTGCGCCGCAGTGACCCTCGCGCTGAAAGGTCCCCAAAACGAGCGGGAGGCTGCGATAGCCATGATCCAGGCCGAATACCTGAGCCAGTCCGCCCTGCAAAGCGGGTTGGAACGGCTGCATCTGGGCCTGTCGAACGAGCTTTCCGGGGCAATAGAACAGTTGTCGGATGGAATGAAGGGCAACCTGAGGATGGCTGACGAGTTGCGCAGCACGTTGCGCGACATCGCTGGCCACGTCACAAAAGAAGAGCTCCAGTTCCTGTGTAAACACCTGGCAATTTCGAATCGCACTCATCTTTCAACCACTCAGTCGGTCAGCCACCGGTTGGAAAGCACCCAGGCACAACTCACTGAAATGAAGACCGAGCTGTCAATCCTGAGGGAGGCCGCATCCACCGATCACCTGACAGGTCTTCCAAACCGGCGGTACCTCGAAAACAAACTGTCGACGTTGCTGACCATGCCCGGTTCCCTTTGCTTTGCGATCATCGACCTCGATCACTTCAAGACGGTGAACGACAATTGGGGACATGCCGTAGGCGACAACATCCTGCGTGGTATCGGTCAGATCTTGCACCAGAATACCAAAGGCAAGGACTTCGCGGCACGGATTGGCGGCGAGGAATTCGCATTGGTTTTACCGGACACACC
>JBCCYF010000164.1:0-8457 GCA_039190275.1 Pseudomonadota bacterium | reverse complement strand
TGCCGCGCTGAACGCCGTACGGGATCGGTTTCGGCCCATAGCCCTGTCCACCTCCACCACATTTGTCGGGCTGATCCCGATAATCCTGGACTCCAGCCCGCAGGTCCAAACTCTTGTGCCGCTTGTCGTCGCGGTCGCCTTCGGCCTCGTTGCTTCTATGTTGCTGGTCGTGCTGGTGTTTCCGGCGGTTTTGGCAATCTATTTCGACATCTTCAACGTTCGAAACTGGATCGCCAAGCTTGACCCGACACCGGAGGCGGGCTGAACGCCACGCGGGCGCGTGCAGTCCATCAAGTGAAAGTATCGGCGCGCAAAGGCGCTACGCGAAAAATCTGAATCACCTAACGCTGCCCTGAAATTAAAGGTCTCAAAGCGTTAGGTGATGCATGACGCTTCAGCTACTTCGTCAAACGCTTTAAATGCGAAGCCCGTTGTGGAGCGTAGCGAACGAAACAGGGGCGCTATACCTGCCGATCATGCCACCTTTCACTGGCGCCTACCAACCGGGTGCAAGGAGCGCTGGGACAGTGAAGAACACCCAACATCTCGAAAGCTGCAGCTCGCAAAGATATCAGTGAAGACTTCCCGCTGCGCGGCCTCATCCTTTGTGATGACTGTGACAAACCGCTCACGGCCTGCTGGTCAAAATCCAAAACCGGAAAAAAGCATCCCTACTATCTGTGCGCCACCAAAGGCTGCGAGAGCAAAGGCAAGTCCATACGCCGCGACCAGCTCGAAGGCGACTTTGAGGCCGTCCTGCAAAACCTGACGCCTGCAAAGGGCTTGTTTGAGATCGCGAAGGCAATGTTTGCCGATGCGTGGAACCAACGCCTTGAACAAGCAACCCAAGCTGCTGAAACCCTGCAGCGCAAGCTGGGTGAGATTGAGACAAAGATCGGCGACCTGTTGGAGCGTATTTTGGATGTGTCCAACCCGCGTGTGATCTCAGCCTATGAAAACAAGATCGCAGAATTGGAGCGGCAGAAACTGCTTACCCAGGATCAGGTCGAGCAAAGCAAAACCACAAATACCCATTCGAGGAGTCGTTCGAACTCGCCTGTAGATTCCTGGCTAATCCTTATGAGCTTTGGAAAAATAATGACTTAGGCGGGACTATCACCAAGCGCATGGTGCTTCGCCTCGTGTTTTTGAATGGTTTGGCTTATTCCCGAAATGACGGCGTTCGAACCCCTCAAGTATTTGAATCATTTAGGTTTTTTCGGGTTTTCGGTCGAAATGGGGAAATGGCGGAGAGACAGGGATTCGAACCCTGGGTACGCTCGCGCGCACAACGGTTTTCGAGACCGCCCCGTTCGACCACTCCGGCACCTCTCCGCGCTTGGTACGTGGTCCATCGCGGTGTTTATGTGCGCCTCCTGAAAGAAGCAAGCGCAAACGGCTTGCTGAGTATCGTCACAAACTCACAGAAATCCGATGTCATCGACCAAAATGGATGTGTCTGAGACGTTCATAACCGTGAGCTGGTCACCACCGCCAAAGTCAAACACGGTGTCCCCATCGCGGACGGTGGCGTAGCGGTCCACAACCCCCTGAGCGCTCAGCGTTCCGTCCCACAGGGCCTGATCCAGTACGATCTCGTCGACATCGTCGCGAAAATCGGTGATCCGGTCCTTGTCACCGCCCTTCGCATACTCGAATTCATCCATGCCACCCCGACCGGTCATCCGGTCGTTGCCTTGGTCTCCGGCGATCCGGTCATCGCCCTGACCGCCGTTCAGCCGGTCGTTGCCACGGCCGCCGGAAATGTCGTCGTTGCCTTTACCGCCCTTGCCAACATCATCGCCGCCGCCCATCTTCAGCGTGTCGTCGCCGGCTTCGCCCTTGGCCAGATCGTCGCCCTTGTGGCCATGGATCACGTCATTGCCCGTGCCGCCGTGAAGCGCATCGTTCCCGCCGCCGCCCTTGAGCATGTCGTCGGCAGCATCGCCCCTGAGCGTGTCGTTCCCGCCGCGACCGACCATGGTGTTCTCACCGTCGGTGCCGGTCAGTCGGTCGTCCGAGGCTGTTCCGTAGATCTTTGTCGCCACAGGGGCAGCAGGCGGTATCGGGGCCGGTGACGGGCCCGAGGCATCCCGATCCTCGATCACATCGAGCTTCACATTGTCCGAGCCGATCGTCACCTCGGTCTGGAAGGCTCCATCAAGATCGCCGCCCTCAAACTGGACGGTGTAGGTCCCGGGTCGGAGCGCCAGAGAGTAGCCACCCGCATCCCACGTGGAAGTTGCGGCACTGCCGCTTTCATTCCAGGCGGTGATGCGCACGCCACCCTGACCCTCGCCAATATCGTAGAACAGGTCATTGTCGCGGTCATCGATCACCACGCCGGTCAGATAGTTGATGCCGCGGTCGCCAAAGTTTTGGGTTACAAACGAGCGGTCGTTACCATACTGCGCGATCATTCCCCGCGCATCGCCGACGGTCTGGCCGATACCCACCTCGGACCAGCGGTCACTCAGGAAGTTGTTGCGATGACCGCCCGAGTTCCAGAACTGCCCGTGATGACCGCCGATTGTCGTTGCCGACTCCTTGTTGGCCTCAAAACCGCCGCCAAGCGCAATGTTCTCGGCCGCGCCCGAGCCATAGCCCTCCTGCTGCGCGCGATCCGAGGGGCTGCTGTTGTCGAAAGGGTTTGTATGGGCAAAGAACCCTTGGTTGACCATATCATCGGAATGGTGCTGTGCGGCATCGCTGAGCGGGCCGACGATGGCCACGGCCTGTGCCGGCGCCGTGCCATTGATGTAATTGGTCCCCTGGCGGCCATCCTCAGCCTCGGGGTCCAGCCGGGCGCGGTTGACAAGTTCCACCATTAATTGCTCGGCCGCCGAAACGCCGCTGAAATCGAGGTCATATGCGCTGTCGGGCAGATTGGGCTTGGCCGTTGGCATGGTTCTGAAGTTCCGCGAATTATTGCACTCAGATGCTGTGGTAGATGTTATCAATGCCGACATCATGTTCATAAAATGGCGCTGGTTTGAACGCGATATTTCGGCGAGGTTTCGCTTATTATGCAAGAATTACAATATGTTCGAGGTCGCCGGCGTGAAACGGTGACCCAGCAGGCGCGGCGAACTTAGTTTGGGTCGAGGTGTTGACAAATCGGGGGCGTTCGGGGATACGCAGGCCTCGGATCGGGGTTTGCGCCCCGTTTTTGTTTTTGCGGTCGCCCGGCGACCCGCTGTTCGAGGTGCGCAACCCGCGCGAAACGCTGCACCCGCAGGACCGCAGAACGCGACAGGAAAAGGACGAAGCACATGTTCGCGGTGCTCAAGACTGGGGGCAAACAGTATAAAGTTGCCAAGGATGATGTCGTTTCGATCGAAAAGCTGACCGCTGAACCCGGGGATACCGTGCAGTTCAACGAAGTGCTGATGATCGGAGGCGATGCCGTGACTGTTGGGGCGCCGTTTGTCGAGGGTGCGGCGGTCGAGGCTGAAGTGCTGGACCAGTTCAAAGGACCCAAGACGATCTCCTTCGTCAAACGCCGACGCAAACATTCGTCGCAGCGCAAGAAGGGTCACCGTCAGGCGTTGACCAAAGTTCGGGTCACAAATATTCTAGCGTCCGGCGCCGCGGTTTCGGCCGGGGCCGTCGCTGCGGGCGTTGGTGTTGTCATGGCAAAGGGCGCGGCCCCTGCCAAAGCTGCGCCAAAAGCCGCCAAGGCTGAAAAGGCCAAGGCCAGCAAGGCGGAAAAGCCCGCTGCGAAGGCCAAAAAAGCCGCGCCCAAGGCGTCGGAGGTGGATACACCGGCTGCGGAGGCGCCGAACGGTCCGAAGAACCTGCTGACGGAAGCCAAGGGCCAAGCGGACGATCTAAAGAAGATCTCCGGTGTCGGTCCGAAGCTTGAAGGTACGCTGAACAAGGTCGGCGTATACCACTTCTGGCAAATTGCCGAGTGGACGCCTGAGGACGTCGCCATGATGGACGACCTTCTGTCGTTCAAGGGCCGGATCGACCGGGACGACTGGATCAAACAGGCGGCAGAATTTGCCGCAGACAGCAAGTAAGGAGGCGAAGACATGGCACATAAAAAAGCAGGTGGTTCGTCCCGCAACGGTCGCGACAGCGCGGGCCGCCGACTTGGTGTTAAGAAATACGGCGGTGAAGCCGTGATACCCGGAAATATCATCGTGCGGCAGCGCGGCACCAAATGGTGGCCGGGTGAGGGCGTCGGTATGGGACGCGACCACACCATATTTGCGACCGACGAAGGCAAAGTCACCTTCCACAAGGGCCTCAAGGGCCGCACGTTTATCTCGGTTCTCCCATCGGCGGAGGCCGCCGAGTAAGCCGACACCGCAAAACGCGAGAGCATTTTAGGGGATCGGCTGCCAAGGCCGGTCCCTTTTTCGTTCGTTTGAACAAGGACCGGCCAGTCAAGGTACACCGATAGTGGTGCCAGAAAGAACTGGAGACGGGATATGGCTGTTACCGGCAAAGAACTGATCGCATTGGGTTTCCCGCAGTGCCGGGAGTTCGGACAAGCCCTTGCGCATGTGAATGCGCAGGGTTTGGAGGGCGCGGCCCTGGCGGAGTGGATTGCCGCACATGCGCCTGCGCCACGGATCAGTCTGCAGGATGCGCCGGATATTCAGTTCAAACTTGACGCAGAAAACGAGGTTGAGGCCGCCAACGCGCAGGCCGTCCGCGAAACCATGGACGTGCTGATGCGCACGCCGACATTGCGCGCCGGTGCGGTGATGCCGGATGCCTGCCCGGCGGGTCCGATCGGGACCATCCCTGTTGGCGGCGTGGCGGTGGCAGAAAACGCGATCCACCCTGGCATGCACTCGGCGGATATCTGTTGCTCGGTCATGGTTACGGTGTTCCAGAACGCCGAACCGAAGCTGGTGTTGGACGCCATTCACGACGTCACGCATTTTGGCCCGGGTGGACGCAAGAACGGGCAGCGTTTTACCATGTCCCCGACGCTCTATGATGCATTTCGTGACAACGTCTTCTTGCGTGACCCCAAGATCCTGCAGGCCGCGCAGACGCATCTGGGCACGCAAGGGGATGGCAACCACTTTGCCTTTGTCGGCCGGTCTGCCGCTACGGGAAAGGTGTGCCTTGTCACGCACCACGGCTCGCGCGGGCCCGGGGCAGGGCTATACAAGCTTGGCATGCGCGCCGCCGAGGCGTGGCGGAAAATGCTGAGCACCGGCGTCCTGAAGCAGAACGCATGGATCCCGGCCGATAGCCCCGAGGGCGAAGCTTATTGGGAGGCTCTGCAACTCATCCGGCGGTGGACAAAGGCAAACCACACCGCATTGCATCAGGCGGCGCTCGAAGCTCTGGCCACCCAGGCGGACGAGCGGTTCTGGAACGAGCACAACTTCGTGTTTCGCAAGGAGAACTTGTATTACCACGCCAAAGGCGCCACGCCGGTTGAAGCAGACTTCCTGACCGATACCAACGGTACGCAGATTGTCCCGCTGAACATGGCAGAGCCCGTGCTGCTTGTCCGGGGGCGGACAACCGAACGCAACCTGGGCTTTGCGCCGCATGGTGCCGGGCGGAACATGTCGCGGTCGGCGCATAAGCGCGCGCAGGGCGAGCGTACGGATGAACAGGTGTTCGCGGCTGAAACCCAAGACCTCGATGTGCGCTTCTACTCGGGCCATGTCGACACGTCGGAACTCCCCTCCGCCTATAAACCCGCGGCTACGGTTCGCGCACAGATGGCACATTACGATTTGGCCGAGGTGGTGGATGAGATTCATCCCTATGGCTCGATCATGGCCGGGGACTGGGAGCGTGACGCGCCCTGGCGCATCAAGGCGCGGGAGAAGGCCAAGCAGCGGAGGCGGGCCGGTGGGTGTTGATGTTGTGAACTACCTGGTGTTCGCGGCGGCTATGGTCGCGACGCCGGGACCTGCGAATATGGTACTGCTGAGCGCCGGGGCACGGTTCGGCCTGCGGCCGGCGCTTCCCTTCGTTGCGGGTGTTGCCCTGGGCAAGCAACTGATCATCTGGCCGATCGGTCTGGGCCTGATGACCGTTGTGGCGGCGGTCCCCTGGCTTTTCCTGGCGCTGAAATACGCTTCGGTGGCGTACATCCTCTATCTTGCCTGGCGCATTGCCGGGTCGCGGATCACCCCCGGCTCGGCCGGTGAAGCCCCACCGGGGTTTGTCGGTGGGCTTATCGTGCATCCGCTGAATCCCAAGGCGTGGGCGATGGTGTCGACGGGCATCACCCACTATGTGTCCGCCGGGACACCGCCCTTAACTGCGACTGCCTGGATTGCCGCGATCTTGCTGAGTGTGCAGGTGGTCTTGCACCCCCTGTGGTGTTGGGGTGGTGCGCGCCTGGCTGCAGCGGTGTCGGGGCAGCGGGCTGAACGCCTGCTGATGCTGCTGCTGGCCGCCCTGACCGTTGGCTCGGTGCTTCTGGTCCTGATCAGGGAGGCATGAGCGATGGCGCAGATCATAGAAACCGAACGTCTCAGATTGCGGCCGCTTAAATCCAGCGATGCCGGGTTAATCTCACTTTACACCAGCGATCTTCGCGTCGCGCGGATGACCCGCTCGATCCCCTATCCGAACCCGCCCGGCGCTGTGGATGCCTTTATTGCCTCGGTGCTCAACGGTAAAGCAGATGAACAGGTCTGGGCGATCGATCACAGGGGCCCGACCGACGAGCAGTTGATCGGCCTAATCTCCCTTAAATTTGGGCATGAGATCGGATACTGGCTGGGCGCGTCGTTCTGGGACACAGGCTTTGCGACCGAAGCCGTGCAGGCACTGGTGCAACAGGCAGGATCCGCGCCACTGACAGGCGAGGTTTTTCAGGACAATCCGGCCTCGGTGCGGGTGCTGACCAAGGCCGGCTTCGCCTATGTTGGGGATAGTCAGTCGTATTCGATTGCCCGGCAGGCCATCGTCGACATCTGGCGGTACGAGCGGGAGGCGGTCCCATGTGCCCGACCCGCCTAACCACCGAGCGCCTGACCCTGCGGCCGCTGGAGGTGGGCGACGCGCTGGCGCTGGCGTCCGCATTGGCGAACCCCATCGTTGCGCAATGGTTGAACGTGCCCGAACCCTATCGGTTGCAGGATGCCGAACAGTTTTTGGGGCGGACCGCGGCCAAGCCGGGGTTCTGGGCCATCTGCGATCCGGAGCTGATCGGTGTCATATCGCTTAGGCCCGGGCTTGGGTTGGGGTACTGGCTGGCGCAGTCGCATTGGGGTCGGGGCCTGATGTTCGAGCCGGTGCGCGCCGTCCTGCGATACCGCTTCGGGCAGTCGGACCTGCCGGTGATCTCGGGGCATCATCCGGATAACCAAAGGTCGCGCCGGGTCCTGCTGGCCTTTGGGTTTCGCGATGCGGATCAGATCGAGGTTCGGACCGTAAAGTCTCAACGCCTCCAACCCGTTCAGCGGATGCAACTGACAATCGCGAACTGGCGATTTGCATCGGATCCGCGGATCGAAACCCGAAATCTGGTGCTCAGCCCGCTTTTGGCAGGTGATGCGCCGCGGCTGTCTGAGATCGGGAACGACGCGGGTCTGGCGCGGATGCTGGCATCAGTTCCGCATCCCTTTTCCCCGGATGATGCGCTGGCGTGGATGGGCGACAACCGCTGGCGCGGCCGTCCGGGGTTTCGCTGGGGCGTGCGCCTGAAGTCCGGTCCGCTGATCGGCATGGTCGCGCTGGGCGGCATGCCGGTCAGCACCGCATACTGGATCGCGCGGGACTATCGGCGCCACGGCTACGGCGCCGAAGCGATGTCGGCCTTTCTGGGCGAGATGATGCCCCGCCTGAACCTGAGCCAGATAACTGCGGACGCTTTTACCGACAACACCGCAAGCCATGCATTGCTCCGCAAGCTCGGGTTTCGAAAAACCGGTGAGGGTATCGGGCACTCCAAGGCGCGGGTTGAGCCCGGGGCGGTCTTCACGTATCGGATGGAGCGGACAGGGGGCGCCGGGTTGACATGAAATTCCTCGATCTGACCAAAGTCTACGTCCGCTCTGGCAGCGGTGGCAACGGGGCGGTCAGTTTCCGGCGTGAGAAGTATATCGAGTACGGCGGTCCGGATGGCGGCGATGGCGGCAAGGGCGGCGATGTCTGGGCCGAGGCGGTGGATGGGCTGAACACATTGATCGATTATCGCTACCAGCCGCACTTCTTTGCAAAGAACGGAAAGGGTGGCGCCGGGCGTCAGCGTACGGGCAAATCGGGTGATGACATCGTGCTTAAAGTCCCTGTTGGGACCGAGGTTCTGGACGAAGACGAAGTGACCCTGATCGCTGATCTAACCGAGGTCGGCCAGAGCGTGTGCCTTGCGCGGGGCGGCAACGGTGGCTTTGGCAATCTCCACTTCAAGACATCCACCAATCAGGCACCACGTAACGCCAACCCCGGGCAGGAGGGCGTGGAACGTACGCTTTGGCTGCGCCTGAAACTGATTGCGGATGTTGGACTTCTGGGCCTCCC
>JBCCYF010000163.1:0-8622 GCA_039190275.1 Pseudomonadota bacterium | reverse complement strand
TGCTTGCCATCAGCCTTGGGGCAATACTGCAAGTCGGCGTTGGCATTGGTTTCAGCATCATCGCGGGCCCGCCGATGATGATCCTGCTTGGTACATCCACGGCAGTTCCAATACTACTGCTGTTGAACACCGTTGTGTCAGTCGTCGCGACTGACCGATACGTGTTGAAAAACGAGCGCGCGATTATTCGTACGGCGATTATCGGATGCTTGGCCGGCGTGGTTGCGGGCCTCGCAGTCTATCCTTGGCTCAGCGAGGTGTTTGTCCTTGCCTTAACAGCTAGCCTTTTGCTGATCGGGCTCTTTACGACCTTGATTCCTTTGCGTCGTTCAGTTGGAACAGCAGGTTTTTCAACTGTTTCCGCATTGGCCGGCTTGGCAACTGTTTGGGCGGCCACACCCGGTCCCTTGATGGTGTTTGGATTGATTGCGAAAGGTCGCTCGGCCAAAGATGTTGCAAAGCTGGTTCAACCCATTGCGTTGGTTGCATACGGCATTGCATTCCTGTTGCACAGCCTTTCAGAACAGCAGGCCTTCATGTATGACCCGCATTTTTGGGCTTTTGTCGTGTTAACACTTGTCGGCAGCCTAATTGGTCGCCTGGTGGGCCCGTACTTGCCAGAAACGCTGGTCACATCAGCGGTCCGCTTGGTTTCTTTGATAGCCTGCGGGGTCTTGTTTCATCGCGCATTTACCATCGCTTAGTATCGAAGGGCAGAAGATGACACAAACCAACAATCTGGACAGATTTCCAAGAGCCCAACTCATGAGGGGGCCAACACCCTTGGAACGGTTGGACAGATTGTCTTTGGAATTGGGGATAGACCTTTGGCTGAAACGCGACGATCTGACCGGGCTAGGGTTCGGCGGGAATAAAACGCGTCAGCTTGAGTTCTACTTCGGTGATGCGCTTCAGCAAGGTGCGGATACCATTCTGATCACCGGCGCAGTTCAGTCCAACTTTGTTCGGTCTGCGGCAGCCGCCGCTGCAAAACTGGGCATGCAATCCGTGCTGCAATTGGAAGAGCGCGTCCCAGATATGGATGAGGAATATTACAGCTCTGGAAATGTGCTATTGGCAAAGATCCTGGGTGCCGAACATATAAGCTACCCAAAGGGCGAGGACGAAACTGGCGCCGACGCTGCTCTGCACGCGCGCGCTGAAGAATTAAAGTCTCAGGGACGCACCCCATATGTCATTCATCTGGGTTTGCATCATCCCCCATTGGGTGCGCTGGGGTATGTCCTCGCCGGACAGGAATTGTGCCAACAGATATCAGATTTCGACGCAGTCGTTGTTCCCTCGGGTAGTGGAGCAACACATGGCGGCCTGCTGGCTGGACTAGCGTTGGAACTAAAAACCGCTACTGTATTTGGTATCTGCGTGCGCCGAGATCGCAATAAACAAAAAGCCAGAATGAAAATTGTCATACAGAAACTGGCAGACTTGCTGAAAATCGACGCCGCAGCTTTGTTGGACAGGGTCAAAGTATTGGACGAGGCGTTGCCGCCCGGCTACGGACAGCTAAGTGGAATGGCCCAAGCTGCCTTGGAAAAGATGGCGCGCACCGAAGGAATTTTCCTTGATCCGGTTTATTCCGCGAAGACTTTCGCGGGTCTATTGCATCTGGTGAGTGCGGGAAAAATTCAACCGCAGCAGAAGGTTGTCATGCTACACACCGGTGGGTTGCCAGCCTTGTTCGGATATCAGAACGAGTTGACAAGGTTGTTATCGTGAAATCGACCAAAATAATTCCACAAGCGTGGGCTCAGGACCGACTCCTTTGCCGAAAGCCGTGTGGTTCGTCGCTCGAAAGATGCGGCTGTGACTAGTCGGGATAGTAGGCTTGGCCAAGCCCAGCTCAATTCCCGCGATATCTTCCTATCGGGTGATTGAACCGTCATCACCTGTTGAGATAATGACGCGACCGAATTCGTCCGCGTCATGTAACAAATCCTCGGTGCGCAGCTTGAACTGAAAGTCGGTTCGCGCATCGCCAAATGGCGGAGCGCCGACCTGCCCGGCCGCTGCTACAACATTTTGGCTTTTAATCGCACCAGCTACCTCTGCCGCGGTGATATTGGGGGCGACTCGATCTGGATCTGGCCCTTACACGCGGGTACATCGCGAAACTGATGCGCAACGAGCAGATCACACGCTGCATGTCGCTGCACCTTGACGCATTCTTACCCGCTTTCGAAAAAATCATAGAAAACGAAGACTACGCTTCCTGAACCCTCACGGCTGATTAGAATTGTTTTTGGGGACCCGGACCCATCAAGCGCGGGGACCGCAGGAGACGCCGCACGATGAGGCGAATCAAGAGCGACGATGGGAAGGACGGCGAACCCGTCGGAACCCATCAAGCCGGGCCAGACGTCCGGTAGGTTTCTCGAAAGTCTTCACGGGTTTCTTGACTCAGTGGTCCGCGCAGACGGCCTTGAACTGCAACGCCTCGAGATTGAAACCTGCGAACGTCGCTGAACCGATGTTGTGTGAAGCAATCCCTGGCTGAGTTGGTCGGCTACCCTACGGATCCCACGTACCATCATTTCAATCTGCCAGATAGTAGCTATTGATCCTGCGTATAGAACGTCAGAGACGAGCGCATAGTTTCGGATGTTGCAACCTGCAAAGACTTCTACGAACTAAAAAAGCCTACATTGGCCACCGCATAGACGGCCCAGAGCTGCTGTTTGTAACTTTCGAGCCGAACGCGTGATTCCCTGAAAAAGCAGGGCTCGAAACACTCGCTCACCGGCGAATTGAACGAGCCATGCAAGGGACGCGACCGGGTTCGAACTATCTCCAAACACTCAGATGTATTCAATGACCGGCGCCATTTTTCCAGCGATAGTCCGACGCCTCTCTGCGACAGGGACTCAACCCAACAGCTCAACACGGATTTGCGGTTTGATCCGCCCGCTGACCTGCTCGCGCAATCAACGCCGCGTGCATCAATCATCTAAGAAACTTGATTCGAATCACAGATTTGAGGCACAGTAAGGTAGTTTGAATGAACTGTGTTTAGGCCGGTTTGTCGGCCTCGTTTCAACTTAATCTGACGATTTCTATGAATTCCGGAGGTGATATGGCCCGGAAAACACGCAAGTATTCTAAGAAGAACGTCGAGCCGCGCGGTCCCGGTGAGCATTCAAGCCCCGCTGTTGAAATACATAACGCGTTTGTGGCCCGACACACCGGTGGAGAGCCCACCGCCATCTCTTATGAACGTGCGCGTCGGCAGTTTCAGCGGCTCAGAGGAGCTGTTCGTTTGCCCGCTACGCGACCGGGAGACGACGCTTTACCGGACGTAGAAGCGTATTCTGATAAAGATGGTGAGGCACCATAATGGGTATCAATGGAACAGTATGGAAGCCAATAGGGCCTAGTCCGATTGTCCGAGACGGCGGCGGGCGCGAGGATAACGGCCTAGTCTCGACCATCGCAGTCAATCCAAACAACCCCAACTCTCTGTACATTGGCACGGCGGGCGGAGGGGTATGGCGCTCTCAGGATGCAGGTGCGACCTGGGCACCGATCTTTGATCGCCAGGTTTCTCTTGGGATTGGAGGGCCGGGCGGGATCGCGATTGACCCTTCGGATACAAGCACAATCTACGTCGGAACGACCGGTCGCTGGACCCAGCATCTCGCAGCCGGTCTATTTCGCTCGACAGATGGTGGTAGTAGCGCAATTCGCCTCGGGTCGGGATACCCTGATGGAAATACCGGCAGCGCAAATGTCTTGTTTAACGATTTCATCAATGCTGTGATCGTTGACCCAGCCAATCAGCAGCGACTTTATCTGGCGTCCAACCAAGGCGCGTTCTTTTCCACTGATGGTGGTCTGAATTGGACGATGGGCACGAACAGCGGCGGCGACATCCGCTCTCTTGTGCTCGACACGACCTCGCCGGTGGGCGCACGCATCCTCTACGCCGGCAAGACAAATGGCGGCGCGACAGCGGGGGGCATTTTCCAGTCGGTCGATGGCGGTCAGTCCTGGACGTCGATCTTCAACGCGGCGACTCCTGCACTTGCGGCTGCAGTCAACGCGCTCAACGACCCTGTCTTTCTACCCTCGTTTGGCAAAGTACTCGTCGGGCTTGCACCGCCTACGTCACCGGCTGCGGCTGGTGGCATTCAGGTGCTCTATGCTTCTGTCGATAGCCGCTGGCTCAATCCACCCGCGCCTCCACCGCCGCCGCCCTTGCCCGCACGTCCAAGGTCGGTTCCAATCGCGCTGTTTCTCAGCACCGATCAGGGTGCAACATGGACACAGCAAACCAGCAACGGTCTACAAAACGCCCGCAGTTCCCAAGGGGGTTACAGCTTCCAGATGGCTGTCGATCCCGCGTCGGCGGGCGACGGCACGAACGACATCATCTACCTCGGCGGGCAAGGGCAGGTCCGAACCTCGGATTCCGGTGCGAACTTCACACAGATCGGCGGTGGTGGCATCCACGCCGATACGCACTGCTGGGCATTCATTCCGCAACCTCCGGGTACTCCGACAACAGTCCTGTGCGGAACGGACGGCGGACTGTTCCGCTCCGATGACCAAGGAGGAAGCTGGACAGCGCTGAATGGCGGTGGCCTGCAGACGTCTTTGTTTTACAATCTCGATGTCCGGCGAGATGCGACGGCCAGCGTCACGATCGGAACCCTCCAAGATAACGGCATCCTGACCACGTCGGGTGTCGCCGCCCCGATCTGGAGCGCCCGCGGAGGAGACGGCTGGGATGCGGTATATGACGGCGGCCCGGCAAGTTCGCGGGTTTACGGCACCGCGGGCTTCTTTAGCCCAGAGCCTTGCACCCGGGCATTCCGGTCAGATTCGGACGCGACGGATATTCCTTCGGCCGCTCCGATAACGCCATGGACTGCTGCAGGCGGTGATGCTGGTTGTTATCTCGCGAGCATTGCGACTGACCCTAGCAATTCCGGCATTGTCTATATCGCCGGCGATCAGAATCTCTGGCAGAGTGTCGACAGTGGTGCGAGCTGGGTCAACCTCGGTCCCTTTGCACCGTTCACAAACCCAGACGATCCGCTACCGGCCCAGGGCAGGTTGTCGTCACGCCCCGCTGTCGCTCCGTCCAATGGCAACAACCTGGTCGTTGCGTTTGGCGGGGCGACGGCGGCGAACCGTATTTCCGTTTCGACGAATGCCCTCAACACTCTGATCGGCGGCGCGCCACCCGTGACGTTCACAGATATCACTCGCAACCTGCCAGGCCGCAGCATCCTGCGCGCGGTCTTCGACCCAAACGATCCCACAGTGATCTACGTCGTACTCGGTGGATTCGACAACGGCGTTGCAGGTCAGACAGGTCACGTCTTTCGTACCACTATTGCCGGCACGCAGTGGGAAGATATCTCTCCAGATCTCGACGTACCCTTCGGCTCTATAGCTCTTGATGGCAGCGAGACACCGACAGTGATCTATGCGGGTACAGACCTTGGCGTTTTGCGGTCTGTCGATGACGGCAACACTTGGACGGTGCTCGACGATATCCATTTTCCCGGCGCGCCCGTGACAGACATGGTGATCGGAGGCAGTGGGACGCTGCGTGTGGCAACCTATGGCCGAGGCGTGTTCGAATTTGCCAGCGCGGACGGGCCCGCCATAGCGATCAATCTAGAATCCGGCCTGGAAGAGCTTCCGGGAGGCGCACCTCCGGCTGAGACGAACGAAAGCGCTCTGGGCCAGTTCGGCATCGTCTGCGAGGGCATGTCGAGCAACCTGATCCTACAAGTCTTCAATGTCGGTACAGAAAATCTCGTGATCGATAGCGTGCAGCGACTTCTCGGGTCCACTTCGTTTGAGGTCGATCCACTGCCGCCGACACCGATCATCATATCACCCGGCGATGAGATCGACTTCAGCATCCGC
This sequence comes from Pseudomonadota bacterium, assembly GCA_039190275.1. Lineage (GTDB taxonomy): Bacteria > Pseudomonadota > Alphaproteobacteria > Rhodobacterales > Rhodobacteraceae > Halovulum. The sequence continues at coordinate 2,724 of JBCCYF010000163.1, read as the reverse complement.
TACACGCCGGCGGCTCCGGGCGCGAGCGATCTAGCCACGATTCGCATTCGCAGCAACGATCCCGGCGCACCCACGCTCGATTTTTTAGTGTCTGGATCGGGTGGTGTAGCGACCGCCGAGCTCTCGATCGCCGACGATGGCGATTTCGGCGATGTGTGCCTTGGCGACTACAAGGATCTGGATCTCACAATCAACAATAGCGGAACCTGCCCGCTCGACGTCACGCAGATCACATCCAACAACGCTGCATTCCTGGTCCCGAACGTTGTGGCTTTCCCACTTGTGGTAGCACCGGGCGGGTCAATCCGAGTACCGATCCGTTTCGAACCCTCTGCTACCGGCACCGCGAGTGCTCAGATCCGTGTAATAAGCAACGACCTGGACAGCCCGGCCACGATTGACGTCGAAGGTACGAGCCCGGTACCCCGCCTTGCTCTTTCAATCGCCGACAATGGCGATTTTGGCAATGTCTGTGTCGGCGACTTCCGCGACCAGCCGTTGGTTCTGACCAATGCTGGCAAGTGCAAGCTGACCGTGACGGGTATCACATCGTCCTCGCCCGACTTTCTTGTGCCGAATATCGATGCGCTGCCGATTACAATTGCCTGCGGTGCGGCAGTACCGCTCGCACTTCGCTTTCAGCCGACTTCGCTTGGCGAGAAGGACGCAACGATCACGGTGGCGAGCGACGATCCAGCGTCACCTTCGACCATCGACGTCTCGGGTACAGTGCCGAGCGGTATGCTGGCAATCACCGGCACAACCGACTTCGGCGCTGTCGAACTGGGCGTCCGGGCGCTCCAGACTCTGACGCTATGCAATACGGGACACTGCGACCTCCACGTCAGCGCCGTCTGCTTCAAACCACCGAGCCGGTGCGAACTCTACCGGCATCGTTGCGGCGGTGGATGCAAAGGCGACTGCGGTTGCGATTGTGGGCACGAAAGCCAACTACCCGACTATCGACCGCCCGAAGACAAGTGCCTTCAAAAGTGCCTCAACTTCAAGCTAATCAACAATCCGTTCCCTGCGAAGCTCCATCCAGGCTCGTGCCTGGGCGTGACAATCCAGTACATCCCGACCTGTGACAACGCGGCGTGCTGCGAGCTCGAGATTGAAACCGATGATCCAGACGCGCCCAGCACTACCGTCTTCGTGACCGGACATCTCCGGCGCACGCTCGACTCGGCACTCAAATGTTGGGCGGCACAGGAGCTTCAGGAGATACTCGCGGCAGGAAATGGATGCTGACCTTGAAGGTCAAGTGTCAGTTGCTGTCATAGCAATGCCCACAGAATCAATGAGAGAGTAGATCAAATGTACACCTTATTCCGAACACTGGGGGCGCGAGAGGCGCTTTATCGAGAGCTGGCGCCGTTTTTCATGGCATTCTTGGTCGCCGAGCTTTTTTACAAGTTCGGCAGCTTTACGCTCGAATGTGTCGCATTCGTCATTACCTGGGCGCTGATCAGCCCGATATGGTCGATGGTAGTCGGGCGATGGCACGATCCGAGCTAGGTTCAGGACTCATAACTAGTATTTGACGGTTGCTGCGAGCGTGATGGCAGTCGGGGAAACCTTGGGGCGACGGTCATAACGGGTCGCCACACGCGTCCAATCCTTCTGCTTTCCGTACATAATTTCGATGCGGTTTCGCCGTCTCTATCTGCGCTTGTCATACTTGACCGGCGCATTGCGCTTTCGGCCGGCGATGAAGGCGCATACCCCTTTGTCTTTCAACGCATTTCGAAACCAATCGGCGTCATTGCCACGATTCCCGAACAACCAGTCCATTTTTGATATGCTGCTGAGCAGAGCCCGCGCTCCGTGTTGGTGGCTAACTTGCCCGGCGGCATCGAGCAGGTTGAGCGGGCCACCTTAGCTATCACAGATTGCATGCAGTTTGATATTCATGCCGCCCTTGGTTCTATCGATCAGGCGGACATTCGTCGTTGGCTGAACAATGCACCAGATGCAAACCGCGGTCGGCTGAACAGGTCAATCCAAACACTTGAAAACTCCAACTCAAAATCTCGGCAATCTCTCTTGTTTTGCCAGGTTTTTGGCCGTCGCCAAGACCAGACTCTCGCGGGCGATGCAGTATTTGAGCGATTGGCCTCAATCCGGACTTCGGCGCTGCTGCAGCACGTGGCTTGTAGGTGCTGTCAGCACCGATGAAAACGGCCCGAGCTTGTCGTTCGAGGCGACATGCGCGCGCTGCCGCCCGGCCCGTCGAAACTGTCATTCGCTGCATTCGCAGATTCTGCTAAAGTGTAAGTTCACACATTGATCCCCCTTGGTTGATATAGGTTTAAGAGTGGTTTCCTTTAGTTCGAGTTCTCAGGTAATACGTAATGATGGATATCGTCGTCATTACGACCATCATCACATCTCTTTTTGTTGTAATCGGCGTGGCGGAACCATTGGCTGCACGGTTGCGCCTGCCTTACAGCGTTATCCTTGCTGTGCTGGGAATTGTGATCGGACTTGGCGCCGCGTTCTTTCTCAATACTGACTTGACGGATGCGTTGAATCCGGGAGCGCAGGCGATCATTGATCTGCCGATCCGGTCAGATGTCTTCCTCTATGTTTTCCTGCCAACGTTGCTGTTTCAGGCGACACTCGGCATGAGCCTGCGCAGAATGCTGGATGACTGGATGCCCATCCTGATGATGGCAGTTGTGGCGGTTATTGTGGCGACTCTTTCTATTGGATACGCGCTTA
>JBCCYF010000162.1:0-8724 GCA_039190275.1 Pseudomonadota bacterium | reverse complement strand
GCCCTGGCAATGGACGAGACCAGTTGACCGGTATGATCCGTAACCTCGTTGTCGGTCCCCAGCACCAACGAGATGACATTTGTCTTTCCCGTGCGCAGGCGCAGCCCCGCACGGTTCGGCACATAGCCGATGTCGCGCGCGATCTGATGGACCCGCGACTTGGTCTTCGCACCGATATCAGGCGCGTTGTTCAACGCACGGGATACCGTCGGGATCGCCAGACCGCTCAGTTCCGATATGGTCCGGAGCGTCGGTTGTTTGGGGAGCTTAGCGGCCATGCCAGGCACCTTTCATGGCGCGGTTAGGGGGTGCCGACCGCAGCAATATGGCGATTATCGATATCAAGCGCAGGACTGACGGAGGGCAAGCCCCGGGGGAGAAAGCGCCAGTTTTGTCCTCTGACCCTAGCGATCCGCGAAACATGTGTAAACAGGGTTGCCGCAAAAACTATATCGTTATAGTTTTGCCTATAACGATATAGAAAGGGAGGAATCACATGAAAACTGTCACAGCAGCAGTTGCGGTGGCGACTGCCGCGCTTGGCGGCGGTGTGCATGCGGCGGATCTGGAAGTGACCCATTGGTGGACTTCAGGTGGCGAGGCCGCGGCGGTAGCTGAGTTCGCGAAGGCCTTTGACGAAAGCACCCCGCACACTTGGGTCGATGGCGCAATTGCCGGTTCCGGCGGAACCGCGCGGCCCATCATTGTCAGCCGTATTCTCGGCGGTGATCCGATGCACGCGACGCAACTCAACCACGGGCGTCAGGCCGAGGAGTTGGTTGAAGCCGGACTGATGCTGGATCTGACGGAAGTGGCCGAGGCCGAGGGCTGGAGCGAGATCGTCAATCCGACATCCCTGCTGGACAGCTGCACCGTGGATGGCAAGGTTTACTGCGTGCCAGTCAATATACATTCCTGGCAGTGGATCTGGCTCAGCCATCAGGCCTATGCCGATGCGGGGGTGGCGGTCCCGGCCAATTGGGATGAGTTCGTCGCGGCGGCCCCGGCGCTGGAAGCCGCCGGTAAGATACCGTTGGCAATGGGGCAGCAGCCCTGGCAATCGAACGGAGCTTTCGGCGTTCTTGCGGTTGCCATCGGCGGCGAAGCCCTTTGGAACAAAATCAACATTGACAAGGACGCCGAAGCAGCGGCAGGGCCCGAGATGGCCGCCGTTTGGGAGGCCTTTGCCACGGCGCGGTCACTGTCCAAGGGATCGAACGTTCAGGACTGGAACCAGGCGACCAATATGGTGATCACCGGGGCCGCCGGCGGCCAGATCATGGGGGATTGGGCACAAGGTGAGTTCCAGATCGCCGAGAAAGTTGCGGGTGAGGATTACTCCTGCCTGCCCGGCCTGGGGGTGAACGAGATAATCTCCACCGGTGGCGATGCGTTTTACTTTCCGAAGCAGGACGACCCCGAGATCGAGGCCGCACAGAAGGAACTGGCCAAACTGATGATCTCGCCCCAAGTGCAGGTTGCCTTCAATCTCAAGAAGGGATCGCTGCCAGTACGTGGTGACATTGATTTGGCGGCGGCCAATGACTGCATGAAGAAGGGGCTTGAGATCCTCGCAAACGGGTCGATCCTGTTGAGCGGTGATCAGGTCTTGAGTGCGGACACGCAGGGCCAGCTGGAAGATCTGACAGTGGAGTTCTGGAGCGATCCGTCCTATTCACCGGCAGACGCGCAAAGCGCCTACGCGGACATCATCGCTAACGCGGATTGAGCACACCGGCGCCCGGTTTCAATACGGGCCGGGCGCCCTCCCTTTCTGCCGTATGGCCCAGTGTGGTTCCCGCACGTACCGCGACCCTGGACAATTCATATGACAATGGCCCGATCAGAGCAGGCGGACACCGGGGAAAGGCGCCCACCGCGCGCGTTGCGGAACCTTACCGGAAAGATCGCACTTGTGCCGATGATCTTGACCGCAGTTGTGGTCTTTGTCGGTGGCACGGCCTGGACCGTCGTGCATTCATTTACGTCGTCACGTCTGCTGCCACGGCTGGAGTTCGTAGGGCTTGACCAATACACGCGCCTCTGGGGTACCCGCCGCTGGCTGGTTTCGATCGAGAACCTGGCGATTTATGGCATCTGTTCGCTGATCCTGAGCCTGCTCATCGGCTTTACACTGGCTGCGCTTCTGGACCGTAAGATCCGCGGGGAAGCGGTGTTCCGAACCATCTTCCTCTATCCGTTCGCGCTGAGTTTCATCGTCACCGGCCTGGTCTGGCAATGGATATTGAACCCTGATTTCGGCGTGCAGAGCGTGGTGCGATCGCTGGGTTGGTCCGGGTTCACATTTGATCCGCTGTATAACGCGGATATCGTGATCTTTGGCATCCTGATCGCGGGCCTATGGCAGGGAACCGGGTTGATCATGGTCATCATGCTGGCGGGCCTGAGGGGCATTGATGACGAGATTTGGAAAGCGGCCCGCGTCGACGGTATCCCGACCTGGAAGACATATGTCTTTGTTATCATCCCGATGATGCGGCCGGTCTTTATTACGGCTCTGGTTCTGATCACCAGTGGTATCGTCAAGGTCTATGACCTGGTGGTTGCGCAGACTTCGGGCGGGCCGGGGATCGCCTCGGAAGTTCCTGCGAAGTATGTCTATGACAAGATGTTCCAAAGCCAGAACCTGGCGCAGGGGTTTGCGGCATCGACCATGATGCTGCTGAGCGTGGTGATCGTTCTGGTCCCTTGGGCGTATCTGGAATTCGGGGGCAAGAAACGTGGATAGCACCCCTGTATCCGTGCCGTCGGCGACGGGCCGCAGTGGTCCGCGCGGGCCGAAGCCGCGCCGTAAATTCAGCCGTGTGAATGTGATGCTCTACGGGACGCTGTTTGTGGTTGCTGTCTATTACGCTCTGCCGCTTTACGTGATGATCGTAACCTCTCTCAAGGGCATGCCGGAAATCCGGCTGGGCAATGTGTTCTCGCCGCCGGTCGAGATTACCTTTGAACCCTGGGTCAAGGCCTGGGCCGAGGCCTGCACGGGCATCAACTGCGACGGGTTGAGCCGTGGGTTTTGGAACTCCGTCCGGATCCTTGTACCTTCGGTCATCCTTTCGATCGCGATTGCCAGCGTGAACGGATACGCCCTGGCGAATTGGCGGTTCAAGGGATCCGAGGTGTTCTTTACCATCCTGATCCTGGGCGCATTCATCCCCTATCAGGTGATGCTCTACCCCATCGTGATTATCCTGCGTGAGATGGGTCTTTATGGCTCGCTATGGGGCTTGGTCCTGGTCCACACCGTGTTTGGCATGCCGATCCTGACGTTGCTGTTCCGGAACTATTTCACCTCGGTCCCGGAGGAGTTGTTCAAGGCGGCGCGGGTCGATGGCGCGGGGTTCTGGGGGATCTACTTCCGGATCATGTTGCCGATGAGCCTGCCGATATTCGTTGTCGCCGTCATTCTTCAGGTTACCGGCATCTGGAACGATTTTCTGTTCGGGGTCATCTATACCAAACCTGAGTTCTATCCAATGACAGTTCAGCTGAACAACATCGTCAACTCGGTCCAAGGGGTGAAGGAGTACAACGTCAATATGGCCGCCACCCTTCTGACGGGGTTGGTGCCCCTGGCGATCTATTTAGTGTCCGGAAAGCTGTTTGTCCGCGGTATCGCGGCAGGAGCGGTAAAGGGATGAGGGGCGAACCAGTGGCGCATTCCGTCGAGATCCGGAACCTGGATCTAAGCTTCGGGGCCGTGAATGTCCTTCAGGACCTGAACCTGAGTATCCAGGATGGGGAGTTTCTGGTTCTGCTGGGTGCGTCGGGGTGCGGAAAGTCGACGTTGCTTAACTGTATCGCTGGGTTGCTTGAAATCTCGGACGGTCAGATCTTCATCAAGGACCGGAATGTCACCTGGAAAGAGCCCAGCGCACGCGGGATCGGCATGGTGTTTCAGTCTTACGCGCTTTATCCGCAGATGACCGTCGAGGGTAACCTGTCCTTCGGCCTCAGGAACGCGCGGCTGCCCCGTGACGAGATCCGCAAACGCGTTGCCCGCGCGGCCGAAATCCTGCAGATCGAACCATTGCTCAAACGCAAGCCCGGCGCATTGTCCGGCGGCCAGCGCCAGCGTGTTGCCATCGGCCGGGCATTGGTACGCGACGTCGATGTGTTTCTGTTTGACGAGCCGCTCAGCAACCTGGATGCCAAGCTGCGCGCGGATCTTCGTGTCGAGATCAAGCGTCTGCATCAGCGGCTCAAAAACACCATCATCTATGTCACCCATGATCAGGTCGAGGCGATGACGCTTGCAGACCGGATCGCGATCATGAAGGGCGGACGGATCCAGCAGCTGGCCTCGCCAACCGAAATCTACAACCGGCCGGGCAATCGCTATGTCGCCGATTTTATCGGTTCGCCGTCGATGAATTTCCTGGATGGTGGACTTGAGGGCAGTCACTTCCGGGTTGGTGGCGAAACCCTTGACGTGAGCCGGTATCCGTTTGTTGCACACGCCGCAGGCGCGGTCCGCATGGGGATCCGCCCTGAACATGTCGCCATTGCCGATGCGGCGGCGGCGATGCCTGTTCAGGCCGACACCGTTGTTGAGATCGTGGAACCGATGGGGTCCGACACGCTGGTGTGGACCAACTGCTATGGTGAACGTTTCCGTATCCGCATTGATGGTCAAACCAGGATCGCGACCGGGGATCCGCTGCGGATCGGATTTGATCCTGCGCAGGCCTCGTTCTTTAGCGCTGAAACCGAACTGCGGCTGTAGATGCAGCCATTGAGAAAACAACCGTATTATCTGACCGGCCCTGGGCCGGAAATGGAAAGGTCTATGAATGCGTGATATCTCCTACCAACTTTACAGTTCTCGCAATTTTGGTCCGATAGAACGGACGCTATCGATGGTCGCGGAGCTCGGCTACACGCAGGTCGAGGGCTATGCGGGACTGTATAGTTCTGATGCGGTGGTTCAGGTCCTGAGCGAGACTTTGTCGCGGACCGGGATGACCATGCCGACCAGCCACTTTAGTCTGGACATGGTGCGCGATACGCCGGATCAGGTCATCGCAACCGCACGGACCCTGGGGATCGAGACAATATTTGTCCCGCATACATCCGACCAGGATCAGGATGCCGCCGGGTGGGCTCGGTTCGGCGCGGCACTGGCCGATGCCGGCAAACCGCTACAGGATGCGGGCCTGGGGTTTGGCTGGCACAACCATGACTTCGAGTTCAGGGTGCTGGGTGACGCGGACCAGCCGCTCGACCTTATCTTGTCCGGGTCGGACAGTCTGAAGCTGGAAATTGATCTGGCCTGGGTGCAAGTGGCGCAAGAGGATCCGGTGGCCTGGGTCAACAAATATGCTGACAGGATCGCCGCAGCACATCTAAAGGACATCGCCCCGCAAGGGACGATGGCGGACGAGGACGGCTGGGCCGATGTCGGTCACGGTGTTTTGAACTGGCCTGCTTTGGTAGCGGCGCTTAACGAGAGTACGGTCGTCCATCTGGTGGCCGAACATGACAATCCGTCAGACGATCGCCGCTTTGCCAAGCGGTCACTTGCCGCGATACGGTCGATGAGATGGGCAGACCGATGAGCGTGCTTGGCGTAGGCATCATCGGGTGCGGCAATATCTCGGCCGCGTACCTTAGGCTGGCACCGATGTTTGGCGGGTTCGCAATCCGCGCTGTTGCCGACCAGAACCCGGAGGCGGCGGCCGTGCGGGCGGCAGAATTCAATGTTTCAGCACTTTCGGTAGACCAATTGTTGGCGCAGGATGACATCGCTGTTGTTGTGAATTTGACCGTACCCTCCGCCCATTTCGAGGTGACACGGCGCATTCTTGAGGCCGGTAAACACGCCTATTCAGAAAAGCCCCTGGTGTTGTCCATGGACGAAGGGCAGGTGTTGCGGGATCTTTCTGCGCAAAAGGGACTTCGTGTCGGGTCTGCTCCGGACACCTTCCTAGGCGGTACGCACCAGCACGCGCGGGCCATGATCGACGATGGAGGGATCGGGCGCGTGGTGAGTGGAACGACCCATGTCATGAGCGCGGGAATGGAAGACTGGCACCCCAATCCGGACTTCTTCTTTCAGCCCGGCGCCGGACCCGTCCTGGACATCGGCCCCTACTACATCACCAATTTGGTACAATTGCTGGGCCCTGTAAAACGGCTGTGCGCGCTGTCCTCGATGGCGTCCGAGACTCGCACGATCACCTCAGCGCCGCGCCGGGGCGAGGTGATTCCGGTCGCCACGCCAACCACGCTGCACGCGGTCCTTGAGTTTGCCTCGGGCGCGTTGATCACGCTGGGTGCAAGCTGGGATGTCAAAGCCCACCGTCATGCCCCCATGGAGCTATATGGTACAGAGGGAACTTTGTTCCTGCCCGATCCGAACTTCTTCGGCGGCGCGTTGGAAATTGCGACCGCTGAGGGGGATGTGAGTACGGTAAAGCCCTGGGCGCATCCGTTCGGTGTCGCGAACGAGGGCGGCGCCGGGGGCCGTGCCAACTATAGGACGGCCGGGCTTGCCGATATGGTGGACGCGGTGCAGGCCGGCCGCCCGCACCGCTGTTCGCTGGATCTGGCGTTGCATGTGGTCGAGGTTATGACGTCGATCCTGGCGTCCGGTGAAAGCGGTGTGTTCATCGATATGAAAACCAGCTGCACCCGCCCCGCGGCGCTAACCCCGGACGAGGCACAAACACTTCTGGGCGCGCGGTGAGCCGCGGCGGGCCCTCGGGTTCAAGCGCTTTCCAGGATCAGGTCGCTTGCCTTTTCGCCGATCATGATCGCTGGTGCATTCGTGTTGCCCGAGACGATTTCGGGCATGATCGAGCAGTCGGCAACCCGCAGGCCCCCGATGCCGTGCACGCGCAGACCGTCATCGACAACCGCATCGGCCCCCTGTCCCATTCTGCAGGTTCCGGTTGGGTGGTAGATTGAGGTTGTATTGTCGCGCGCCCAGTCCAGTGTTGCGTCGTAGTCGTCCATGCCGATGCTGGTGGCCGGGCGAAACTCCTCTGAAATTTTTGACGTCAGCGGCGCGTGCCGGGCAATGTTGCGCGCAATCTTGATCCCGTCGACCAAGGTCCGGCAGTCCGTCTCTGTCGACAGGTATTGTGGGACGATCTTGGGATAGGACCGTGCGTCCGGACCGTTCAGTTCCAGCCACCCACGGCTTTCAGGGCGCAACTGGCACACGGACATTGTGAATGCCGAGAACGGGTGGACGCCTTCGCCCGGACTGTCCGCCGACCAGGGCTGAACGTGAAACTGGATGTCCGGTGTCTCAAGATCCGGTCGCGTCTTGAGAAACCCGGTTGCAAGGCTGGCGGCCATGGTCATCGGACCCGCCCGGAACAGCGCGTATTTCAGGGCGATACGGGCCTTGCCGACCAGGCTGCGTACCTCGTCGTTCAAGGTGGGCTCGTTGCACTTGTAAACCAGCCGTGCCTGCAGATGATCCTGCATTCCCTGACCAACTGCAGACAGTTCATGGCGCACATCGATGCCATTTTCGGACAGGTGGTCGGCCGCCCCGATCCCCGAGCGCATAAGGATATGCGGCGAGCCGATGGCCCCTGCCGACAGAATCACTTCGCGCCGCGCGCTGATCTTCTGCGGCGCCTCATTGCCGCGCGAATAGGTCAGACCGGTGACCTTTTTGCCCTCAAAGGTCAGCGTCTCGACCAGGGCTTTGGTGATGATTTGGAGGTTGGGGCGATTGCGCGCGGGGTTCAGATAGGCCACCGCTGCCGAGCAGCGTCTGCCGTTTCGAGTCGTCAACTGGAAATAGCCGACACCTTCCTGATTGGCACCGTTATAATCGGGGTTGAAGGCATAGCCTGCCGACTGAGCCGCCGCGACCCAAGCATCGCAGATCGGACGCTGAATGCGCATGTTCGAAACATCCAGCGGCCCCTGATCCCCGTGATATGTATCGGCGCCACGCTCGTTCCGTTCGGCCCGCCGAAACAGTGGCAGCACGTCTTCCCAGCCCCAGCCGGTGTTTCCCAGCTGCCGCCACCGATCATAGTCTTGCGGTTGGCCCCGGACATACAGCAGTCCGTTGAGTGATGAGGATCCACCAAGAACCTTGCCCCGGGGCCAGTCGATCGAACGACCGTTCAGGCCCGGGTCAGACTCGGTCCGGTAGCACCAGTCGACAGACGGGTTATGCATGGTTTTGAAGTATCCGACCGGAATGTGGATCCAGGGGTTCCAGTCGCGGCCGCCCGCCTCAAGCAGCACAACCTTTACACTTGGATCGGCGCTTAACCTGTTCGCGACGACACACCCCGCTGATCCGGCTCCGACCACCACGTAATCCGCATCTAACATCAATGTCCCCCCGTTTTTTCAAAAAATACTATACAAGGGGCTCGGACCATACTACCGTTTTTTGAAACAAAAAGTCTCAATAATGAGAGCTCATATCCATGGGAGGAGTCCAAGATGAGTATCAGTCAGAAACTGCGGAGGATCACGCGTCGTGATCTTCTGAAACTGTCCGGTCAATATGGCATCAGCTCGACACTGCTGGCGGCTGGCAGCTTTGGCGGTGCCATGAGCCTGTCGAGCTTGGCCAAAGCGGCGGAATCGACTTACGAACGGCGCTTCTCCAAAGAGGCAAAACACACGTTCAAGTTCGGCGCTGCCGGCTTCAACGCCCGCAACCTGTTGATCGAGCGTGCCGGAACATTGGAATTCGCGCGGGACCTTGAGGCGCGCACCGAT
>JBCCYF010000161.1:0-8733 GCA_039190275.1 Pseudomonadota bacterium | reverse complement strand
GGCAGGCCGTCATCGCCGCCACAGGCGCCATGCGGGCTCACGCGCCGGTGCGAGCTTAAGGTGGTGACTGTCATGGGTTCGTTGAAGCGCAGGCGACGGATGATACCATCACCGCCACGATAATGACCCGAGCCGCCGGAGCCGGTTCGGATTGAGAACTCCTCTACGCGGACCGGGAACCGTGTTTCCAGTACTTCTGGATCCGTCATTCGGGTGTTCGTCATATGGCTATGGACTGCGCTAGTTCCGTCGAACCCATCTCCGGCGCCCGTGCCACCACAGATGGTCTCGTAATTCTGATATGTGTCATTGCCGTAGACGAAGTTGTTCATGGTTCCCTGGCTTCCCGCGATTACCCCGAGCGCGCCAAAGAGTGTGTCGGCGATGGCTTGACTGACTTCGGTGTTGCCCGAGATCACCGCCGCAGGCGCCTTCGGATTGATCATGCAGCCCTCGGGCACAATCAGCCTGAGCGGTTTCAGGCATCCCTCGTTCATTGGGATATCGTGACCCACAAGGGTGCGGAAAACATACAGCACAACTGCCCGACAGATCGCCAATGGCGCGTTGTAGTTCAGCTCGTCCTGTGGCGATGTCCCGGTGAAATCGATCGTTGCACGCCGGCTGGTTCGGTGAACCTTGATGGCAACCGCGATCTTTGCGCCGCTGTCGAGGGGGTAGCTGAAGCTGCTGTCACTCAAAACGTCGATGACCCGGCGTACGCTTTCTTCTGCGTTATCCTGCACATGGCCCATATAGGCATGAACGGTTTCGACCCCGAACTGCCGCGTGATCTTGTCAAGTTCTGCAACGCCGGTTGCGTTCGCGGCGATCTGGGCCGCCAGATCGGCCATGTTCTGATCGATGTTGCGGCAGGGGTGGCGACCCGAGCCAAACAACGCACGCGTTTCTGCGTCCCGTAGGGTGCCTTGCGACACCAGCAGGAAGTTATCGATCATAACGCCTTCTTCTTCGATAGAACGGCTGTCGGGTGGGGCGGAACCGGGCGTCTTACCACCAATATCGGCGTGGTGCCCGCGCGAGGCTACGGTGTAGAGGATCTCCCGGCCCGCCATGTCGAAAACCGGCGTAATGACGGTCACGTCGGGCAAATGCGTTCCGCCATTGAAGGGATTGTTCATCATGAACACATCGCCAGGGCGCATTTTGCCGGCGTTCTCCCGCAGGATTGTCCGCACACTCTCTGACATCGACCCCAGATGCACAGGCACATGGGGCGCGTTGGCGACAAGGTCGCCGTTTTTGTCAAATATCGCGCAGGAGAAATCCAGCCGTTCCTTGATGTTGACCGAATGGGCTGTATTGGCAAGCGTCGCGCCCATCTGCTCGGCGATCGACATGAAGAGGTTGTTGAACACCTCCAGCATGACGGGATCGACCGCGGTTCCAACGGCCTCAACCCGTTTCAGCGGCACGGCGCGCATCAGCAGCAAGTTACCTGCCGCGTCGCACCGTGCCTGCCAACCCGCCTCGATCATATTTGTCCCCGTCGGCTCGGTCAGAATGGCAGGGCCATCCACAGTGGCCCCGACCGCAAGGGTCATGCGGTCAATGATGGGCACATGCTGCCAGGTTCCATCGGTATAGACAGGCACGCGGATCTCTTCTTGGCGACTTCCAGCATTGTTTTGCAGGATGATATGCGCCCCGGTTCTGCCAATGGCTTCGGCCAAGAGAACATCGATAATCAGGTCTTCGGTATCCGGGACGAAACCGAACTGCTGTCGATGCGCGTCCACAAATTCCGTTCGCATCGCGTCGACGGATCCGAAGGCGATTTCCAAATACTGCTGCGCACTGCGCGGTCTGATTTGCACCCGTTGGCTGACGTCGATCATTGATCCGTCAATCCCCTGGGAGGCGACCTCCATACGCGCATCGCCGGAGAGTGTATCCAGAAGGGAGGACGCCCCCGGGTCATCAATGGGACGCCCGAACTGGCGCTCGCGCATCGCGCGGACGTCTGCCAGACCCATGCCAAAGGCCGAAAGAACGCCTGCGAAAGGATGGATGAAGATGCGCTCCAACCCAAGTGCATCGGCAACATCGCAGGCATGCTGCCCGCCCGCACCCCCAAAGCAGTTCATCGTGTATGTTGTCACGTCATAGCCGCGCTGAACGCTGATCTTCTTGATTGCATTGGCCATGTTTTCGACAGCGATGCGCAAGAAGCCTTCGGCGAGCTCCTCGGGTGACTTTCCATCGCCGATCTCTTGGGCCAGTGCCTCGAACTTTTCACGCACCACCGCAACATCAAGGGGCTGGTCGCCGTTCGGACCAAAAACAGACGGGAAATGCTGTGGGTTCAGTTTGCCCAGAAGCACATTGCAATCGCTGACTGTGAGCGGGCCACCCCGACGGTAGGCGGCCGGACCCGGATCAGCCCCGGCACTCTGTGGGCCGACCTGCATCCGCCCATCCCGGAAAGACAGGATGGAACCGCCACCTGCCGCCACGGTATGAATGGACATCATTGGCGCGCGCATCCGCACGCCCGCGACTTCGGTCTCGAAAGAGCGTTCGAACGCGCCCGCATAGTGGCACACATCGGTTGAGGTGCCGCCCATGTCGAATCCGATCAGCTTGTCACACCCGATTGCCTCGGCCGTGCGGACCATCCCGACGACCCCTCCGGCCGGTCCCGACAGGATCGCGTCGCGACCGCGAAAAATTTTCGCGTCCGTCAGCCCGCCATTCGACTGCATGAACATCAATCGCCTGCAACCGCCCTGCGGCGTGCCAAGCGCCTGCGCCACCTGGTCGACATAGCGCCGTAGAATGGGCGAAAGATACGCATCGACGACCGCTGTGTCAGCGCGGCCCACGAGCTTTATTAAAGGACTGGCTTCATGGCTGAGGGAGACTTGAGTGAACCCGCATTGCCGTGCCATTTCGCCCAGTTTTTGTTCGTGCTCGGGAAAGCGGAAGCTGTGCATCAAGGCGATCGCGACCGAGCGATAGCCCTGGCCATAGGCTCGCCGGAGCGCGGCCATGGCAGCTTGGCCATCGAGGGGTGTGATAACTCCGCCCTCAGCATCGAGGCGCTCTTCGACCTCTACCACATCCGCATAAAGCAGTTCCGGCAATTCGATCTTCAGATCAAAGAGACGCGGGCGGTTCTGATATCCGATCCGCAGAAGATCCTTCAGCCCCCTTGTGATCAAAAGGACTGTGGGTTCGCCCTTGCGTTCGAGAAGTGCATTGGTGGCAACGGTTGTGCCCATCTTAACCGCTTCAATTTGGTCCGGAACAATGGCGTCGTCCCTTCCCAGGCCAAGAAGCTCGCGAATGCCATGGACCGCCGCATCGGCGTATATCTCGGGGTTATCCGAGAGAAGCTTATGTGTCCGCAACGCGCCATCAGGCGCTTTCGCCACGATGTCTGTGAAGGTGCCCCCACGATCTACCCAAAATTGCCACATCTGACACACCTCCTTTGGTTGCGGCCATGTTCACCGCAGCAATCCATTCGAACATCGACGGCTCAGGTCAGCGCATTTGGAAGAAACAACGCGATCTGCGGAAAGGCGATGAGGGCGAACGCCATTGCCAGCATCACCAGAACATAGGGAAGGGCGCCGAGCATCACCTCGTTGAGCGATCCGGATTTCCGGGCACCCTGCACAACATAAAGGTTTAGTCCGACGGGTGGGGTGATCAGGGCCATCTCGATGAGCACGATCATGAGGATACCGAACCAGATGACATCATAGCCCTGCGCCAGCACCATCGGTACGATGATCGGAATAGTCACCACCATCAGTGACAAGGTTTCGATAAAGAACCCGAGTACGATGTAAAGTATCACAACGACAAAGATGAACCCAAGGGGTGACAGGCCCAGTCCCTCCATAAACGCGGTCAGTTCGCGCCCCAGACCGGCAGAGGAGAGCGTGAAATTCAGGAAGGACGCCCCGATGATGATAAGCATAATCATCGAGGTGATTTTGACCGTGCCCAACAGGCTCTCGCGTACCATTGTCCAGTCGAGTCCTCCAAAGGCGGCTGCGATCAGAAAGGCACCGGCAACGCCGACGGCGGCGGCTTCGGTGGGGGTCGCCCAACCGCGATAAATGGAACCAACGATCAAGCCGAAAAGGATGATGATCGGTACCAGGTCGATCAATGCGCGGGCCATTTGGGCCAGCGGAAACAACCGGCGCTGCCCGCCAAGATGCGGGAACAGCGAGCAGATTAGGGCTGTGATGATCAAAAAGGCCAACGCCAGCACAATCCCGGGAACCAGTCCGGCCAGAAAGAGCTGCGGGATCGAGGACTGCGTCAGAAAGCCATAGACGATCAGGTTGATCGACGGTGGGATCATGATGCCAAGCGTGCCGCCTGCCGCGATGGCCCCCGAGAACAGCTTTGGATCGTAGCCCAGCTTTTCGGCCTGGGGCATGGCAACGGTAGCCACAGTGGCCGCTGTAGCGACCGATGATCCGGAGGTTGCGGAAAACATGGTCGCGGTGGCAACGTTGGCGTGCACCAGCCCGCCTGGTAGCCAGGATACCCAGCGGTCAAGTGCGGTGTAGGTGCGCGTCGCCACACCGGACCGGACCAGCACTTCGCCCAGCAGAACGAAAAACGGGATCGCGATGAGGGTCGCTGAGTTGGACGACGACCACACCATATTCCCAAGCCCGCGGGTGAGTGGGAAGCTTGAGAAAAACTGGTCGATGCCAAACCCCAGGAGAAACAGCACGATACCGACCGGAATGGAAAGGGTGAGGAGCGCCAGGAGCCCTGCGGACACATAGGTGATCATGTCAACCTGTCCCGTTCCGCAAAGGGACCCAGGAAGGGTTCGGTCTCGGTACCGCGATTTCGCAGAGTAAGGCTGAGTGCCGCGAGCGTGACCGCGCATGACATTAGCGCAAACCACACCCAGCCTGCGAACCATGGCACTTGAACCCAGGCCAATGGCGTTGCGAGCGGTGTGTTGGCGCGGCTTTCGTTCTCAATGGCCCGCGCGACGACAGGCCAGCATTTCACAGCGACGGTGACCACAACGCCGGTCATAACACTCATAGCAAAGAGGTCGAACATCGCGCGCACTCGCGGCCCGGTCCGAGATCTGAGCAGGTCAATTCGGATATGACCAAGCTCGAGGAGCGTATAGCCCATGCCCCAGCTCGTCGCCAATGCCATCGCATAGCCCGCGAGTTCCTCGGAACCACCAAAGGATGTGTGCAGCTGGCGCAAGATGACATCCAGCACAACGAATGCCGCCATGCCCAACAGCCCCAGGCCGACAGCAAGCGCGACGGCCCGGTTGACGTTGCGCAACCACGCTATCATCTTCAGTTCCATGCGACTGCCCCGGGGCTACGGCTGTGGTCTACTCAATCGTCACGCCAACAACTTCCCCAACCGAAGCGTTCCAACGTGCGGCCCAATCGGTCCCGGCCCGTTCTGCCCAATCCGGCAAAACCTCTGAAATCAGGATGGCACGCGCCCGATCAAAGTCAGCGTCCGAGACGTCAACGAGTGTCATGTCGCGCGCATCGCCGGCAGGGCAATCGCCATTTCCGGTGAGACACGCAATGTCATCGACCAAGGCCGTCTGCGCACTGGCCCACGCGGGGTCTTCGAAGCCGCTGGAAATCTGAGTCTCGATGGTTGTTTGGTTTTCCTCGCTCAGCCCTTTCCAACGATCCAGGTTCATGGCTGTCACAACGCTGTCCCAACCACCCAGGGGAATGGGCAGCAAATGTGTTGAAACCTCCCACCATCCTGCCGAGTAGCCAGAGCCGGCGCCGGTCACCGCGCAGTCGACCACGCCATTTTGAAGCGCTCCGGGCACCTCAGAGAAGGATACATTGACGCCCTCAGCGCCGAGGGCGTCAAGAAAGATGGCGGTCATACGGCCCGACGCCCGGACCTTAAGCCCTTGGAGGTCGTCGAGGCTGCTGATCTCGGCGTTGCAAAACACCACCTGTGGCGGATAGGGGGCAATGGCCAGCACTTCTGCGTTAAACCGATCACGAAAGATGTCCTCGACCATTGGCCGGGCCGCATCCACCATCGTGCGGGCCTCGGTGGCGGTAAGCGCAAGAAGCGGCACATCCAGACCTTCAAGCTCGGGGGCGTCACCGACAGCATAGTCAGCCACTGTCATGGCCACATCATATACCCCCTGACCAAGAAGCGGATAGATCTCTGATAAGCCAAGCCCCATTTGATTGTGGGTTGTCAGCTCAACGGTAAAATCGCCTGCTCCCGGCAGGGTCTTTGTCCAGAACGGGGCTTCATAGCTGTTGTGCAGCGGAAGGCTCGACCAGCTTCCGACCACATTTAAGTCTTCTGCAGATGCGGGAACCGAAATGGCGGTCGTTGCAGCCAAAAAGGCAAGAACACGTTTCATTCTTTGGTCTCCTTGTTGGGTTTCGTTTGGTATATCGTTGTTTCTGCGTCTTCCGCGACGTCGGTAATCAGCATGTGTCCTGGCGCATGCGTGATGCAGAGCGGCAGGTTTGCCGCGCGCAAGACGTTTTGGGGCGTAACCCCGCAGGCCCAGAACACGGGCACTTCATCTCTTTTGATCTCAACTGGATCTCCGTAGTCCGGCGTACTCAGATCGCGGATGCCAAGCGCCGAGACGTCACCGATCGCGATCGGTGTTCCATGCGCATGCGGAAAACGGGCGCTGATCTCTCGTGCCTGTTCCACCCGGTCAAACGGGATCGGGCGCATGGTCACGACCATCTTCCCCGAAAAGGGGCCGGCGGAACGCAGGTCGATATTGGTGCGGAACATGGACACGTTTTGACCGAGGTTGACGTGGCGCAACGGAATTCCGGTTTGGATCAGGGCGTTCTCAAACGTGAAGGAACACCCCAAGGCGACGGTCACGAAATCGTCGCGCCACAGGTCCCTGATATCGCTGACCTCTCCGGTCAACTCTCCGTCGTGAAAGATCCTGTAGCGCGGTACATCTGTTCGGATATCGATATCCTCACCCAGTGTCGGCAGCGCGGGATCACCGGTATCCCCGACACCAACCAGCGGGCAAGGCTTCGGATTGCGTTGGCAAAACCTCAGAAAGTCCAGGGCGTAGGCCTCGGGGAGAATGGCGAGATTGCACTGAAGCTTTCCTGCGGCCAATCCGGACGTATGGCCATCAAACATGCCGCGTCTGATCCGTCCACGAATGTCTTCACTGCCCAGGGCAGCTGCGATGTCCGAATTCTCAAGATGAGCCGCCACGTCGTCCCCAAAACCAGTGATGGGGTATGCTGGCACAAACCATACAATCTATTCAAATTATCCTTTTCTATCTAAGGTGATAGAAAAATTGAAATTATCCTGGCTGAGAACTATGCCACTCGTGCGCCACATCGCGCGCAATCTCGGCGCTGTTTTCAATGAGAAAGCTACGCGGTTCGGCCAGATATGACGCCGTAAACTCCAATGGCGACGGAACGAACCCCGGATCGAATTCGACGACCTCTCCGGCGGACAGATGTTGCGCGGCAAGAACACGAGGATAGGGGCCAACGGCGATTCCCGAAGCGATCATTCTGACGCTGGCCGACAGAGAGGCTGACGAAAACACACGCGTTTTCGGCCCAACCCGCCGGGCGAGTTCGGAGGTCAGTTCTCTGTAGGGCCGGGTCTGGCTGGAGTAGGAGATGATTGGCGTCTCGGTCAGATCGACGGACTTGATGTGGGCAGCCTTGTACCAGTGCAACTCGAAGAGCGGGAGGTTCACGTTCTTGACGGTGTACTCCGAGACGGGTCCCATGAGGAATGCAAGATCAAGGCGCCGCTCCAGAACCGCGGCGCGCAGGTTGAGCGAAATATCGACGGTCAGATCGATATTCACCCTCGGATACCGCGCGCTGAAGGCCTGGAAAAAGGACGGCAGCCAAGCCTGGGCTATAGTCTCGGATGCGCCCAGGCGGAATAGGCCTTCCGTCTCGGACGGGTTGGCGACCCGCTGTTTGATTTCCTCTTCTACAAAGAGCATCTGCTCGGCATAGCCCAAGAGTTGTTGTCCCTTCTTGGTCAGGACAAGGTCACCCGGCCCGCGCTCAAAGAGCTTGGCCGCAAGATCCTGTTCCAAATTTGCGATACGCGTCGATACCGCAGGTTGCGAGAGAAACAGCCGCTCAGACGCTTTTCGAAACCCGCCCAGTCTTGCCACCCAAAGAAACGTGCGAAGCTGTTCGAAGGTCATATGTTATCCAGGGAAGTTATCGAATTTCAGGGAAAACCATAAGACAAGCTTCGGGCCGGGCCAACCGCCAGAACGGTGTCTTCCACATGAACCGCGATGCAATACTGGCCATCTAAAGCGTCTTCGCCATTCGGTCGTGCCGACGCACCGGTTGTCTTGGGCCCCGTGCGGAGGTTGGATGCACGACGTGTCAGTGGCCAGAGGGCGATACGGACGCACCCTGCGACGACCATAGTTGCAACCGGGAGCAGTTTTGCCCCGACGGTTTCACCAAAAACGGCGACTGACGAACCTGTTCTGAATATTGCTGTAAGCAGGGCGAATGGTCCGGCACTCCGGTTTCAGTCCGGTCCTGTCCTCCCTTTGCATAGCGGAGGGCCCGGTCCACGCCATGCTCAGATCCTGAACGGCAGGTCGGTCAGTATAGTTTGTTGTTAATGGATAAACTTGCTTTACCTTAGTCTATTGCTGGCCGTGAAGATCTAATGTAAACTCTCCCGGAAGTTGAAGGAATTAACTTTTGAATGTTT
>JBCCYF010000160.1:0-8845 GCA_039190275.1 Pseudomonadota bacterium | reverse complement strand
CGCCCATCGTATCCAAGAGGCCGGATTTTTGCATGTTGAGCCCGAAGGTTTGATCCATTGCGAATTCGAAGACTTCCCAGCAGGCTCCAAGTGTCATTGCGACGCAGAATGTGATGAAGGCGAGGGCTGAGGGCGGGGCGGCGAGGTGGTCGCCTTCGAACAACATGAAAACAAAGAGAAAGCCAAGGAAACCGAACCCTATAGCGGCCGATCCGTGTAAAGCGAGATCCCACCACCAGACCCGATTATAGAAGTCAAAGGCTTCACCGAGGAAGATCGAAGCGAAGACAAATACTGTGATGAACAGCAGGAAAGAGACTGGAAGCCGCACAGATAAACGATGGGCCAGTGCTAAAGGCAGCAGCGACAGGCATAAAGTTGCTGTGCTGACAAAAGCCAAAGAGAACCGTCCGAATATCAGCGCGACGACCGCGCTTAATGCCAGTCCCCACCAAATCGTCCGCAGAACAGCGCCGGATGATTCAATCAAATGCCAGATGTGCCAACCTCTTGGTTCATGAAATTCGCGAACCTCCTTCCTATATCAAAGAGATGAAGCCGCAGCACCTACGCATAGCAAGCTACAACATCCGCAAAGCGAGAGGTCTCGACCAACGCAGAGACCCCTGCCGCGTGTTGGATGTCATCAATGCTTTGGAAGCGGACATCGTTGTTCTGCAAGAGGCCGATCTGCGTCTCGGGCGGCGTAGGGCGGCGATCCCCCGTCAGATGATCGCGAACCATAGTGATTATGACGTAGCTCCACTGGCGCAGTTTGAAGAGAGTTTGGGGTGGCATGGCAATGCCGTTCTGTCGCGTCGCGGGCTTGATGTTACAGCGACGGCGCGCCTGGAACTGCCGGGATTGGAACCACGCGGCGCTGCAATGGTGGATCTATCGGGCACATTCCAAATGACAATTGTTGCGACCCATCTTGGACTGCGCCGACGGGATCGCAAGGCGCAACAGGCAGCGATCTGTGCTGCACTTCCGGCGCAAAAGAATTCGATTGTTGCTGGTGATTTCAACGAATGGTCACCTGCGAATGGGTTGGAACAGTTCGAAAGGGAACTGAAAGTGCACGCTCCGGGCCCAAGCTTTCCAACCAGGTTGCCGCTGGCCAAATTGGACAGATTTGCCATGCGAGCCAGTCTGCAAATTGTCGCCTCTGGGACGCACAGTTCGAAAGTGGCGCGCAGGGCTTCGGATCATCTTCCAGTTTGGGCGGACATAGCCTTGCCTGCTCACGCGCCTTCACCCGTGACGGACTGAAGAACAGATTGCAGTTGGTCCAAAAGATCACTCGCAACCATATATGCCCCACACCGCTTACCCGCTTCTCCATGTATCCAAACGGCTGCGGCAGCGGCGTCAAAAAGTTCCATTCCCTGCGCGACAACTCCTGCAATCAATCCCGCCAAAACGTCACCGGTTCCTACCGTCGCAAGCCAAGGTGTTGCGTTTGTGTTTTTGAGAACACGCCCGGTGGGGGAAGCGATCAGTGTTTCCTCTCCCTTGAACACAACGATACAGCCCCGTTCTCGGGCGACCTTTTTAACCAACGATACTCGCGACCCCGATTGATCCCCGAATTAACGTTTGAACTCTCCCTGGTGCGGAGTGACAGTCACATTTCCTTGCGAGAAATTGGGCAGGAATTCTATGGCTTCCGCCTCTAGAACTGTTGTTTCACTGAAATCTGGTTCTTGTCCCTCGGGACTACCGCCAGGGCCAAAAAGGCAGACATCGGATCGCTTTGACGGAGTTCTTTCAGTTCGTAAAAGAACGTGGTGCGGTAACATGCAGCGCAGCTCGATGAATAAAGAGATTGGGGCAATCACAGTAACCATACCAGCGCCGACACGTGCACATGCTGTTGCCGCCAGAGCAGTCGCGCCAGTTAGGCTGGGCGCAGAGAATACGTGTACGTGTCCGTAATCGTACTTGTGCCGACCCCCCGATTTTGAAGGTAATGGGTTGCTCCAGATTTCCGGTGAATTGTATCGCATCTAAAGTTCGTCATTGTGAGAACTCTTTTTTGAGTTTGCGAAGCACCTTGGCGGCAGATCGGTAGTGGCTGGCACCAGCTGCTTCGGCGTAGCGACCGCGGGTCCATTTGAGGGCTGGCGCGAGTGGTTCACCATAAAGTTCAGCTTCAGACGCACTGCGAATATCCTCCAAAAGTCGCAAATGAGCGTCTTTCAGAGCTTCGCGTGTTGCAGACCAGGTCCATCCCGGGCGCAGGCATCTCGGGCGTATGGCCCGCGGTGGCACCCTTACACCAGGCGAAGTACAAATCGATCCAGGCTGCGCGATGGCCCAATATGCGAATGGCCGACGAGCCATCGCCGTCTTCAATAGATGTAAAGGTTTCGTCGAAGTCGGTTATCAGCTTTGAGAGTTTGTCCCATTCTTTCTCGGTAACTGCGATAAGAGCCGCTTTGGTCTTGGCGGCGGGCATTCAGGTCGCCCCAATGTCCAGAACGACGCGACCGTCGATTTGACCCGCGCGCATACGGTCGAAAACGGCGTTGATGTTGTCCAGTTTGTCCCATGTGAAATTCGTCGCAACCGACCCATCAGCCGCAAACGCAAGCGACTCTGCAAGGTCAAGGCGTGTGCCGACGATAGAACCACGGATTGTGATCCGTTTCAGCACAACTTCGAAAATGGGAAGCGGGAAATCCCCAGGTGGGAGACCTACAAGCGACATCGTACCGTGCCGCCGCAGCATGCCCGTAACCTGAGCAAAGGCTTTGGTCGAGACGGCGGTGACCAATGCGCCGTGTACGCCGCCAAGGTGTTTTGTCACTTCGATCGCTGGATCCGTTTTGGCTGCGTTGATGACCTCATCTGCCCCCAGCTTTTTGGCGAGCGCCAGTTTGTCATCTGCGATGTCGACGGCCACGACATTCATTCCCATGGCCTTGGCGTACTGAACAGCCATGTGGCCAAGCCCTCCGATGCCTGAAATGGCAACCCACTGGCCTGGGCGCACCTCAGTTTCTTTCAACCCCTTGTAGACCGTGACGCCGGCACACAGAACGGGTGAGGCGGGGCCAAACTCCAGACCGTCGGGAATCAGGCCGACGTAATCCGCATCTGCGGCGACGTACTGCGCATAGCCTCCGTTGACGGTATAACCGGTCATTTGCTGGCTTTCGCAGAGTGTTTCCCACCCGCCGGTGCAGTGTTCGCAGCGTCCGCACGCGGTGTGCAGCCATGGCACACCGACGCGGTCACCCTCTTTCAGATGCATGACACCGGGTCCAACTTCGGCCACTTCGCCAACGCCCTCGTGGCCGGGGACGAAGGGCGCGGTCGGTTTGACGGGCCAATCGCCCTCGGCTGCATGCAGATCGGTATGGCACACCCCGCTGGCGTGGACGCGGACGAGTACTTGACCGGGACCAATCGTCGGAACCCTCACCTCCTTGATTTCAAGTGGCTGGCCAAGCTTGGTGACGACGGCAGCTTTCATGGTTTTGTTCATTGTGGGATCTCCAACTGGGGCAGCTGGCAGGTGCTTAGCTGGCCCCTGTTCGGTTCGAATTGACTAAACTCAATCCTCGACCCGGAGACCTGCCTAAGACGTTCTGTCAATGAGCGGAGCGTAACCCCATGAATTCAACACCACGCATCATCTTCTTCTCTCGAGACGGGCATTCCGAAGCCCTCGCAGGTGTGCTCTCGGAGGAGCTCGATGGCGAATTATCGCGAGTAAATACAGATCGCTACAAGTGGCCGCTTTGGGGTTGGGTCAGGGCCGCGGTGGACTCTTTGAGGGAAAGGGCGCCTCGCCTGACGGGTGAACCTTCCTACGCGGATGAGCCGGGCCTGATCGTCCTGGTGGGGCCGGTTTGGGTTGGTCGCCTTGCTGCTCCGCTCAACACTGTATTGGACCATCTGAAACCGACCGATCTTAGGGTCGCGTTGGCCCTGACCTGTGGGGACCCCAAAGAGCAAACAGAACCCCTGCAATATGCCGAGCGCCGCCTTTGCAGATCATTGGCGGCCAGCACCGTTGTTTCCTCGGCAAATGAAGACTGGCTGATCGACAGTATCAAAAGGAGAAAATTCGTCCTCGAATGCAGAGCGGGGCTTGAATGGCAGGGTTAGACAACATCACAGCCGATGCGAGACAGTCTAAGGGCCTTCAATCCCCGGTCTTTCGAACCGAAGATATCTGCAAGATCTATGACACCGGCGAAGTCAAGGTCCACGCTTTGCGTGATGTTTCGGTGTCGCTCTATGAAGGAGAGCTTGCAGTCCTTTTGGGTCCCTCAGGATCTGGAAAGTCCACGTTTCTCAACATCCTGGGCGGGCTTGATCATCCGACAACAGGTCGCGTCTGGTTTCGCGATACCGAGTTGACGACGGCGAATGATCGAGCCTTGACGCGATATCGCCGGGACCATGTAGGGTTCGTGTTTCAGTTCTACAATCTGGTGCCAAGGCTGACCGCTCGGGAAAACGTCCAACTGGTGACAGATGTCGCCAAGACGCCAATGCCGCCGGCGAAAGCCTTAGCCTTGGTTGGCCTTGAAGAGCGGATGGATCATTTTCCCGCGCAGCTCTCTGGGGGCGAGCAGCAGCGCGTGGCGATTGCCCGCGCCGTTGCAAAGCGGCCGGATGTCTTGCTGTGCGACGAGCCAACCGGTGCGCTTGACAGCAAGACGGGAACGCAGGTGCTTGAGACGCTCAAGCACATAAACGATACGTTCGGGACCAGCACGGCCGTGATCACGCATAACGCGGCCATTCAGCAGATGGCCCACCGTGTCATCTGCTTTCAGGACGGGCGGGTGGATCGCATCGACGAGAATGCGACACGCGTGTCCCCGGCCGAGATCTCGTGGTGAATGCGATGCAAGCTATGGATCGAAAATTGCTGCGCGATTTTGTCCGACTATGGGCGCAAGGGCTGGCGATTGCCCTCGTTCTGGCGGCAGGCGTGACGGTCATCATTATGTCTGTCGGTATGAGCCGCGCGTTGCATGAAAGCCGTGAGGCCTACTATGCCCAGAACCGTTTTGCCGATCTCTTTGCCGGCGCGCGTCGGGCGCCGGATGCGTTGCTTTCAGAAATCCGAAGCATCCCGGGTGTCATTGAGTTGGATGCCCAAGTCCGGCAATACGCAACGCTCGACATTCCCGGTCGCAATAGACCAGCGACCGGATTGTTACTTTCATTCAACTCGGTGACGCCGCCAGCCCTTAACATTCCGATCTTGCGATCGGGAAACTGGCCACTGCGTGCCGGAGAGGTTGTTGTGAACGAACCGTTTGCCGATGCGAACGGATTTCGACTTGGCGACACATTTTCCGTCAATTTGAATGGGCGCCGTCACGAGATGCAGATCGTCGGCACGGCCTTGTCACCGGAGTTTATCTACACGATTGGTCCCGGCGCTTTGATGCCGCAGAACGAGACATTCGGTATCCTGTGGCTGACCGACGAGGTGTTGGATGCGACCTTCAACATGGAAGGGGCGTTCAACGAAGTCTCGCTTGCGTTACAGCCGGGCGCGAACGCTGTCGATGTCGCGGATGCCCTGGATGCCTTGCTGGAGCCTCACGGTGGTCGCGAGACGGTTGACCGCAGTGAACAGCAATCGAACGCGTTTCTGGATGCTGAGATTCAGCAACTCGAAGTGCTTGCCTATGTTTTGCCTCCAGTCTTTTTGGGCATTTCCGTTTTTCTCGTGAACATGGTCGTGGGTCGGATCGTGTTCTTGGAGCGGGCCGAGATAGGCCTCATGAAGGCCATCGGATACTCAAGTTGGGACATTTGCCTCCATTACCTCATGCTTGCCAGTTTGATTGCGCTTGTAGGCATTGTCATCGGCGTCATCGCGGGAAGTTGGCTGGCGCAGTCCATGGCAGCGCTTTACGCGACGTATTTTGACTTTCCGTTTCTGGTTTTTGGTGTACCTGCAAGCGTTTACGCTGTTTCGGCCCTGCTCGCCCTGGCTGCGACATCCGTGGGCGCGCTGCGCAGCGCGATCAAGGCTGCCGCCCTTGCACCTGCAGTCGCAATGTCACCACCGGCCCCGCCAAGTTTTCGACGGTCTATTTTTGACAGCCTCGCCGCCGGACTTCGGTTGTCGCAACCATCCCGCATGATCCTACGCAGTCTATCGCGTTGGCCTGCGCGCGCTGCAACAACACTGGTCGGCGTGGCTTTGGCGGTCTCAACGCTCGTCGCATCAAGCTTCTTCCCGGATGCGATGGATGAAATCATTGAAATGGGCTTCTATCAGTCGAACAGGCAAGATGTCTTGCTGCTATTCGATCCCGACGTCCCCCAGGCGGCCTTGGACGAAGTGCGCTCGATGCCCGGTGTTCTTCAAGTCGAGCCGCAGCAGTACCATGCGGCGATCCTCCGCCACGGACACCTGGAAAAGCGCGTGTCGATTTCGACAGTTGGCGGTCCCGGCGATTTGGCCCGGGTTGTGGACGACGCAGGTCGTCCCGTTGCCCCGGATGGCACTGGCCTTCTCATCTCAGATCGATTGGCTTCTGCGCTTGATGTCGGCATTGGTGATACGATCCGGGCGACTTTCGAGTCTGGACTGAGAGAGACCTATCAGATCCCGGTTTCCGGTGTCGTGACCCAGTATTTTGGCCTTGGCGCTTACATCAGCCACGACCATCTGAACGCTTTGTTTCGTCAAAGCCCACGCATGACAACGGCCAATGTGACTTTAGCTGATCCCTTCGGCCCAGAGCCATTCAATGAACGCGTAACCGACCTGCCAGCGGTCACTGGCATGATCGACATGACGGAGAACCGGATGAGCTTCGTCGAGACGATCAGCCAGAATATACTCGTGGTCACAACAATCTACGCCATCCTCGGCAGCATTATCACGGTCGGCGTGTGCTATAACGCGGCGCGCATTCAGCTCTCCGAGCGCGCGCGCGAATTGGCCTCTTTGCGCGTTCTAGGGTTCTCCAAATTCGACGTCGGCAAGGTGTTGGTTGGTGAGGTCATGATCCTTGTCCTCTTGGCACAGCCTTTGGGCTGGTGGTTTGGGACAGAAGTGGCGCGATGGATGACCGAAGGCTTTTCCTCTGACCTTTATGCCATCCCTTTGGTTCTAGAGCCGGCGACATACGCCCGCGCCAGCCTGATCGTTCTGACGGCAGCTGTGATCTCGACCCTTATCGTCGCTCGCAGGCTTGGCCGATTGGACCTGATTTCCGTGATGAAAACGAGAGAATAACCCGATGTCCATAAGCCCCCGCACAGTTATTATCTCTGGTCTTGGTCTCGCCTTGATCGCTGGTCTTGTCTTCACCGCATTCAGGGACGATCCGATCCCCGTCGATACCGCCCAGATTGCGAGGGGTGACCTACGTGTTACGGTCAATGCTGATGGCGAGACACGGGTCCGGGAACGATATGACGTCACCGCGCCGATCAACGGCACGTTATTGCGCATGCCGCGGGATGTTGGCGATCCAGTAGTTGCCGGGGAAACGATTGTCGCGCGGATTGAACCAGCGACCGCGCCGCTTTTGGATGCCCGCAGTCGTGCTGAGGCGCTTGCGGTCCTTCATGATGCCGAGGCTCAGATAGCGTTTGCCAGCGCTGAGATCGACCGTACCGAAGCGAACGTGAGTTACGCACGAAGCCAGTTGGAACGGGCGCAGGCCTTGGTTAGAACGGGCGCTGTTACAATAACGCGCGTGGAAGACACGGCAAATCTATTGGCAATTTCTGAGGCGGAGAACGTATCGGCGCAGGCCCGGATGGCGATGGCATTGGCGGCCCTAGAGCGCGCGCAAGCCGCCCTGCAAGACCCGGACCTTGGCGATGGTTCGAGTGTCTGCTGCATCCAACTTACGTCTCCGTCAGATGGTGTTGTCTTGAGTCAGGTAAATGTGAGCGCACGTCCAGTTCGTGCCGGCGACAACCTCGCGGCGATCGGAGACCCCGCCGATCTCGAGGTTGTCGCAGATATCCTTTCCTCAGACGCGACACGTCTGCGCGTTGGAGCTGATGTCATTTTGGAAAGATGGGGTGGCGCACAGGCGTTGACGGGTGTCGTTCGCAGAATTGAGCCGACAGCCCGTACTGTTGTGTCAGCGCTTGGCATCGAAGAGCAACGTGTGGATTTGCTTATTGATATCACGTCGCCACGTGGCGATTGGGGCGGACTAGGTCATGGCTTCTCGGTTTTTGTTCGTGTGGTGGAGTGGGAAGCTGAGGACGTTCTGCTGGTTCCACTCAGCGCGGTTTTTCGGTCGGAAGACAACTGGTTCACTTTTCTGGTTACTGAAGATTCAGTTGTCGTTCGCACACCAATTGAAATTGCTCAGCGGGACGGCCGCGACGCAATTGCCGTTGTAGGGCTGAATGCCGGTGACCGCGTAGTGACCCATCCCCCAGATACGCTGAGGGCTGGCAGTCATGTGGTTGAGCGCGAGCGGTTCTGATGCCGTACACATCATTGGATCGCAGGGTCAATGCCACGCTTGCGAAATTTACTGGCGGCGTCTCACCGGCGGGTCTGGCTGTCGCTTGGACAGATTGGGCAACGCATGTTGCGCTGTCCCCTGAACGACAGAAAGAAATTGGGATGGCAGCATGCGGTGGAGCCGTTGCGGCTTCTCTGGCTGACGAGGAAGCGGATAAGCGCTTTGCGCACCCACTTTGGTCATTGCCGCCCTACGCAGCGTACAAGATGGGCTTTCTCGCAGCGCAATATTGGTGGCAGACGGCACTCGCGCCGATGTCTGGTTTTGACGCTAAACACCAGCGGGCACTGGATTTCTATGCGCGCCAAGCGCTCGACATGTGGTGTCCAACAAATTTCCCAATGACAAACCCCGTCGTT
>JBCCYF010000159.1:0-8855 GCA_039190275.1 Pseudomonadota bacterium | reverse complement strand
CGATCGATCAGCTTCGACGTTGTCACAGTGGCGATGTCGAGCCGTTCCGCAAGGTCGGATTGCCGGAGTCCGTTTTCCCTCCACAGATGGACGAGAACCCAGCCCTGGCTCATCGTGATATCGTATGAACTCAGTTTTGCATCAAAAATGATGCTGCGGAACCGAGCGATCTCCTGGAAAATGGGGCGGTAATCTTCAGTAAGCGATTGGGTTGGCGCGGCGGCACGGTCTGTTTTGCCCGTAGGCTCGGAAGCATGCCCGGAACTCGCGGTTTGGGCCGTCAAATCGGATCCCATGTGAAGATATCGCCAGATCGTTCCAGGTCATAAAAGTCTGCACGCAGGGCGGGAAGAGCATGGTCGCGTATGGTTTCCGGGGTCCAGCCATCGCCGCGATGGACAGACCGCAACGGCCGGGGTTGGCTCATCAGAAAAATCTCATTGTTGCGTATGCAGAAAACCTGCCCTGTCACATCGCATTCAGGATCAGCCAACGCGACGCAAAGCGGTGCAATCTTGGCCGGGGTCATATCCTGGATACGGGCCACACGCGCCTTTTCAGCTTCGGTCTGGGCGGGGATCGTTCCGATCAGACGCGACCAGGCGAAGGGCGCCACACAGTTCGAGCGGACGTTGAATCGCGCCATATCGAGCGCCAGCGACTTTGACAGGCCGACGATGCCCATCTTCGCGGCCGAGTAGTTGGCCTGCCCGAAGTTGCCGATAAGCCCTGAGGTAGAAGTGAAGTTGATAAAGCACCCGTGCTCTTGGGTTTTGAACTGCATCGCGACGGCATGCGCCATGTTGAACGTGCCTTTTAAGTGCACATCCATCACAGCGTCCCATTGGTCCACCGTCATTCTATGAAAAATGGAGTCGCGCAGGATCCCTGCGTTGTTCACGATCACATCGACACTGCCAAATGTGTCAAGTGACCTTTGCACCATTGCCTTTGCATCGGCGAGGTTGGCAACATTGCCAAAGTCAGCGACGGCTGATCCGCCTGCCGCCACGATCTGATCCACCACCTGCTGCGCGGGACCGGCATCGGCACCCTCGCCATCTGCCGCGGCACCAAGGTCGTTGACCACGACATTGGCGCCCTGTGCCGCCATCATTAATGCGATGTCTCGACCAATCCCACGGCCGGCACCGGTTACGACAACGGACTTTCCTTCTAGCACTGTCTAGGCTCCCCTCAGGTTCTCGTGTTATATAATTAGCTTGATTACTATCTGCAAGCTAATTATCAGATAGCGTACAAATTTGATATCCGGGGAGGGTTCGGAGAGTGTTTGCGCGCACCATCTTTGGCGAAGAACACAATATGTTCCGTGAACAGGTCAGGCGTTTTGTTGAGGCCGAGATCGTTCCATACCATGATCAATGGGAAAAGGACGGCCGCGTCAGTCGCGAGGCCTGGCGTAAAGCAGGTGAAAATGGCCTTCTGTGCGTGGCACTTCCGGAAGCCTATGGTGGCGCGGGCGCTGACTTTCTGTTTTCAATGA
Source organism: Pseudomonadota bacterium (assembly GCA_039190275.1). GTDB lineage: Bacteria > Pseudomonadota > Alphaproteobacteria > Rhodobacterales > Rhodobacteraceae > Halovulum. Next base: position 7,348 of record JBCCYF010000159.1, on the reverse strand, counting down.
TCGTCCTTGAGGAACTGGGCCGCGTCGGGGCAACCGGGCCGGGCTTTAGCCTGCACTCGGATGTGGTTGCGCCGTATGTCCTTCACTATGGGTCGGAGGCAATAAAGCGGCATTGGCTGCCGCGCATGGCGCGTGGCGAGGCGATCGGGTCACTCGGGATGACCGAGCCTGGTGCAGGGTCGGATGTCCAGGGCATCAAGACAACGGCGATCCGGGACGGAGATGACTTCGTCATCAATGGTCAGAAGGTGTTTATCACCAACGGCGGGAACTGCGACCTCATCGTGCTGGCCTGCAAAACAGACCCGACATTGGGCGCAAAGGGCATCTCGTTGATCCTGGTTCCAAGCGATACGCCGGGTTTTCGCAAAGGCAACAAGCTGTTGGAAAAAGTAGGGTGGAAGGCCCAGGACACGGCCGAGCTTTTCTTTGACGATGTGCGTGTTCCGGCCGATAACCTTTTGGGGGCCGAAGGGCGCGGGTTCTATCAAATGATGGATCAGTTGCCGCAGGAGCGGCTGATGCAATGTGTCCGCTCAGCCGCGATTCTGGAAGCGGCCCTGGACTGGACAATCGAGCACGTCAACGCGCGCAAGGCTTTCGGACAAACCATCGCCGACTTTCAAAACACACGCTTTCGCCTGGCCGAAATCAAGGCACAGGCCGTTCTGATGCGCGTCTTTACCGATAAATGCCTGGAGTTGCATCTTGGGGAGGGCTTGGACAGTGTGGACGCAGCAATCGGGAAAATGCTGACATCCGAAACATTGTGCGAATGTCTGGATGAGATGATGCAGCTGTTTGGCGGCTACGGCTATATGTGGGAATATCCCATCGCACGTGCCTGGGCGGATGCCCGTGTCGGGCGGATTGCCGGCGGATCGGGCGAAGTGATGCGCGAGATCATCGGTCGCGCGACCCTTGGTGGCGCCCGATGATCCGGTATCCTGACCTTCTCCGCAAACATGCGTTTCACACGCCGGACAAGGCGGCGACACGATTTGAAGGGCGTTGCCATTCCTGGGCCGAGTTCAGCGCGCGCGTCCATGGTATGGCGCAGGCCCTTCTGGACTTGGGGGTGGGGCCAGGCGACCGCGTTGCCTATCTGGGGATGAACTCACATTGGCTGGTGGAAAGCTACTTTGTGCCAAGTCTGATTGGGGCGATTGCGGTCCCGATTAACTATCGGCTCTCCGAGGTGGAGGTTGCGGAGCTGATAGACGACTGCACACCAGGTACCCTAATTGTTGACCGGCACTTCGGACAGACCGCCGCGTCGCTGGTTAACAGGTGTCCCTCGGTCCGAACGGTTGTTTTCGCGGATTGGTCGGAAACGCACACGGACCTTCCTCCGGGCGCGCTCTCATTCGATGCGCTTGTAGCCGAGGCAGGTACGGTCGACCCTTCCGCATTTGACGATATTGCCTCTGCGTCCGACGATACGATGACGATTTTCTACACTTCGGGTACGACCGGCGAACCCAAGGGCGTGATGCTGTCGCACTCCAACTTATTGGCCAATGCCAAGGGAACCGGTCCGCTTTACGGGTATAGAAGTGACGACATCCTGCTGCTGTCCGGGCCGCTGTTTCATCTTGGGACGGGAAGCCGTGTCTTTACCTCGGTGCTTTACGGAACGACCAAGGTGATCCAGCCAAAATTTGACGTTGTGGAAACAATGGGTTTGATCCAGGAGCACCGGGTCACAACCATGACATTGGTACCGACAATGTTGCGGATGATCCTGGACCACCCGGAGTTTTCCGGCTTTGACTTTTCGTCGCTTCGATGTCTGACATATGGTGCCGCGCCGATGCCGGTTGGCCTTATCGAGCAATCTATCCGGGCAATCCCGGGGATCACGTTCTGTCAGGGATACGGGATGACCGAGGCGTCGCCCAACCTGTGCGTTCTGGCGCCGTCTGATCATGTGCCAAAGCACGGGCAGATCGCAAAGCTCGGCACTGTTGGCCGACCGATCCATTCGACCGACCTGCGGATTGTCGGACCGGACGATCAGCCGGTTGCACCGGGACAAACCGGAGAGTTGATTGCCCGTGGTCCTCAGATCATGAACGGATACTGGAACCGGCCGGACCAGACGGCCGATGCGTTGCGTGGCGGGTTCTACCGGACAGGGGATGCGGGCTTCGTGGACGCGGACGGATATGTCACCCTGTCAGGCCGGACCAAGGAGATGATCATCACCGGGGGCGAGAACGTGTATCCGATTGAAACCGAGAATTGCCTGTCCAGACATCCGGATGTCGCAGCGGCGGCGGTGCTTGGACTTCCCCATCGCAAATGGGGCGAGATGGTCTTCGCCGCCGTAGCCCTGCATGACGGCGCATCCGTTTCAGAGCACGATCTGATCTCCTATTGTCGCAACCATATTGCGGACTACAAGGTTCCTAAGGTTGTCCGCGTCTGGGACGAGCCGCTGCCGTTGAACCACACCAACAAGATCGACAAATCCGCGATACGCGCCCGCGAGCTTGGGTCCGGCGTATGACGAGTGCGCTGAAACTGACACGGCGCACGGCCTATACCCTGGTGGAACTGGCGGAACCCGCAACAAAGAATGCCCTGTCCGACCGGATGAAGCTTGAACTCAAGTCAACCATAGAGGAACTGAGCCAAGATGCGGCGTTGCGGGCGGTGGTGCTGACCGGCAGCGGAGGGGCGTTTTGTGCCGGCGGCGACATCAAGGCCATGCTGCACCGGCATATGAACAATGAAAAGAACACAGCCGACGATGTTGCCGAACGGATGGCCGAACTTCACGGCTGGCTGCGCAAGCTGCGCGATTTGCCGGTGCCCGTCATTGTGGCAGTTGACGGACCGGCCTATGGCGCCGGGTTTGGCCTTGCACTGACCGGTGATCTGATCATCGCATCGGACCGCGCAACCTTCAGCGCGTCCTTTGGCAAAATCGGTGCGGTGCCTGACGCCAACCTTATGTGGTCACTGCCCCGAGTTACAGGCCTTCAGCGGGCGCGTGAGCTGTTTTACACAGGTCGTGTGGTTGACGCGACCCAAGCGCTTGAGATGGGGATTGTGATGGAAGTCCACTCCCCCGATGCTCTGGTACCGCGTGCGACTGAAATGGCAGGGATGATGTCGAACGTCTCTCCCCTAGCCTATGGTTTGGTGAAGGAAATTACCGCCCGGTCGATGGAGCAGGACAGCGATACCCTTCTGCGCCGCGAGGCCGAAGCGCAGGCGCTTTGCCTGACAAGCCCGTACCATTTCGATGCCATTGAGCGCTTTGCCGCACGGCAGAAACCGAAATTCGATTTCGACTAGGACGCATTTAATACGCTTGCGTATTGTTATCTAGCTATGCAATGTTGCGGGAACAGGAAAGAGTGCCACCATGCTTGATGCGACCGCGCTGCACACACGCGTGTTTCCATTGGTAGAACACAGCTATGGTCCAAAGGACTGCATACTCTACGCGCTTGGGATCGGCTTGGGGCAGGGCGGCGGGACACCGTCAGAGTTGCGCGCAACATTCGAGGGTCACGACGCGTTTGCGGCCCTGCCAACCATGGTCAACGTCCTGGCCTATCCCGGCTTTTGGGCCAAGGAGCCGGACGCTGGCCTGAACTGGCAAAAGATCTTGCACGGGGAACAAAGCGTCACGCTGCACAGTACCCTTCCGACCGCGGGCACATTGGTCAGCCAAACCAGGATCACCGGAATTGTCGACAAAGGCGTTGAAAAGGGTGCGTTGATCTACACGGATCGCGAGATCACCGACAAGTCGACCGGCCGGTGTATTGCGACAGTCTCCAGTACCATATTTGCGCGCGGCGATGGCGGTATGGGCAGTACGGTCGAGGCCAAAGCGGCGGTTCGGCCACTGCCGGACCGCGCACCGGACTGGTCGCATGAGTTCAAAACCTCGCCCAGGGCGGCATTGATCTATCGCCTCAGCGGGGACCACAATCCGTTGCATGTTGATCAGAAATTTGCCCGGGCGAACGGGTTTGATCGCCCGATACTTCATGGCCTTTGCACCCTGGGTATCGCCGCCTGGGCGCTGACCGAAACTCTAGCCGATGGCGACTATACCGCGCTGACCCACCTGCAAGCCCGGTTTTCGGCGCCTGTCTATCCGGGTGAGACGGTCAGAACCGAGTTCTGGACCGAGGATGACCGGATCCGCCTCCGTGCCGGGGTGGTTGAACGCGACGTCGTGGTGCTCGATAACGGTATCGCACGACTAAGTGGCGGGGGTGCAGGCGATGGCTGATCGACCCCGACCCACGATCAGCCCCGAGACCGAATTCTACTGGCAAGGTGCAAAGGAAGGGAGGCTTCTTTTGAACCGCTGCACGGCCTGCAACAAAGCCTACTTTCCGCCGCGGCCGTTCTGCCCGTTCTGTGGCAGTCGGGATACCACCGTAACTGCCGCCTCGGGACGCGGATCGCTTTATTCCTATGTGATCAGCCATTTGCCGTCGCCCGGGTATGAGCCGCCCTACGTCATCGCCGTTGTCCTGCTGGAGGAGGGCGTCCGGATGGTGTCAAACCTCGTAGATGTATCGCCAGAGCCCGAAGCGCTGCCGCTGGACATGCCATTGGAAGTGACGTTCGAGGCCCGCGGGGATATCGCCGTGCCCCAATTCAAACCGGCCCTGACCCGCAGATGACACGTGCAACCATCGCAATCGTCGGCGCAGCCGAGAGCAGCCGCATGGGCAAAGTGCCCGAGTTGAGCCAAACCGGTCTGCATGCCGACGCCGCCCTAAACGCGCTGGCCGATTGCGGCCTGAGCCCAGGCGATATCGACGGGCTTGCGACGGGCGGGCATGACGTCGCCGAGATCGCGCAGTATATGGGAATCACGCCGACCTGGTACGATGGTACATCCGTTGGGGGGTGTTCCTTCATTGCGCATGTCCGCCATGCGGCCGCAGCAATCGAACAGGGGTTGTGCACAACGGTTCTTATCACGCACGGGGAAAGCGGACGCTCAAACCATCGCGCCCACCGCCCGTTGTTTCCGGCGATGCAGCAGCAGGAATTCGAGGCGATCTATGGGGCGGTCTTCCCGCCCACCAAATTTACACTCCCAGTCCTGCGCAAGATGAAAGATGACGGTCTGACCGAGGAACAGCTGGCTATGGTCGCGGTTGTTCAGCGCGAATGGGCCGGACACCACCCCAGAGCCACCGCCCAGGCGCCGATCACTGTCCAGGAGGTGCTGGAGTCGCGCATGATCGCCTATCCGTTCCGGAAACTCATGTGCTGTTTGGTCAGTGACGGTGGTGGTGCGCTTGTCCTGACCAGCGCTGCGCGCGCGGCCGACTTTCCCACGACACCGGTGTATTTGCGCGGCCTCGGCGGTGAAAGCACCGAGGGGCCGATGATCAGCCAGATGGAGAGTTTCTCGTCTGCCAGGGCATTCAAGGTATCCGGCGCGCAGGCGTTCGACACCGCGGGCATTACGCACGCGGATGTTGACCATTTGATGATTTACGATGCTTTCGCACATTTGCCGATCTACGGGTTGGAGGATCTTGGCTTTGTCGCGCCGGGCGAAGGTGGCGCGTTTATTGCCGATGGGAACACGCGTCCGGGCGGGCCATTGCCACTGAACACAAACGGCGGTGGGCTCAGCTATATGCATTCGGGCATGTATGGCATGTACGCGTTGCAGGAAAGCGTGCGCCAGATGCGCGGCCTGTCTCCGGCACAGGTTCCAGATGCCGCGCTGTCGGTGGTGCATGGCGTCGGCGGTATGTTTTCAGCGGCCGCAACGGTGGTGCTGACGAACCAGGCGCACTGGTAGGCCTCAAACCGGCGCGGATGAGCGCGCGCCGGTTCTATGGCGATCCATAGGTTGCAAACACCAGTCTTCGACTGAACCGAATGCTCTGTTCCGACATGGCTGTCTAATTCCAAAAGATCCTGGCGGTTAGCCTGACGGCTCACGCCGCGGACTGCCCGATGAGCGTGTTGGACCGCATCAGTGGGGAGACGATAGCATGACATTTGAATTGAACCGCAGAGATCTTATCCGGGGTGCCACCCTTTCTGCCGGCGCAATCGCGTTGATCCGAGGTGGGCTTACCCACACACCGGCGCGCGCGCAGGACGATATGCCTCCGGGCACGACATTCACGTTCGCCAAGGGCGGCGTGACATTTCATACCTATGTCTCACCGGCCCAAGGTGTGAATGTGACCTCGCATGTGATCGAGTTGGGCGACCGACTGCTGGTCGTGGACGCAACCATGCTGCCGCCCACGGCCGCCGAAGTGGCTGCGCTGATTGCCGCCACCGGCAAATCCGTACACACCGCCTATGTCAGCCACGAACATCCCGACCACTGGGGTGGTGTATCGACGCTCGATGGACTGACATTCTCGACCCTGCCGGAAATCCGCGAAGGTCTTCGGGCCGAGGCGACGGGCGGCGAATGGCCCGAGCCTGCATCACTGTTGAACGGCCCAGATCTTGCGCTTGGTATGACCGAAATAGGCGGCGTTCCCGTCGACTTCCGCGTCTTCGACAATACCGAAGCGCCCAAAATGCTCACTGCAGTGTTGCCTGAACAGCAAGTCGCCATTGTGCAGGACATGGTGTACAACGGCGTCTACTTCGCACCCGGCATCGACCGGAAAAACTGGATCGCCACCCTTGAGGGGCTGCGGGACGATGCGGCATTTGACACGCTTCTCGTCGGCCACGGCCTGCCCACGACGCGGGGGGAATTGGACACCGCAATAGCGTATCTGAAGGTCTTTGACGCGGCTTGGGACGCGGGCGAAACACCGGACGCTGTGAAGGCCGCGATGATGGAGGCTTACCCCGGCTATGCCGGTGAATTCCTGCTTGGTTTGATCGAAGCCTATTGGGACAAATAGATCCGGCCGGAACGGGATATGGCCCGCCCCACCACCATAATGAGCCCACATGGCCGGGTCTGGTCGATATCGATGCTGGTATGTGGAGCGGTGGGTGCGGAACGTCAGCGACGTTCACCTTCAGGCCGTCAACCTATCAACCTTCCAGCCCTTTGCCGAAGGACGCGGCAAAGGGCTAGACGGGCTTAAAGTCTGGATTGCTGCAGGGCAGGCTATTGCCCGCTCTGGCTCATCCGAAAACACTCGGTTCTAGGGTTTTGGCCCTAAGTGTTCCCCGGCAAGCACCCAATGACCCGCCTGCCGAACCAAAACCGCCGTGCCCCGCCCGGACCCCGAGGCTTTGCGGCCGTCAATGATACCGGTCCAATAGAAATCGAACATATACGCCGCGCTATCTGCTGTCTTCAGAAGCCAGTGCACCTCCTTGATCCTATACTCCTCATTCTTGATTGCCGCGAAGTTGCGCTCAT
>JBCCYF010000158.1:0-9009 GCA_039190275.1 Pseudomonadota bacterium | reverse complement strand
TGCTGCCGCGCGGGCCGGGTCATCGAACACCGGACCGGTCAGCTCGGTGGGGAAAAAGCCTGGCGCAAGGGCGTTGGCCGTGATCCCGTCCCGCGACCATGCCTCGGCCATCGCGCGGGTCAATTGACCCACACCACCTTTTGAGGCGCCATAGGCTATGCCTCCGGGAAAGGCGCGTTCCGTTTGCAGCGACGCAAAATTTACAATCCGGCCCCAACCTGCCGCACGCATGGCCGGGACCATTGCCTGCGCCAGAAAGAACGGTGTGGACAGGTTCAGGTCCAACGTCGCACTCCAGCCCTGCGCCGTAACCTCATCTGCGGCTTCACGGGTGTTGAGGCCAGCAGCGTTGATCAGAATTTCCGGTGGGCCAAATGGCGCGCTGGCATGATATGCGACATCGGCCATGGCCGTCGGGTCAGAGAGGTCGCAGACCTGCCAGGCGGTCTGCCCCTGCGTTTCAACCGACCAAGCTTCGAGCGCCTCGGCCCGGCGCGCCAGTCCGACAACCTTGGCGCCGGCCTCGGCCAAGGCGCGGGCAATGATGCGCCCCAGACCCGAACTCGCCCCGGTGACGCATGCTGTACGGTCCGAAACGCTGAAAAGGTCCGGCTGGCTCACTCGGGCCCCAAGTCGAAAGTCTGATCGGGAAAGTACTTCTCCAGCCGCACATCTGCCGTTCGGGCGTGACCCTCCATCCCCTCCAACCGGCTTATGCGTGCGGTCGCTTCGGCAACCGGTTTTGCGCCGTCTTTCGTCGCCCGCTGCCAGGTGACCAGTTTCATGTACTTGTGAACGCTCAGTCCGCCAGTGTAGCGGGCCGCGCCCGAGGTTGGCAGCACATGGTTCGGTCCGGCGGATTTGTCGCCAAATGCAACGGTGGTCTCCTCGCCCAGGAACAGGGATCCATAGCATTTCAGCCGGTCGAGGAACCAATCCAGGTCAGCGGCCTGAACATGTAGATGCTCGGGCGCGTATTCGTCGGCAACCTGGGCCAGCCCCTCGCGGTCGGGAACGACCATGACCTCAGCCATATCGGCCCAGGCGCGGGCCGCATTGTCGGCGTTAAGATTGGGCAGGGTCGAGATAATACCCGGAACCAGCTCCAACACCTTTTCGGCGAGCGGGCGGTGAGTTGTGGCCAGCCATACAGGCGAATTGTAGCCATGCTCGGCCTGACCAACCAAGTCCCAGGCAACAAGATGCGGGTCTGCGGTTTTGTCCGCCAGGATCAGACTGTCGGTCGGCCCAGCGAACATATCAATACCCACCCGCCCGAACAGGATCCGCTTGGCTTCGGCTACGAACTGGTTGCCTGGCCCGACCAAAATATCGGCCTGCGGAAGTCCGAACAATCCAAACGCCATTGCCGCGATACCCTGGACACCGCCCATCGCCAGGATGCTATCAGCCCCGCAGAGATCCGCCGTATAGATGATTGCTGGGGCCACGCCGACCCCGGGCCGCGGTGGAGAACAGGCCGTGATATGGCCACAGCCCGCCACTTTGGCAGTGGTCACTGTCATCAGGGCCGAGGCGATATGACTATAGCGCCCGCCCGGCGCGTAGCAGCCTGCCGCCTGGCAGGGGATCGCCTTCTGACCGGCGACCAGACCCGGCAGGATCTCGACTTCCATGTCCTGGATCGTGGCTTTCTGTGCCTCGGCAAATCGGCGGACATTGTCCCAGGCGAACCGGATGTCGTCCTTCAACCGCGTCGGCACCTCGTCTGTTGCTGCGTCGATCTCGTCCCGCGTCAGCACCACATTTCCATCATAGCGATCGAACTGTGCCGCATATTCCCGTGCCTTAGCCTCACCGCCCGTTTCAATATCGTTCAGGATCTCCTGCACGATGGCATGGGTATCGCCGGCGTCATCAGTTGCGTGTTTGGTTGCTTTCTTCAGGTAGTCGATCGTCATTCAGGGCCTCATTTGTAGATCTCGGGCAGCATCGCGGTCGAGATCACGGGGACATAGGCAATCAGAAGTACCACAAGAAGCATGAAGAATACGAAGGGAACCGCACGCGAGGCGATCTTTAGGATCGACTCCCCCGTCAAACCCGAGACAACGAACAGGTTGAGCCCCAGCGGCGGCGTAATGAAGCCAACGCCAAGGGCAGTGATCATCATGACACAGAACTGGATTTCGTTCATGCCGATCTCATCCGCCAAGGGTTTAAGGATAGGTGCCAGGATAACAATATTCGGTGTCGTCTCCATAACGCAGCCCGCGGCGATAAGGATGCCGATCATCATCAGGATCAGGACATAGGGGTTCTCGGTCAGGGACGTGACGGCAAAGACGAAACCCTGCGGCACGCCAAGGGCTGCCATGGTTTGCGCCAGGGGCAATGACATGGCGATGATCGGCAGGATTACACCGTTCACCTTGGCCGAGCTGACCATCATTGCCGGGAAATCACTGAACCGCAAGGTGCCCTGCAGGAACCCAAGGAAAATGGTGATGATCACAGCGGTCGCGCCTGCTTCGGTTGGCGTGAGCCGCCCCGAGAAGATCCCCCAAAAGATTACTCCCGGCACAAGGAATGCATACCAGCCATCCTTCAGCGCGCGCCCAAGGTTGCCCAACCACTCCGAGACGCTGATCAGGCCCCCGCCTTCATAGGCGTGGCGGCGATTGACGACGATGTTTGTGATCAAGATCGATACAAGGATCAGGATACCGGGGATCAGCGCCGCCTGAAAAAGGGTGGACGCTGATATGCCCAGGACCAGACCGATCACGATATAGGCGATCGATGGCGGGATCAGGATACCCGTACAGGCCCCGGCGGCAACCAGAGCACAGGCGTAAGGCCGCGGATACCCGCTTTCCACCAGCCGTGCGATGGTCATCCGCCCGACCGCCGCGGCACCCGCGGCGTCCGACCCCGAAATGGCCGAGAACATGCCGCACACCAGCACGGTGGCCGAACCAAAACCGCCCCGTGCCCAGTTCGTCAATGCCTCGGCCACATCCAGAAATTTTCGGCTGAGGCCGGTCCGTACCAGCACATCGCCGGTCAGGATGAACAAGGGAACAGCAGTCAACGCAAAGTGATCGATGCCGTGAAACAGACTCTCACCCAGCAGCGAGAGCGGCAGGACGTCCGATACGAGCAACATGGTGACCGCGCCCGCGCCGATGGCCGCCCAGACCGGGACGCCAAGCGCGATCAGCAGAATGAACAGGAGCACAGGACCATAGAATTCCCATCCGATGGCGACGGCCTCTTGCTGCATTTGGTTCCAGAGCATGACGCGTCCCCCTAATCGAACAGGCGTTCGCCCTCGTAGGGCGGCCGTCCTGCACTGAGGTCCGCAACGTCGCGGATCAGGGATTGCACCAGTCGAAAGGTCATGATGGCAAAGCCCAACGGCACCGCCATAAGGAACCAGACCATCGAGACCCGCAGCCCATGGCTGACCGACCCGAACTTCCATGACACCGCCACAGTCTCGAACGACCAGTAAAGCGCCAGGATCGCGATGGTCAGCATGACCAGGTCGCCAAATATATACAGCAGCGCTTTGACCCGGACGGGTACGTAGTTGAAGATCACGTCGATGCGGATATGTGCCCGTTCCTTAACCGCCGCGGCAGCACCGATCCAGGCCAGGTAGATAAACGCATACCGGACAATCTCCTCACCCCAGATTGAGGAGTAGGCAAAGACCTCGCGGCGGATGACCTCAACGGCCATGGTGATAACCAGCATGGTATAGAATATGAGCAACGCCCATCGTTCGGCGTTCCGATCCAGCATCCCGAGCATATTGTCCCCCTGCCCGGCGTCTTGCGGCCGGGTTTGTTAGTACGGCTGTGTGTGGCAGTGCAACCCGTGACCGGGCTGCACCGCATAGGGATCACGCGTCGTGGACGACGTTACGCGCCTGGGTGCCCGCGGCTTCGACAAGCTTTTCAAAGGCGTCCATCGAACCGGCAAGCTCGGTTTTGAAGCTGTCCCACTCCGCCCGCTGATAGCCGCCGGCTTCCTCCCACTCGCCAAGCTGGTCGGCGCTCAGGGAATGAAACTCGACACCTGACTTGCGAAGTTCGGACATGGCAAAGTTTCGTGCGGCGGGGACTTTGGCCAGGTTCTGCTGGGCCGTGATCTCGGAGGCAAAGTCAATCCCCTCCTGCACGTCACCCGGCAGGCTGTTGAACCATTCAAGGTTGCAGGAGTAAACTTGGCTGTCCGGCACCGCCTGCGTGAATGTCACATGGCTGAGAATGTCCTTGAAGCCAAAGACATAGAGCGCGCCAACTGCCGGATCCAGGGCATCCGCAACGCCCTGTTTGATCGCCGAGGGTGTCTCGCCCCAGGCCACAGGGGTCGGGTTTGCGCCAACCAGGCGATAGTATTGCTGCAACATCTGCGAACCGGGAACCCGGAACTTTACACCTGCAAGGTCGCCGGGCGAAAGGACCGCACCCTCGCCGCCCTTGCGCACGGCGACAACGCGCGGGTCAATCACGACATAGTAGAGGGGCTTGAACCCTTTCGCCTCTACAAGCGGGTTGACGGTGGTCTTCCAATGGTCAGATGAGACCATGTTTACAAAGCGTTGGTTCGAACCGCACAGGTACGGCAGGTTGATCAAATCGACAACCGGTGCAAAGGGCGCGAAGTTGGACAGCGAATGCTGTGCCGCCTGAATGGTTCCGCCCTGCACGGCCTGCGCCAGCGCGCCGCCTGCCCCCAGCTGCCCACCCGGCGCAAGCTTGACATACACCTTGCCGTTTGTGGCGTTCTGAATGTTCTCTTTGAAATCCAGCTGCATAATTGGATAGCTGCGATCCGCCGTCAGCACATAGGCTGTCGCCACGGTCATGATGTGATCGGCGGCACGCTCGCGTTCGGCTTCTTCCTTGGCGGTTTGCGCGGAGGCCTTGCTTGACCACAAAGTGCCCGATGCGCCTGCAACGATGGCAGCGGTTAATCCGGTGGTTCCGGCGATCTTGAGAAAGTTGCGTCGTTCGACCGAGGCGACCTCGGCCTTGTTCAGTGGATCAGTCATTCTTTTGGTTCCCTCCCTGGGGGTTTTATTATGATTAGCTCTGCTGATTGTTCCGTTTCGCATGCACCTCCCGCTGCAATACGCCGATGACGAACAGAACGGATGCCGCACCCAGTGTCAGCATCTCGGCGACATCGCCAAGAAAGACCGGCTGGCGTGCTGCCCCGACAGCCACATTGGCGAAGAACAGCGCAAACACGGCGGCTGACATCCAAAGTGCCGCGGTTCCCGATTTGAGCATCCCTAAGTCCTTCCCCCAGCGCCAGGCGACGTGCTGCACCAAGGTTTGTAAGCGCTTGCAGCCAATCTTGCAAGCGCTTACATAAGCAGACTGGCGCATCGTTCGAAACGTGGCATGGCGCTTCGGGGCGGCAAACGGAACAGCCTACACACCATAAATGCCCCGCAGGGACATCTGAATGAGCGAGTTTCACCGTAGCGGGTCATGTTGCCGGGAAGCGTGCCCCAACTGGCGTGTTTCTCTCTTTCGGCAATCCCTGCTAAGGTGCTTCATCTGAAACCTAAGGGCCGTCGGCCGTGACCAAACAATCATTGCCCACACTCGACGATGTCGCCGCATTGGCGGGGGTGTCCACGGCGACCGTTTCGCGTACGCTCAATTTCCCCGAGAAAGTACGCGAGGGCACGCGTATTCAGGTCACAAAAGCCGTGCGGGAACTGGGATACTCGCCGCATTTCGGGGCGCGGTATCTGGCATCCAATCGGACCAATACGGTCGGTGCCGTGATCCCCACCATGGAAAACTCGATCTTCGCCTATGCGCTCCAAACCGTACAGGAGGCCTTGGCCGACAACGGGATCACCCTGCTGGTCGCAACCTCGCAGTACAATCACGCGCAGGAGGAAGAGCAGATCCGAACGCTCATTTCGCGCGGTGTGGACGGGATGGTGCTTATTGGACAAAAGCGTTCGGAAAGCGTGTACAGCGCACTGCGCATGCGGGAGTTACCTTATGTTCTTATGTGGTTGCACCGGCAGGGCAGCCCCCATGCTTCGGTTGGATTTGACAACTTCCGTGCGGCCCAGGCAGTAGCCGCGCGGGTCCTGAAGCTGGGCCACCGGCGGATCTGCATGATCGCGGGTCACACACAAGGCAACGACAGGGCAGCCGAACGTGTGGCCGGTGTCCGCGCAGAGCTTGTGGCGGCCGGACTACCGCTCGAACCGCCATTCTACACCGAGACTGATTACAACTTCGAAGACAGCGCACAGGCCGCCCGCAAGGTGCTGGCGCTGGAACCCCGGCCAACCGCGCTGATCTGTGGAAACGACGTCATAGCGGTGGGGGTTGTTCAGGCTGCGCGCCAGATGTCCTTGCGTCTGCCGGACGAGCTTTCGATTGTCGGCTTCGATGACATCGATCTTGCGCAGGTTATGGACCCGCCCCTGACAACCGTGCGCGTCCCGCATCGCCGTATGGGCGCGGAAACCGCAAAGATGCTGCTTCAGCTGATCAGGGGAGAGGCCGGTCCCCGCTCGGTCGAATTCGAGGCACCGGTGGTGGAACGCGCATCGCTTGGTCCGGCCCCGACCGTGGCGCGGGAGTGAACTTTTTCAGGTCAGAACCCGGCCGATACCTCACGTCGGACGCCAGATCGGGATCGCTGCGAACCCATCAGGAATACAACCCCGCCGTGCGGCCGCGGAGCTGCACAAGCGCCAGGACCGTATCGATGGTCGGGGTTGGCGTGTCGGTAATGCGCCCCAACTCCTGAACCGAACCCAGCAGCGCATCGATTTCCATCGGCCGTGCGCTGTCCAGATCCTGCAGCATCGACGTCCGATGCGCCCCGACCGCAGCACCCCCATCGATCCGGCGATCCACATCGATCGGAAATTTCACACCCAGCCTCTCCGCAATCGTCTGCGCTTCGAGCATCATGTTGCGTGCGACAGCGCGCGTGCCTGGGTCCGTGCAAAGCACGTCCAGCGTCGCATGTGTCAGGACGCTGATCGGATTGAACGAAAGGTTGCCCCAGAGTTTAACCCAGATCTCGTCACGCAACCGCGGCCGCACAGGTGCTTTTAGCCCGGCTGCGCCGAGCGCCTTGGACAGCGCAACTGCCCGATCGGACTTTGATCCGTCCGGCTCACCCAGTGAGAACCGGTTGCCTTCGATGTGCCTGATGGTTCCCGGCGTACTGACCTCGGCCGCAGGATAGACGACGCAGCCCAGCACCCTGTCTGGCCCGAACCCGTCCCACTGCGCGTTCCCCGGATCCACGCTGTGCAGCCGCGTCCCATCCAGCGGCCCGCCGATCTTGTGAAAGTACCACCACGGGACGCCGTTCACGCCACTGACCACTGTGGTTTGATCCCCGATCAGCGGTTGCATTTTCGGAACCACCGGCGGCACGGAGTGCGCCTTGAGTGTCACGATCACATAGTCCTGCGGGCCAAGGTCCTCGGGGTTGTCGCTGGCGGTAACCGGGACATTCGTCGTCCCCCCCTCCTCCTCGACCAGGGTGAGCCCACTCTCGCGCATGGCGGCCAGGTGCGGGCCGCGGGCGACAAGGCTGACGTCCGCACCGGCCTGAGCCAATTTCACACCCATGTACCCGCCGATGGCCCCGGCGCCGAAAATACAGATCTTCATGGGATCAGACCACGGTTTCGGTTAGGCCCAGCTTTTCGGCCATGCCGATCCGCTGCATTTTGCCGGTCGCACCTTTCGGTATGTCATCCAAGATCAGGACCTTTCGCGGGACCTTGAAGTCCGCCATACGGGTGGCTGCGAAATCTCGGATCTCTCGCTCGGTGGCCGCTTGCCCCTCGGCAAGCACGACCGCGGCGGCAACCTCCTCACCCAGTTTCGGATGCGGCAGGGCAAAGGTGACGACCTGCCCGATCGCTGGGTGATCCAGCAACACATCATCCACCTCGAGCGGGCTGATCTTTTCGCCGCCGCGGTTGATGATCTCTTTCAACCGGCCGGTGAGGTGCAGATACCCCTCCGCGTCAAAGGCCCCCTGGTCCCCGGTGCGGAACCAGCGCTTGCCGTCCGCTTCGAAAAAGCTCTTGGCATTCGCTTCGGGATTGCCCTCATACCCGGGTGTTACGTTGGGGCCCGAGATCACCACCTCCCCGGTGCCCTCCATCAGACGATCTTCAAGTTCATGCGCAATGCGAACCAGGGGTCCAGCTTCGACACCCACCGCCCCCGGCTTTTGCGCGCGCGGTGGAAGCGGGTTCGAGGCCATCTGATGCGTCGCCTCGGTCATGCCATATCCCTCGATGACCGGCGCCCCGAATGCCTCTTGCAACGCTGTCATGACCTGAGCGGGGAGGGAAGCGGACGAAGACCGCAAAAAGCGCAGCTTTGCCTCGGCAATCACATCCGCATTGCGCCCTGCGCGCGACAGGATCGCCTGATGCATGGTCGGTACTGCGGTGTACCAGGTCGGCTTCGCCTCTTTCATCCAGCCAAAGAACCGCAGCGCGTCAAAACCCGGTGCGCACCATATCGATGCGCCCGCCGCGAGCGAGGCGGACACAGCTGCAATCAGTCCGTGAATGTGAAACAGCGGCATCACATTCATGCAGCGGTCTTCTGGTGTAAGGGCAAGCGATGTCATGATGTTCTGGGCAGAGGCTGCCACATTCGATTGCAGCAGCGGAACAATCTTGGGGCGCGACGTCGTGCCCGAGGTATGCAGGATCAACGCCAGGTCTTCGGGCGCAGGTTCGGTTGTGTTTGCCGACCCCGATGCATCACCGTCCAAGGTGAACTGCCCGGCTGGTGCGTTTTCCTCTGTGTGCAGTCGGATAACCGTCACACCGGCACTTTGCGCCGCAGCCAGCGCGGGACCATCGTACCCCGCCGCGACCACCAACGCCTTTGCCTTGAGGTCATTCAGATAGAACTCGTACTCCTCTTCACGGTAGCCGGGGTTGAGCGGTGCCGTCGTTGCAGCTTGCGCGATGGTCACAAAGGCGGTCGCCATCTCGGGACCGTTGGGCAG
>JBCCYF010000157.1:0-9260 GCA_039190275.1 Pseudomonadota bacterium | reverse complement strand
GACGAGCAAAGCCCAATAGGCACTCTCTTGGATACTGTTGACCGCATGTTCCGTGTCGAAGCCGAGGCGAAGGGGCTGGAATTCGTGGTCAAGCCGACGACATCGCATATGTCTGCGCCACCACTGATCGTGATGCGCGTGCTCTCCAACCTGGTCTCGAATGCCATTCGCCATACGGCTCAGGGGACGGTTGAGATCGAGACGCAAGTGTCCCCGGATGACGTGGCCATCTTGGTCTGCAATTCGCATCCCGATCCGCAGAGCATCGATTTTGACGTGCTCTTCACCGCTGGCAACAAAGGCGAGACGTCGGAAGGATCGGGCCTTGGCCTGGCCATCGCCCGGGAACAGGCAGCCAATATCGGGCTGGACCTGAGCCTAGATGTCCTCGCTGACAGCGACACACCCGTTTGCTTCCGGTTGTCCGAGAAAACTGCCCCATAAAGCAGCGCTGCAAACACCGCTTGCGGTAATTGCTTAGATCACCGTTCGAATGGGGAGTTCCCCCCATGTGCCACCCCTATGGCAGCTCGTAAAATCAGAGACATCAAAGGCGACATCCCGCCAAACACAAAACGGAGAAATGAAATGTTGAAGTCTCTTGGTATCTCTTTGGTCAGCGCTCTGATCGCGGCTTCCGCCCACGCGCACGATGTGAACATCGTCAAAAATGAAACGGTGCGTTTCTCGGGCGTGGACAAAACTGACCAAGTGCAACTTGTGCGGGCGAACGGAACACCGGGCATGGTTTCGATTTGCCTGCAAGCCGGGCCAAACGTTACCTGGTGGAAAACGCTGGAGGTCTGGGCCGGGCCAAACCGGCGCCTTGGCAAGCTGGAGACGAAGGATGGCAATCGGGGGCCCTATTGCTTGAGTTATGACACCAACGAGTTCGCCCCCAAGTATGCGCGGATCGAACTGCGCAAAGCCAAAGCGCTCGGCGCCCCGAGCGGCCCAGCCTTCAAAGCATTCTCTCCATGGGCCTATCACGGCAAAAAGTTCACGGTGAATTGGATCAAGGACTGATGTAGCGTCTTTTTTTAAGCGAAAAGAGCGCCTGATTATCGATCTGGCGCTCTTGTGTTTCGGTTTGTTTGGATTGCTAAATTGCCTCTAAAGAGTCTGCTGCAAGAAGACTGTGAATCGCTCTTTTCCTTGTTCGCAGTGAACATTAATTACAAAGATAAATAGTCACAGAGTCGATGGAAAGAAATCACTTCCGGCCCATAACAGTCAATGGTCGGTTGGGTCGATCTCGGGATCGAGACGCCAAGAGCAGCCATTCGTTCTGAGTGCAGCATCTCTGAGATGGGAGCTGTAGCACCGTGGGTTTTGTGGCGCATCGGGAGCTGCAGTGTCTGCCGGAAACTGTGTGCGCAGGCACCGAATGGACCATCAACTGGCGTCTATGTTATTGGTCACACATGCATAAGTCGGCACGCCATCCAACCATACTGCCCGGCATCGACGCGATCTCGATCAAATCGGACCGGACCTTTCCGCGTCATTCTCACGACGAGTTCGGGTTCGGATATGTTGCAGGCGGTGGACAGGAGAGCTGGAGCGGGCGGGGTCTGGTCGAGGCAGAGGCGGGCGACACGCTCACCGTCAATCCTGCTGAGATCCACGATGGGATCGGCCGCAAGGGGCAGCCTCGTCACTGGCGCATGTTGTTTCTCTCCCAGACTGCGCTTGCCAGTCTCAGCGGTGTCCCGCCTGGAAGCGCTGAGTTTTCGCGTCCAGTGAACAGGTCCAGGCATGCGTTGAAGCTGACCATTGATGCCATTGCAGCGGTCTCGCGCGAAACACCTGATCGAGACCAGGCCGAGCAGCTGGTGATGCTGGCGCTCGCTGCACAGCTTGATCCAAACTCTGGGGCCCATGTTTTGACGCGGTCCGAGCGCTCGACGGATGTCCAGACTGTCCTCGATATGATCCGAGATGCCTGGGACGCACCCCTGTCGCTCGACGACTTTGCGGCGGCAACGCAGTCCAGCAAGTTTAGGGTGCTTCGCAGGTTTTCCCGCGAACTGGGTACTACCCCTCATGCCTATCTCACCCAACACCGCGTGAAGCGGGCGAAGGACATGATCCTGGCCGGATCCTCGCTTGCAGAGACGGCAATTGCTTGCGGGTTTTCGGATCAGAGCCATCTCACGCGGGCTTTCTCGCGCCAGCTTGGTCTGACCCCGGGCAGCTTTGCCAGATCCGCCCGTCACTGACCTGCAATATCCTTCAAGACCAAGCCAAGCCTGATGTTCAAGCTGTCCTCAAAAGGAGGACAGAATGCGCTTTCTCTATTCTCGATACATGCAGCAAACCTTCCCGAACCGGGTGACAGGGGTCGTCGAAGTGGATGGCATTCGGGCGGACGTCACGGTGGCGGCAAGCGTCGCCGATCTGACTTCGCGGGCGCTCAAGCGGCTGGACGCAGAGACAGAAGGCAGTTTTCCGGAGATCCAGGGCTGGCGGCGGGCCTATTCGACAATGGGGCTCAAGCCGACCCAATATCGCTGCGCATCCGAGGCCCTCCTGCGCCGGCTGCGCAAGGATGGCAAGCTGCCTGAGCTGCACCCGCTGATCGACCTCTGCAATGCCGCCTCGGTGGCTTATGCCGTACCGATTGCGGTCTTCGATCTCGACGTCGTGGCCGGTGATCTGGAAGTCAGGCAGGCCAAGGGCGACGAGACATATCTTGCGTTCTCGGGCGAGACCGAAACACCGGTCAGGGATGAGGTCATCTTCGCGGACGAAGACGGTTTTGCTCATGCGCGCCGATGGGCAAACCGCCAAAGCCGCAGATCGGCCGTGTCCGCCGGAACGACCCGGGCTCTCATCATAGCAGAAGCCCTCCATGACAGCGGCGCCGAGGATATGGAGAGGCTCGCCCGCGAACTCTCCGGGCTCATTGCCAGCACGTTCGGGAGCACCGGCCGCGTCGCGGTTTTGCAGTCTCCAGAGGCGGTCTATTCCTCAGAACACAGAGGAGGCGATCGTGTGGATTGAGTTCCTGATCACGTCTCTGATCGTCGTCATCGTGCCTGGAATAGGCGTTATCTACACCATCGGCGTCGGCCTCGCGCGTGGCGCGGCGGCCAGCTTCGCGGCTGCGGCGGGTTGCACCTGTGGGATCATCCCACATATGGCAGCAGCCATCGCAGGGGTTGCAGCCCTTTTGCATGCCAGCGCGGTTCTGTTCCAGACCGTCAAATGGGCCGGTATTCTCTACCTTCTCTATCTGGCCTGGTCGGTCCTCAAGGATGACGGTCCCATCCAGTTCAAGTCCGAGCGCGAGGCCGACCCGCTTGGGAAGGTCGCTGTGACTGGCTTCCTGATCAACATCCTGAACCCGAAGCTGTCGATCTTCTTCCTGGCCTTCCTACCGCAGTTCGTTCCCGCTGGGATAGCCTCTCCCCTGGCCCGGATGCTTGTCTTGAGCGGGATCTTCATGGCGATGACTTTTGCCGTCTTTGCCTGTTACGGGGCGTGTGCCGCCAGAATCCGGTTCTATGTCCAGCGCACTCCCGCCGTCATCGCGTGGCTGAAGCGCGGGTTCTCCGCCGCCTTCCTGATCCTGTGCGCTAGACTGCCCTTCGAGGCGAGATAGACAAAGCCTCTGACGGTGCTTCAGCAAGTCGACACACGCGATCACGGCGGAGCTTTTGCACTCCGGGCTCAGAGCCGACCCAAATCTTTGCGCGGGGCAGCTGCTCAACTGATTGCTCGAGATCCAACGACGGGGCACATCCGACACAGGTCTTGATTTCAACTGGATGACAAGCACCGCTTACATTATCTCGGCAGCGCGGACGGCCCTTAAGAGACATTGAATGGTGATCCCGGTTTAGCAGAACCGGGACGCCAGACCGGTCATTCGTTGCAAGCGCGAAGGTAAGTCCCAACTTTCGGTCGCTGCGCGGACAAAATTGCCGTTCGACGAAAATACTCTTTATCGAAGCTTTATCGAAAACAGACCTTCGGTTTCACGCGCCTTGCTTCAACTAGTGATACTCGGCCTCGACACATATGGTTGGTAGTTTCAGCCCAAACCTGCCGTTTGTGTCAGGGCTGAGTGTTGCAGCACAACATTGGTTAGGAATTGCGTCGGACTCGACCCATCCCTGCCTAGTTCCGGGCGTTCGCAATCGCACTATTGCCAGTCTAAGGCGCGGACAAAGCCGTCTTTCGATATCTGGTATCGAAGATCGGCCTTGCTGGTTGGGTACATAGGTAGAGAAGATCTTTCGCCGCCGCTATCCAACTTTGCGTGAACGACGGCCTCTGAGGACGAAGCTCAAGCCACCATGGCCAATTGCTCTCTGGGTACATCGCTCAGCGCACGTTCCATAGCGGACCGAGCCATCAAGCATCTTAGATAAGCAGACACGATCGGCGAGTACGTGGCACCGGTACAGACGGCCGCGAACATCAAGGCGTAGCCCATGGAGATATCTGCCGCGCTGAAGCCGCGATCCAAGATGTATTCGCGCTTTTGCAGCCGCTCTTCTAGCATGTCGAGGGCTTTTGTCAGCTGATAACGACAATACTCGTTGAAGGCCTCTGTGACCTGATACGGATCTTCCCCCGAAGCATGGCCGAAGGACACTGCGATGTATCCGGACACACCACTCTCGCCCATGTGAAGCCATTGCAGGTAGGTGGCAAATTCCGGGTCGTCTGCCGGGACATTCAAATCGGTGGGGCCAAACCGCTCCATCACATATTGCATAATCGCGACCGACTCGATGATCAGCGTCTCGCCGTTATACACGGCCGGGATCTTGCCCATCGGGTTGATCTTGCGAAATGCATCAGAGGCGAAGTACGCGCCATCGTATTCCAGCGTTTTCAACTCATAGGACACGCCCATTTCCTCCATAAGCCAGCGTGCCCGAACCGAACGTGTGCCAGGCGTATGAAAAAGTGTCAGTGTCATGTCGTATTCCTTGATCCTTAGTGTTTCGTAATTCAGATGCCGTTGGGCGCGAGGAGCACTTTGCCGGAGCGGCCACCGGCCACGGTGTAAGCCAGTGCCTCTTTGATCTGCTCGAGCGTGAAAATCTTGTCGATTGGTGAGTTGAGCTTGCCTTCCAGAACAAGCTGCGTGAGTTCGCCGTAAACACGCCGCATCTCTTCCGGCCCGGCAGAGGTCAGCCAATTCACCAGCCAGAAGCCGCGAACTGTCACATTCTTGAAGATGATCAGGTTGTCCGGAATGCTGATATCTTCGCCGGACATACCGCCGTAACTGACCGCAACGCCGCCATTTGCCAAGGTTGCGGCCAGGCGGCCAAAAGCGTCGCCCGCCACAGCGTCAATCGCAAGGACCGGTGCTGCGTTCAGTTTTGCCGCGACCCGTTCAACGAGGTCTGGGCCGTCGACGAACGCGGCATCACACCCAGCGTCTTCAACATCTGCGATCGCGCTTTCACGACGTACGACTGAGGCGACTTTGATCCCACTGGCTTTGGCCAGCTGCGTGATGTATCGCCCAACAGCCGAGTTTCCTGCCGATTGGATGATCCAGTCCCCTGCCTTTAGGTCAACGTATTCGGACAACAGCAAATAGGCCGTGGCTGGGTTAACAGTCAGCATCGACAATTGATCAATATCCGCATGTGGCACGGGTACGAGAGTTTCGCTTGGGAAGACGCGCTCGGTGACCCATGCGCCCGGCGGATCCGACAGCAGTACCAATGTGCCAATCGCATGACCTTCGCCATTCACCTCCACGACCTCACCGATCCCTTCCATGCCCGCTGGCGCTGGAAGCGGTGGTTGCAAGCCGTAAACGCCGTCGATTTGCGCGATGTCAGACGGGTTGATCGGCGAACGCAGAATCTTCACCCGCGTTTCCCCAGCGGCGAGCGGCTGCGCATCAATGGTGCGAAGTTCTATGACCTCTGAGGCGTCTCCGTGCTGGGTGTAGAAAGCTTGTTGCATGTGCTTTTCCTTTGGCTCCTCGTGGCGTGTTAGGCGCTTCGTCGCGCTAGTGAACTATGTTCATTAGAGACGATATGGCATCTCGCCTTGCAATTTCAATACTAGTGAATATGATTCATTAATGAAAAAAGAAGCGACATCACCAAAGCGGACACGCGATCCCGAGAGCAAACGGGCCGCTTTGCACGAAGCAGCGCTGCGTCAGTTCACTGAGCGCGGCTACGAGCAGGTTTCGATTGCGAGTATCGCAAAAGAAGCGGGTATCGCTGTTGGGACGGTCTACAGGTTCTATGAAAACAAGCTCTCCCTGCTGCGCGCTATGCTGGAAGGTATTGAGACCGATTTTGTGGACCGCATGCAGACGGATTGGGCAGAGGGCGGCGCGTATTCAGATCGTTTGGATCGCATCTGCGCGGGGGTCTTTGACGTGGCCAAAGACCGAAGCTCTCTCTTGCGCTTGTTCACGATGACGACGGATGTGGTCTACGAAGATGGAGCGATTCCGGGCGATCGCATTCAGCAGCAGATCAAATGCATGTATCAGGAAGCGATGGAAGACGGCACGTTCCGCAACGGAGATACGGAGATGATGTCGTCTATGGCCCATGGCTTGGTTGAAGGGGCCTTGATGCGATGGATGCGGACGGGGGCACCCGCTGAAACTAACGCACCACGGGAACTGGCCGTCGTGATGAAGTATGGCTTTCTCACCTGACGTTCAAAGCGGTCAACACTCGCGCAAAAGCGGACACGACTGCGTAGCGCTGCATTAGACAATTAGCGCTCTGCAACCACCGTACCGGCATCGCAGAACAGCATTTTTTTCGCGACCGCGAAAAGCCTGGCGCTCTTAGGCTTTCCCGTCGACCGCTTGATATCGTCTGCCACTTTCTCGCTCACAGCTACCTCTTCTCTTCGGAAGCATGAGCACGACTTGACTGGGTCGATACGCATTCTCGATAGGCACATTATTCTGAGTGACGATATAAACTCTCGATGATACGCAAAACTAACAGTTGCGATTTGATCCTCTTGGGGTAGGCGATGGAATAACTTCGTGACAGGTCCAACGGGCTTACGTCCAACTGCACAATGCTGCCCGTGGAAATGTGATCAGCCGTCATCTCTGCTGGGACGAGAGCGATGCCAAAGCTATGGCGCACGAAAGTCAGCGCGGTGCTGCTGGATTGTACAGACATGCCTTTGTTGCGTTCGATGGTCCTTTGCCCGCGCAGAACAGCTTCCCAACGCGGAGACGAGGCAAAGCCGCGGCCTCAGTCTGTATGAATAAGGTAGCGATCCGGGATGTCCTGAACGCTTGGCCCGAAGCGCGACAAGAAGTCCGGGCTGGCGACTGCGATCAACTTGTCCCCAAACAATTCGTCGACCTGGTAGTCGCCGTAAAGGTCGTGGCCGAAGCAGATCCGCGTATCGATCTTATCCTGGACGAAATCAATGGGGTCATCATCGATACGGATATCAATCAGCGCATAGTCTTCGGCCCAGGCGAGCGGGGCGAGCTTTCTGGCCAACCAGGTTTCCGCAACGGAGTGCGGGGCACTTAGAAACGGCGCGTTTTGCGTGGCTCGCTACTTTGCATGCGGGCGGACAAAGCCTCCAGTGTACCCATGCCCTGCGCCAGCGGCGGATAGGCGGTGCGGCCTGCCTCGGTCAGTGACAGGCGATTGCCTTGGCGTATGAACAGCGCCAGCTGCCAGTAATCTTCCAGATGTTTGACCTGTTGACTGACCGCGGGCGAGCTGACGCCCAGCTTACGCGCCGCCGCGGTGAATGACCCGGTCCGCGCAGCGGCTTCAATGGCGCGCAACGCATTCAGAGGGGCGTTGAATTGGCACTTTGACCGGTCCGAATTCACAACCACGCTGCTGATGCAAGCGCCCGAGGCAGGCGGTGCATTCGAGTACGACCGGGATTTGCGCAGCGATCGGGATCCGAACTACGAGGGTGTGGCCGATCTGTTACAGGTCGACGGCAGCCCGCCCAGATCGCGCTAGAACCGGGTACCCTCAACGTCTTCAAAGGCAAGAACACCGCCCATAGGGTGACGCCGGTGCAGGGCGAGCAGGACCGGATTATCGCGGTGTTTTCCTACTATGATCGGCCGGGCGTCGAGTTCACCGAGCAAGAGCGCATCGGCTTTTACGGGCGCGCCGCGTGACATTGCATCCTGCCTTCAAAGACGAACGTAAGCTAACCTATCTGAATTCGGACGGGGGCGATAAACCGCTGAAAAGCCCGGTATCGGCCGAGGTTTTGGATCGGGCGCGGGCCTATAGGCTGCAGCGGCTGCGGACCGAGATGGAACGGGCGGATTGCGCTGCGCTGCTGCTTTATGATCCATGCAACATCCGCTATGCGTTTGACTGTTCGAACATGCAGGTTTGGACGCTGCACAATCCGATGCGCTATGCGCTGATCCTAGCAGGTGGTCCTGCGATCATGTTCGAGTTCAAGGGCTGCTTGCATCAATGCGAGTGCTTGCCCGGCATCGATGACCTCCGCATTGCGAAGACCTGGATGTTCATGGCAGCGGGCGACAAGGCAGGGGCCGCACTTGACCATTGAGCTGACGAAATTGCCGATCTGATCCACGATCATGGTGGCTCCAACAAACGCGTTGCCTGTGACAAGCTTGATGCTGTCGGTGCGCGCGCGCTCGAAGCCCGCGGTCTCGCCTATGTCGAAGGCACTGAGATCACCGAGATAGCCCGATCGATCAAATCCGATGACGAGATCGAGTTGATGCGCTGGACCATACGTGTCTGCGAGGCAGGAATGGCACGCATCTACAAGCACTCTTTGCCCGGCGTGACCGAACGCGAGCTTTGGGCGCATCTACACTTTGAAAATGCGCGTTCGGGTGGGGACTGGTTAGAGACCAAGCTGCTCACATGCGGGCCACGCACGAATCCCTGGTTTCAGGAATGCTCGGATAGGACTTGCCAACGGGGTGAGATGATCTCGTTCGACACGGATATGATTGGGCCCTACGGCTATTGTGCAGATCTGTCGCGATCTTGGACGTGCGGCTACACAACGATGACTAGCACGCAGCGCCGCCTCTACGACACCGCATTGAATCAAATCCATCACAACTTAGCGCTGATCCAGCCAGGGCTGAGCTTTGCCGATTTCAACGAAAAGAGCTGGCGCATTCCCGAGGCGTACATCCTCTACAGACACTCCTTGGCAGTGCATGGGGTGGGCATGGCGGATGAATGGCCCGTCGTGCCCCTGCAGGTGGATTGGGGCCCTGGTGCAATGTCGGGCAGGTTCGCACCGGGCATGGTGGTTTG
>JBCCYF010000156.1:0-9319 GCA_039190275.1 Pseudomonadota bacterium | reverse complement strand
CTTGATAAAGCATTGGCGCTGGCGGTGCCAGAGGATCTGGCCCTGAGCCGATCGCGCCTGCAAGCGCTGATCGCCGCCGGAGCTGTGCGGCGTGCGGGGGTGGTGCTGACCAATCGTAGCGACCGAGTTGCGCCGGGGGACATCTTGGAAATCACACTGCCCCCGCCGGAGCCGACCGACGCACAGCCCGAAGCGATTCCGCTGGAAATCATTTACGAGGACGACGGTCTGATTGTGGTCGACAAGCCTGTCGGCATGGTCGTTCATCCCGCACCGGGCGCCCCTTCGGGCACCTTGGTGAATGCATTGCTGCACCATTGCGGCGATGGTCTTAAGGGGATCGGAGGGTCGGGCCGACCCGGGATCGTCCACCGGATCGACAAAGAAACCTCGGGTCTTCTTGTGGTGGCCAAGACCGATCGCGTGCATCAGGGGCTGAGCGAACAGTTCGCGGCGCACAGTGTGGACCGCATGTATCAAGCGCTGCTTTGGGGACGGCCGGCAGCCTCTGACCCAAGGCTTGCCGGAACGCCCGGTGTGAGCTTTGAACCGGGGCAGGTGGTGTGTATCGACCGGCCAATCGGGCGGCATCCGGCAGATCGCAAGAAGATGGCGGTCCGATCCGACGGCCGCCGGGCCGTGACCCGGCTGGCGGTTGCGGAGGGTTTTGGCCCCCGCAGCGCACCTGTAACCCGCGTCGAGTGCCGGTTGGAAACCGGGCGCACCCATCAGATACGGGTGCACTGCGCATCAATCGGACATCCCATCCTGGGAGATCCAACCTATGGAAGCGGTCGCAAGGTGCCGAATTGGGCCGCAGGCCCGGTAGCAGAGGCGCTTGCCACCCTTTCCGGGCAGGCACTTCATGCCGCGCACTTGGGATTTTTTCATCCCGAGCGACAGATCATGATGCAATTCTCTTCAAATCCGCCCGAAAGTTTCAATGATTTGTTAACCGCGCTGCATGACTTTGCCGATAGTCGGACTGATGGCCCAAAGGGGTTGAACGGAGTGTAAGCAGTGCTTACATCCCGGTGGCGACAGAACAGGGATATGCACGAAATGGCCAGTTACACAAATCTTCCGGCCCCGTCACCCGAGCAGGGCCTGAGCCGGTATATGCAGGAAATCCGCAAATTTCCCATGCTTGAACCGGATACCGAGTATATGCTCGCCAAAGCTTGGGTGGACCATGAGGATACCGGTGCCGCGCATCAGCTGGTCACCAGTCACCTTAGGCTGGCCGCCAAGATTGCAATGGGTTACCGCGGATACGGGTTGCCAACGGCCGAGGTCGTCTCGGAGGCGAATGTCGGTCTGATGCAGGCGGTCAAACGGTTTGATCCCGAGAAGGGATTTCGTCTGGCGACCTATGCGATGTGGTGGATCCGCGCTTCAATCCAGGAGTACATCCTGCGATCCTGGTCGCTTGTCAAAATGGGGACAACCGCGGCGCAGAAGAAGCTGTTCTTTAACCTGCGCAAGGCCAAAACCAAGATTGGCGCGCTGGAGGAGGGGGACCTGCGCCCCGAAAACGTCGCCAAAATCGCGACGGAGCTGAGCGTGACCGAAGAAGAGGTTATCAGCATGAACCGTCGCCTGTCCGGCGGCGATGCAAGTCTGAATGCTCAGATCAAGACCGATGGCGAAGGTGCGGCCGAGTGGCAGGACTGGCTTGAGGACGAAGACGCCGACCAGGCAAGCGATTACGCGGAGCGGGATGAGCTTGAAAGCCGTCGTGCGCTGCTGGAACAGGCGATGGAGGGTCTGAACGAGCGCGAACGCCATGTCCTGACCGAGCGTCGGCTGAAGGACAATCCCATGACACTGGAGGACCTCAGCCAGGTCTACAATGTCAGCCGGGAGCGGATCCGGCAGATCGAGGTCCGTGCGTTCGAAAAGTTGCAGAAGGCGATGCGAAACCTGGCCATTGAATCGGGTGTGGGCTTCGACCCGACCTGAATGTACCACAGCAATGAACCAATGCCCTGCTGATCACCATATCAGCGGGGTATTTTCGTTTGAATGCGCGCCGGATTCGGCCTTGAGTAAATGCTCACAGGACGGGTATCTGCCTAACACGTGAGCAAACACGCTCAATTCCGCACAGAAAACAGCCAGTGTTCAGGCGGTTGCTGTTTTCAACAGCCGATGCCTTGTAATGCCCCGGCGCGATCTACAATCGTCCCCACGTTCGCAGTTGAACGCGCAACGCCGCGTAGGGGGATCTCCTGGCAGAAACCGCCTCCCACGCGACTACAACATCGCTGTTGCGGTACCGTTATACGTCATGCATCCGGCCGAAAGAAGGCCGGTTGAGGTCGTGGGGTACCCGGGGCGGCCAATGAGGGAATGTATCTATGGCCACGATAAAGAACCTAACATATCAAGCGGCGGCGGTTTTGCTTGCCACAAGTGGCGTCGCCGTCGCGCAAACCTGCGCCGAACCGGTAAAAATCGGCGTGCTGCACTCGCTTTCCGGAACGATGGCGATCTCTGAAACCACACTCAAGGACACAATGCTGATGCTGATTGAGCAGCAGAATGCCGCCGGTGGTGTTCTGGGATGTCAGATCGAACCCGTCGTTGTCGACCCGGCTTCGGACTGGCCACTGTTTGCCGAAAAGGCGCGTGAACTCCTCACTGTGCATGAAGTTGATGTAATCTTTGGCAATTGGACGTCGGTCAGCCGCAAGTCCGTACTTCCGGTTATCGAAGAGTTGAACGGGTTGCTGTTCTACCCTGTTCAATACGAGGGCGAGGAAAGCTCCAAGAACGTCTTCTACACAGGGGCTGCGCCAAACCAGCAGGCGATCCCGGCCGTGGATTACTTCCTTGAAGAGCTGGGTGTCGAGAAGTTTGCGCTGCTGGGCACGGATTATGTCTATCCGCGTACAACCAACAACATCCTTGAGCAGTACCTGCAGGACAATGGCATCGCGTCGGATGATATCTTCGTCAACTACACACCGTTCGGGCATTCTGACTGGGCGACCATTGTCGCAGATGTCGTGGCACTGGGCGAAGATGGCAAACAGGTTGGGGTGATCAGCACCATCAACGGCGATGCGAACATTGGCTTCTATAAAGAGCTTGCAGCCGCGGGTGTAAGTGCCGATGACATTCCGGTCGTGGCCTTTTCGGTCGGCGAGGAGGAGCTGTCGGGTCTGGACACGTCGAACCTCGTTGGTCACCTGGCCGCGTGGAACTACTTCCAGTCCGCCGAAACCGATGCAAACACAGCGTTCATCGAGGCGTGGAAGGGGTTTGCAGGTCCGGAGCGGGTCACAAACGATCCGATGGAGGCACATTACATCGGCTTTAACATGTGGGTTAACGCGGTCGAAGCGGCAGGCGCCACGGATGTCGATGCCGTCCGTGACGCGATGTATGGACAAGAGTTTCCAAACCTTACGGGTGGTACGGCCGTGATGCTTCCCAACCATCACTTGGCCAAGCCGGTTCTGATCGGCGAGATCACAGCGGATGGGCAGTTCGACATCATCAGCCAAACCTCCGAGGTGCCAGGGGATGCCTGGACCGATTTCCTGCCGGAAAGCGCGGTTCTGAAGTCGGATTGGAAAGAACTCGGGTGCGGAATGTATAACACCGAGACCGATACCTGCGTTCAACTGACCTCGAACTACTAATGCGATCGCGCACGGGGGGTGTGCCGCCTCCCGTGCGCAGACAATTCGAAAGTCCGTAATGCGCCGCTTGCTTCTCGCCCTGATGATGACCCTGGGCATCGCGCTTCCTGCGGCGTCGCAGGACCTTCAGACAGCCCTGCAGACCCATGCCGAGGAGGTTGCCAAACCCTCTCGCAACTCTGTCGGACCCGTACTTGACGACCTGATTGCGCTGGGCACGCCGGGGGTGGCCACATTTCTTGAAAACTGGCAGTCCAAGGGGGTATGGCAACGCCAGTCCGATGGCCTGTTCTTTATCGCCACCGAGGCGGACAAAACGCTTTCGCTCACTGATATCGACAGCGGAACACAGTCCGAGGCACCCGCAGCCGAATTCAAACAGCTCAAGCCGAACGGGGGCGTCCGGCGGGTCATTGGCACGGCGCTAGTGCAGTTTCAACTCATGGATCCGGAGCTTAGTCGCCGTCAGACCGCCGTAGCCTCGATCGCGCGGCGGCCATCGGCCGCGCAACTTGCGCCGCTGCTTGCCTCGATTGACGCGGAAGCCGATGCAGCGCTTAGGGTCCGTAAAATCCAGTTGGGCAACTTCCTCTCGGCGCGTTTTGCCGACGCGCCGGAGGAGCGCATCGCGGCCATCGACAGCCTTGCTGCTGATACCAGCGTCGAGGCACGGGCTGTCCTTAACAGGATCCTTGATACCGAAGCGCAGGTGTCTGAGAGCCTACCCGAGGATGCGAACATTGCCCGCATCCTTGAACCAGGCCAGGACCTTACCCTTGAAGCAGCCTATGCCCGGCTGGTGGAAGCGGAGCTTGCGCCGTTGCCCATCGTACCCGATGCGATCCGCGCAACGCTTGAGGCCAACATTATCGACGGGCAGGTCGCCGGGGTGCCGGTTGCCGCGTTGAATACCGAGACTGCCCGGTTGAGAGCATATTCACGGCTTGCCAGCGACGGGCAGGCACCGCCTTTGGTCACGCGGGAGGATCGCGAGCGCGCCGTGCTCGCCTCGGTGATCTACGAGACCTATACCGAGCCTGACCCGGCGGTTACACAGGCCGCGGAAGTGGCGCTTGCATCGGTCGAACGCCGCGTTGCATTCAGCCAGAGCATAGACCTGGCGCTCGACGCCCTGTCCCTTGCATCGATCTATTTTCTCGCGGCTATCGGACTTGCCATCACTTTCGGCGTGATGGGCGTGATCAACATGGCGCATGGCGAGTTTATCATGATGGGGGCCTATACGGGTTTCGTGGTGCAACAGTTCGTGCCCGACTACACGTTGAGTATCCTTATCGCCCTTCCACTCGCGTTCGCGGTTACCTTCGCAGCCGGGGTCACCATGGAGCGTCTGGTTATCCGGCATCTCTATCATCGACCCCTTGAAACCTTGCTGGCGACCTTCGGGATCTCGATCGCGTTGCAGCAGCTTGCCAAGAATATCTTCGGAACACAGGCGCGCCCGTTGACATCGCCGGGTTGGCTCGACGGTGCTCTGGTGTTCTCGGATGTCATTCAGATCAGCTATATCCGCATCGCGATCTTTGTTCTGGCCCTCATCTTTCTGGGCCTCATACTGTATGTGCTGAAACGAACCCGACTGGGGCTGGAAGTGCGCGCGGTCACGCAGAACCCGGGAATGGCGGCATCCATGGGCATCAATCCGGACCGGATCAACATGCTGACCTTTGGCCTGGGCTCGGGCATTGCCGGGATCGCCGGTGTTGCCATAGGCCTCTATGCCAAGGTCACATCAGAAATGGGCGCCGACTACATCGTCCAGAGTTTCATGACAGTTGTGGTTGGCGGTGTCGGCAATGTCTGGGGAACGCTCGCCGGTGCCTCGCTGATCGGGTTCTTGCAGAAAGGCATTGAGTGGCTCAACCCCTCAAACACCCTCGCCGCGCAGACTTATATGATCTTCTTCATCATTCTTTTCATCCAGTTCCGGCCCCGCGGCATTGTTGCGCTCAAAGGCCGGGCGGCCGCGGACTAGAGCCATGCGCATCACACCCAAATCACAGCGCGAGCACGGTCGGTTGGGGCCCAAAAGGGCATGCGGGCGCACCTCATGACCCAACGCCGGACATTCCTGTCGCAAAACCCGTCGGTGCTGTGGTTTCTATTGGCACTTGCGGTGTTTACCTTGGCCGTCACCCTGATGTCCGAGGCATTTGGCGTCGGGATCCTCTCAACGTCCTTCGTCAAAACCCTGGGCAAAACGCTGTGCCTGTGCCTGGTAGCCATCGCGATGGATGTGGTCTGGGGCTATTGTGGTATCCTGTCGCTTGGACATTTCGCCTTTTTCGGGATCGGCGGCTATGCGATCGGCATGTGGCTGATGTATGCCCGCACAGAGGCGATCGTTCTTGAAAGCCTGTCGAACCAGGCTATCCCGCCAACACCGTCCGAGGTCTCGGATGCCATCGGCAATCAGATTTTCGGCGTTGTCGGCAGCTCGGAAATTCCGCCCCTTTGGACCTTTGCCGACAGTCTGCCCATCCAGCTTGCACTGGTGGTGCTTGTTCCCGGACTTTTGGCGCTGGTCTTTGGCTGGCTTGCCTTTCGTAGTCGTGTGACCGGTGTCTACTTGTCAATCCTGACCCAGGCGATGACGCTGGCGCTGTCGCTTTATCTGTTTCAGAACGACAGCGGTTTGCGCGGAAACAACGGTCTGTCCGGATTGCAGAACATCCCGGGTTTCGAGGCAACATCCCAGGCAACGATGTCCGTGGTGTTTTTCTGGGCGTCGGCGTTGGCTCTGGCGTCGGCCTACGTGCTGTGCGCCTGGTTTGCGTCGGGCAAAATGGGCAGCGTCATAAAAGCGATCCGGGATGACGAGGCGCGGGTGCGCTTCCTGGGGTATCATGTGGAAAGTTACAAGCTCTTCGTCTTCACGCTGACGGCCATCATCGCCGCGATCGCAGGCGCGCTGTACTATCCTCAAGCGGGGATCATCAACCCTGCCGAGATTGCTCCGATCGCGTCGATCTATCTTGCGGTCTGGGTCGCCATCGGCGGGCGGGGCAGACTCTATGGCGCCGTGATCGGCGCGGCTTTTGTATCGCTTTTGTCCAGCTGGTTCACGGGCGGTGGCGCGCCGCCGATCAACCTGGGCTTCTACATCGTGCAGTGGACAGACTGGTGGCTGGTCTTACTGGGGCTTTCCTTTGTCGCGGTGACACTGTTTTTCCCCAAGGGCATCGGCGGCCTTTTTGATCAACTGGTGCGGCGGCAGTGATGGGCAGCTTATTGGAAGTCGACGGCGTGTCCGTGAGTTTCGACGGATTTCGCTGCATCAACAACCTGTCGATACTGATCGGTGAGCCGGAACTGCGTGCCATCATCGGCCCGAACGGGGCGGGCAAGACCACATTCATGGATATCGTCACCGGCAAAACCAAGCCCGACAGCGGGCGCGTCATCTGGGGGGAGCGCAACATCTCGCTGCTGGGCATGTCGGAAAGCCAGATTGCGCGCCTTGGCATCGGACGCAAGTTTCAGAAACCGACGGTATTCGAGAACCAGACGGTAAGGCAGAACCTTGCCATGTCGCTCAAAAACCCGCGCGGCCCCTTTGCCGTTCTGTTTCACAAGCGCACGGCCGATGGCGCTGCCCGTATTGAGGAGATCGCGGAGGAGGTGGGCCTTACCGAAAACCTGACCCGCCCGGCCGGGGAACTGAGCCATGGCCAGAAACAGTGGCTGGAGATCGGTATGCTGCTGACCCAAGATCCACGGCTGCTGCTGGTCGATGAACCGGCCGCCGGGATGACGACGGCTGAGCGCGCACATACCACCGAGATCCTAAAAACCGCGGCCAAAACCCGTGCTGTGGTGGTGGTCGAGCATGACATGGAATTTGTGCGCCGGCTGGACTGCAAGGTGACCGTATTGCATGAAGGCGCTGTTCTTGCCGAAGGCAGTTTGGAACATGTGACATCGGATCAAACCGTGATCGATGTTTATCTGGGGCGCTGACGCATGCTGAGTGTCGATCAGTTGACCCTGCACTATGGTCAGAGCCAGATCCTTCATGGTATCGATCTGGCGGCCGAACCTGGGGCGGTGACGGCCGTCATGGGCACAAATGGCGTGGGCAAGACCAGCCTCTTAAAGGCAATTGCCGGGCGCCATCCTTATTCCGGCGGGTCTATCACACTTGATGAAAAGCCGCTGAGCCACCTTTCCGCGTTTCAAGCGGCACGTGCCGGGATAGCCTATGTTCCACAGGGGCGAGAGGTTTTTCCGCTTATGAGCGTGTCTGAAAACCTGGAAGCGGGTTTCGCCTGCCTGCCCAAGTCCGAGCATCGTATCCCCGATGACGTGTTTGATTTGTTTCCCGTGCTGCGGGACATGAAAGATCGGCGGGGCGGGGATTTGTCCGGTGGGCAGCAACAGCAACTTGCCATCGCGCGGGCACTGATCACGCGCCCGCGCGTACTGCTCCTGGATGAACCGACCGAGGGGATCCAGCCCAATATCATACAGCAAATCGGGCAGAACATCTCGTTGCTCCGCGAGCGTGGCGACATCGCGATTGTATTGGTCGAGCAGAATTTCGACTTTGCCTTCGGTCTGGCGGACCGGTTCGTCGTCATCTCGCGCGGGGCCGTGAAATGGCGTGCGGAAAAGGCCGATGTGGGGCCTGCTGACCTGCTGGAGGCGGTTTCGATCTAAATACGTCAACGAGCAGCGAAACAAGTGCCGTAAACTACAGCGCCCGCCACGATTTTGTCGTAAATTCCAAATATCCGGATACTGGTGAGAGTAATGGGTACACGATGGCAGAATACGATACAGTTTTCATCGGAAGCGGTTTTGCGTGCAGTTTTTTCCTGCGTAAGCGATTGGAAATGTTTCCGAATACCGGGAAATACTTGGTTTTGGAGCGCGGGCCGTTGGTACAGCACCCCGACCAGGTGGCTGACCGGCGCAACAGCCCCATAAACACTCTTGAGTCGTATCGTCAGGTCGCGCCCGAAGGGGTCGAAACGGACAAGATCTGGCAATTCAACATCGGCTTTGGTGGCAGTTCCAATTGCTGGTGGGGCGGCTCGCCGCGCATGCTTCCCTCGGACTTCGAGATGTTCAGCCGCTACGGCGTGGGGCGCGACTGGCCGGTCTCATACGATGATCTAGCGCCCTATTACACCGAGGCCGAGCGTGTCATGCAGATCGCCGGATCGGTGGCCACACCGTTTCCCAACCGTCCGGCGTACCCCCTTCCCGGACATCGGATGACCGACCCCGACCGCGCATTGGCCGAGGCGTATCCGGATCAGTATTTCAACCAACCCACAGCACGCGCGAGCCGCGCCACCGATCAGCGTGGTCCGTGCTGCGCGAACGGTGTCTGCCACCTGTGTCCGGTCGATGCAAAGTTCACGATTCAGAATGGAATGCGCGCCGTCTACGAGGACCCGAGGGTTACTTTGCTGACCGACGCGCGGGTGATGGCCGTCGATGTCGAGGGTGGCGTTGCCAAGGGTGTGGTCTATGTCAAGGACGGGCGCGAGGTTCGCGTGACCGCAGATGCGGTGGTCATGGGCGCCAACGCCATTTTCAACCCGCACCTTCTGCTCAGTTCGGGTCTGGATGACGGCCCGGTGGGCCAGCGCCTGCACGAACAAGGGTCGTTCCGCGCTTATGTCTATCTTGACGGGATG
>JBCCYF010000155.1:0-9588 GCA_039190275.1 Pseudomonadota bacterium | reverse complement strand
GATCGGCGGCGATGGCGACGACCTGATGGTCTGGAACAACGGCGATGGGTCCGACTTCATCGACGGGGGCGCGGACGACGACCGGATGCAGGTGAACTTCCAGCAAAGCTCGGACCTGTCGGACCTGGATCTGCAGAACGACGACGTGGCCGAGTTCTCAAACGGCAACAATGGCGGCGTTCAGTTCAACCGTGTCGAGGTCAACGGTCAGTCCGAGGTTGGTCTGTTCCAGCTCGATATCGAGAAAACCGAAACGCTTGAGGTCAACTTCGGTGGTGGTACTGACACAGCCCGTCTTCTCGACACTGCCGATTTAAGAACCACCCTTGAGTTGGACGGTGGCAATGGTGTCGATACCATCGACTTCTCCAGTCTGTCGAATCTTCGCCTGCTCGAGCTTTCCGTCGCGGTGGAAGTGGAAGGTGGGGGGGTCCCGAGCGGCATCACCTTCGACCTAGGTTCTGGTGTAATCGAGAGCGTCTTCCGTCAGGCATCTGACGACACCGCTGTCAACTTCGAGAATGTCATCGGAACGGCAGAGGATGACATTTTCAAGGGCAACGCAGAGGTGAACATCTTCGAAGGCGGCGAGGGCGCGGACACCTTTGTCTTTGCCGAAGGATCAAACGCGGATGTCGTCACCGATTTCGATGTCAGTGCGGATGCAATGGACGTCTCCGAGCTTGGCCTAACGGCCGAAGACGCCCTGGCCCTGGCAGTTCAGGTCGGCACGGTCGTCGACGGTGACACGCTGGTAGATTTCGGCAACGGCGACTCGGTCCTGCTGGAGGACGTCTTCGTCGAAGACCTGTCGGTCGATAACTTCATCGGCCTCGTCTGACGCAACCGCAACTACCCGGGGCGATCCATGCTGAGGTTAAGCGAGTTGCCGCATGCTACGGATCGCGCCGGCCGTAACGATTAACGAGTAAACGGGGGGCAAATGCCCCCCATTTTTTGCCGGTGCGGTGTCCAAGAGATGTCCGGTGGTTTCGCAACACCGGGGTTCTGTCGCCTCTTCCGCTGTGTACGCGGGCTGCACCGCTCTGCAGTGTAAAACGACCAAGCCGCTCCCGCACGGCAAACGCATGTCCGATTTGTTGCACATGACCGCTGCGGCGTAACAGTGTTGTCCCCTCAGGAGGGTCGTTGTCGTGCAAACCCCACATCGTCGATCAAACACAAAACATGATCGTGCGGATTTGGTAGGCACTCAGGTGAATTGAGATCACGCCATCGTCTGTATCAAGCTTGGCCAGCTCATTCTCAAAAATGTCTACGGAACGCGCGTTGTAAGTTTCGCTTGGCACGCGAAGGTCACAAAAGGTGTCGCGCCCAGCGCATTCGAACAGACGAATTGTGAACCCTGTCCGGCTCTTGTTTGGTGTAAGTGTCTCAATCACGACATTGTCCGCATTCACAGACATGTTAAACTCGCTGCCCTGGCACGTTGAGGTCGCATCTGGTGCGATAATTCTGGCCGGTGCGTTCAGGTCATAAGCTGCGTGATTGCGTGGCCCTATGCTGTTGGACGGCGCCGCGAACAGACCATAGGTGAATTCGTGGTGTCCCTGGTCGGCACGGGGATCAGGTGAAGTGGCTGACTTAATCAACGTCAAACGCAAGACATCCTCGCGAACATCATAGCCGTATTTGCAATCGTTCATCAGCGCGATGTCCAGCCGTTCATCGGACAGCGACGCCCACTTCTGCGCCGGAACCTCGAACCGGGCGGCACCGAAATCCGATGTCCGTTCGGTCGGCCGTGCGATCGTGCCCCACTGAATATCAAACAGGGCTTCAGATGCTGATACCGAAACGGGGAACGCCACTTTAAGCAGGGTGTGGGTTTCGTGCCAATCGACCCGTGTGCGGAAATCGAGCCGCCTACTGTCAGCGGTCAACATCACATCCTGCCTGATCAGGCTGTTGCGCCATTCGTAGGTCAATCGGATGCGTCCACGGATCGGGCCGTGCTCGGTGACGTGAACGGATACCGGGCGCCCCAAGGTCTCTTGCCTGTCCTCGTAGTGGGCGTCGATGTCCCAGGCGTCCCAACATATCGGCCGGTCTTCGAATGCAAGAAGGTCGTTGCCCACACAGCCCGGCTTCAAGACCTCGCGACCGGACGATAGTTCTTGGATCGACACGAGCGTTCCGGCGTCGAATGTCACCCGAAGAAAAGCGTTCAGCAGAACGATGCATGTCCCATGTTCTTTGATCGAGACAGGAGTTTCTGGCAGAGAGGTGGCCGACGCCGGTGTTACTGAATACGGGGCAACATCCCCAAAGAAATACAAGGTCCCATCCTCGACAGCCTGACCGGGACGCCCAAGGTCGCTTTGCTCAACTACTGTGCGTGCGCCTCGCGTGGGGAGGACGCTGACAAGCTGCGCTTGCGAAGCGGCCAGCGCGGCCGTGGCCTCGGCAACGGCGTCTTCGGCCCTCGCCTGAATGCGTCGATAGTCGCGGCGGGCATCCTCATAGACCTCCGGAACGGATGTTCCTGTGACAACATCATGGAACTGGTTCAGGCAAAGCAGCTTCCAGGCATCGGTAAGATCTGGCCGTGTGCCAGCCATTGCCGCGATTGCCTCCGCCTCATGCAGGGCGCGTTCGGCCTTTCGGTTGGCGCGCTTGATCCACCCCTGAGAGGTATAAACGCCCCTGTGCCCCTCAAGATAGTGCTCGCCCGTCCACTTGGGCCAGGGTTCGGGGTTCTGTTCCAGCGCCGCGAGCGCCTCGCGCACCGTGCTAAGCTTGAGCCGCGGCATGCCCGGCATCGCCTCAAAGGCGCGCGCCTTAGCCAGAAGCTCCTTCGTTGGGCCGCCGCCGCCATCCCCATAGCCGAAACAGATCGGCAGCGCGCTGGCAGCACGCGCACCCGCATGGGTTACCGTGCCCAACACCTCCTTGGCGGTCAGGTCACTTTTGTAGTTCGTCGGAAATGGCAAATACTGCACATCGCGCGGCGTTGTAAGAACGTGAGCCTTCACCTGGCTGCCATCGATCCCTTCCCAGATATGCGTCGCCCAGGGCACACGGTTGTATTGGTTCCAGTTGAGCTTGTTCGTCACAAACCAGTCGAGCCCGGCAAGACGCGCAAGCTGCGGGATCTGCCCTGAAAAGCCAAAGGTATCCGGCACCCAGAGGACGGGGGTTTCAACCTCGCCGAACGTCTCTCGGAAGTAGTCGCGGCCAAGGGTCAGCTGACGGATCAGGGCTTCGGGCCCCGGTATGTTGAGATCAGGTTCGACCCACATGCCGCCCATCACCTCCCAGCGGCCTTCTGCGACGCGCGCGCGGATCTGCTCAAAAAGGGTCGGATGATCTTTTGCGGTCATCTCATACAACGCGGGCTGAGAATGGGAAAAACGGAAGTCCGGATTATCTTCCATCAAACGCAGCACGTTGGAGTAAGTACGCTGATTTTTCAGGCGGATTTGGTCAATTGGCCATAAATAAGCGATATCCATATGCGCGTGGCCGACGGCGTGTAACGTTGTGTCGAGCGGATCGCCAGCCTGCGCCAGACCTTCACGCAGGGCTCGCTCGGCCAAAGCGACCGAAGCGTAAAATTCCGCTCCCATTGGGGCGCGCGTGTCAAGTGTGCGAAAGGCGGCGTCCAGCGCGCTCAGGATGCCGGTGCGCGGTGTATCCGCGTCCAGGATGGAAACCGTGTCGAGGGCCGCCCGGGCCAGGTTGACGAAATCGACTGTCGGTTGATCAAGTTCGACCAAACAGCAGTTCCCCATGTAAAGTTTTGCTTTGCTGTTCGGGTCCGGTGGCCAGCCCGCGTGCCCGGTCCAGCCGTGGAGCGAGAGGACATGTCTGCGCCCGTCGGCCAAATGCGCGGGCAGTGGCAAGGTATGATGATACCTGTCGGCGGACCCAAGCGGCACTGTATCGACAAAAGCCATCCCCTCGGGGTGGTTGAAGATATCGCCCAAGACGCCAAGCGGCAGATGCAAGGCCAGCGCCCCGGTATCCAATCCGGATGGGATCGTGAAACCGGACTTCAAAATGAAGTTCAAATCGGCCCTGCCCCAATAGCTTTCTGGATCGATCACCGCCCAATCCGAGGGGTCCGCACAGATCGGTGCATCCAGGATCGGCGCATCCAATGGCAGAATTCGAAAGGGTTCAATCGGCACAGAACGCCGGTGGACCATCGGCGCGATCAGACGAAGACGCGCGCCGATTTTCTCCTCAGTGAGCCGATACCGGTGGGGGTCCATACAGGTTCAGACTTTCACCAGGTCAAACCCACTGACATCGCCGCGATAAACGGTTGCCGCTGTCATCGCCCTGGCCTCTTCTTCGGCCGGGTCCCACTGCTCGCCGGTGTTGCCCCAGGGGCGGTTCATGTCCGGCCAGGGGATCGAGTCAATCAGAAGGCGGGTGTACGGATGCTGCGGGTCGCCGATAACCGCTTTGGGTGGGCCGGCCTCGACAACATGGCCCTTGAACAGGACCATCACATAGTCGCTGACGTGATATGCGGTGGCGAGGTCGTGGGTGATATAGAGGATCGAGATCCCGTGCTTGTCCTTCAGGTCATAGATGTTCGAAAGGATCGTCGCGCGCAGGCTGGCATCTACCATCGAGACCGGTTCGTCCGCAATCAACAGCTTCGGCGATAGCATCAAAGCACGCGCCACGATCAGGCGCTGGCGCTGGCCCCCTGATAACTGGTGGGGGTAGCGCGACAGGACAAGGTCGGGGTCCAAGCCGACGGTCACGCAGGCTTGCTCCATCGCCTTTTGCGTATGTGCCTCACCTTGTGACAGACCAAATCGCCTGAACGGGAATTTCAACGCATGGTTCACCCGGTAAAACGGATTGAAACAAGCATAGGGGTCCTGGAACACCGCCTGAACGTTCTTGCGGAAATCCAGCGACCGACTGGCTGACATGCGCTGCAGGTCCTGACCCTCGAACTGCACCTGTCCGGTCGTGGGCGGATTGAAGCCCAACATGATCGAGCCCATCGTGGACTTTCCAGACCCTGACTGGCCAACGATGGAGATGATCTGTGGCGTATCTCCCTTCAGCGTAAACGACATGGGGTGGAGCGCGGTGACAGCGCCATACACTTTCGAAACCCCATCGAATTTCAGAAGTGGTTCGGAGGTCTCTCGTTTTGGTGCGTCCGCCTGTTGGTCCGGGTTCAGAAAGCTCTCGCCACCGACCAGCGGCACGGAGGAAATCAGGTCTCGCGTGTAAGGATGTTGAGGCGTTTCGATAATCTGCTGCACCGTGCCATGCTCGACCAGTTCACCGTCCTTCAGAACCGCAAGCTCATCCACCGATTGCGCCATCAGCCCCATGTCATGACCGATCAGGATAAGACCCGAGCCGATTTTGGCCTGAATATCCTTCAGCGTTTGCATGACCTGGCGTTGGGTCACCACATCAAGGGCCGAGGTCGGCTCATCCGCGATGATCAACTCGGGGGTCAGGATAATGCCGAGCGCGATGCACACCCTTTGCTTCATTCCGCCCGACAGCTCATGCGGGTACAGCTGACCGCTGTGGGGCGGCAAGCCGACGCTGGCCAGCGCTTCGTCTGAACGGGCTTTCAACTCCGCGCGCGAAGGACCCGGCTCATGCGCCAGGATCGCGTCCCACAGCTGTGGCTCCACCTTCATGATGGGGTTCAGCGAGTTCATCGCCCCCTGCGGGATGTACGCAACCTTGGACAGGCGCGTGCGCCGCATCTCTTCCTCGTTCAAGGACAGGATGTCGGTGCCACCAAGGTCGATTGATCCGCCCGAAACGCGGCCGGGCTCCGCAAGCATCTGCATCACCGAAAGCGCTGTTGTCGTCTTGCCTGACCCGCTTTCGCCAATGAACCCTATGCGGCGGCCCTTGTGAATTTGAAGGTTCAGGTGCTTGACCGCTTGAACGACACCGCGCGGTGTGGGGAACTCGATAGAAAGGTCCTTCATCGTGAGGACCGGCTTGTCGATATGGGTTTTATCCAGCACTACGACAGTTTCCTCAGCCTTGGGTTCGAAACCTCGTCCAGACCCAGATTTATGAGCAACAGGCCGATAAACATGACGGCAAGCAGTAAGGTCGGGATGCCCCACCACCACCAGAGGTTCTGGATCAGCGCGCCGGCGTTGATCGCCTCATAGATCGTGCGGCCCAGTGTGGGTATGCGCTGCGGTCCGAGGCCCAGAACTTCCAGCCCGACCGCCGTCACAATCGAGGTTGTTACGTTCGCAATGAACGATCCAAAGAGATACGGCACCAGGTTTGGCATTATCTCGCGGAACATGATGTGGCCGGTTGAGGCCCCGGAAAGCCGTGCCATTTGTACATAGCCCGACTGCTTCATGCTGAGGACCTGTGCGCGGATCAGACGTGTGGGCGATTGCCAGACGAACCCGGCGATCAACAGTGCCATCATCGTCAGCGAGACATCTCCAAATGACGACTGGAACACCACGAGGATCAGAAGGGGCGGGATGGTGATCATCACATCCGACAGTACGCGGATGACATCGTCGGTCCGACCGCCGACAAAACCGGCGGTAAAACCAAGCACAATGCCGGTGCCCATGCCGATCAGCGACGCCAGAAGCCCGACAAACAGCGAATTTGGCGCGCCAATGATGATCAGGGACAGCATATCGCGACCCGATCCGTCGGTGCCCAGCGGCGTGTCCCAAACGCCCGGTTGTTTGCGCAGGTTTTCAAACCCGATCGGCGGAAGTTTCAGGGTCGAGGATCCGGTGAACACCAGATCCAGGTTCCAAAGCATCCGGCCCAGAATGCCCAACGCCACGATCCCGAGGAGGAGGCTGCACCCCCAGATAAGTTTTGGATTCATCCATGGATTTTCGAACCGGCGCAGACGGCGGGCCTGCCGTTTCTCGGCTCGGGTGAGCGGGGTGGCGCTTGTGGCTTCGGTCACCTCACGCCACCTCATGCCGGACCCGAGGGTCGATGAACGGGTAGATCAGGTCCACGATGAACACGCTCAGCGCGGTCATCAGGATGATCACGTAACTGACCCCCTGAATGACCGGGAAGTCCTGATCGAGGATCGCGTCGTAGAGGAGCTTGCCCATCCCGTTGTAGGCGAAGATCCGTTCGACCAGCACCTGCCCGGCGATCAACAGCCCTATCTTCAGTGCAAAGGCGGTGATCTGCGGCAGGATCGCATTCCGGATCATGTATTTGTACAGGATGTAGCGCGGCTTCAGGCCTTTGGCCTTGGCCAGCGTCGTGTAGTCCTCTCCCTGAACGGTGATCATCAGCCCGCGCATGCCAAGCGCCCAGAACCCAAAGGTGACGATGACAATCGACAGCGCGGGGAGGAACCCATGGTGGATCACAGACGAGATGAAGGCCCAGGTCCAGCCGGGCTCGACCGTAAGCCCGTAGGCGCCCGTTATCGGAAACCACTGAAGTTTGACCGCGAAAATCCACATCAGAAGCAGGCCCGAGAGAATAGGCGGGATAGACGTGAAAACCATCGCTGCGGGGATTGCGACTTTGACCAGGTTCGGGGATTTCTCCCACACCATCAGGGCACCCAAAAGGTTGCCGATCACGAAGGTGATGATCAGCGACAGGAGCATAAGACCAAGCGTCCAGGGCAGAGCAGTGCCGATCAGCGACGCAACAGGCGTGGGGAAGGCCGCAGTGGACAGACCGAAGTCAAACACAAGCACGCCGCGCAGGTACTTGACGTACTGGACGATCAGCGGCTGATCGATACCCATTTGGGCACGCAATGTCGTAAGGATCTCATCGGCGTTTGCGACGCTCCCCGCGCCTGCGGCCATCCGGCCCAAGGCGATCTCGGCCGGGTCCACCGGAGATAATCGCGGTATTATCCAGATCAGCGTTGCCGCGATCAGGACCGTTAAAACTAGGGTGATCAGCCGGTTGATCAGGTATTCCCGGGGGATCTGGCTCATGCGGCTTCTCCGGCCACGTCGCGCCCGATGTGGTGGTTCCATCCGCGCAGGACCATACGCTCGTTCGGGTGATGATTGCCCTCTTCCACGTGGTCGGTTCCCGCATGCAGCTGGCACAAGACGGTTTTTCGAACTTTGGGCGATCGGTTCGGCATCGACCCATGCAGGGTGAGATAGTTGAAGAAGACCACGTCGCCGGGCCCGGCTTCGATGACCGTAGCACCCTCGATCGGATAGCTGTCGAGAACCGCGTTCGCCTGCCGCCCGTCAGCGCCTTCGATGCGGCCCAGCTTGTGAGAGCCGGGATAGACGCGAAGACACCCCATTTCGTCCGTGGCCTCGGACACATGAAGAATACCTGCGATCATGGTATCGTTGATCGTGGGGAAGTACGGCCAGTCCTGGTGCATGGGAAACGGCGCACCGGCTTCGGCAGGTTTCTGGAACAGCTTTGTATGGTGCAGCATGACGTCGGGGCCAATGAGCGTTTCCACCACATTCAGAAAGCGTTCATTCAAAAACGCGTTCAGCCACACGCGGGAGAACTTCTGGACGTTATGCGTGTGCAAGATCCGGTCCCCGGGACGCAGGATTTTCGCGGTCTCGGTGCCATCCCATGTCGCGTCGATCCGGTCACCGCTGGCCAGCAGCTGATCCACGATACGGTCGAAGTCGGCCTCCAAAGCAGTGACCTCGTGCGCGCGAAAAACACGCTTTGCATGGTAGTAGCCGTGTTCGGCAAAGTACGCCTTCGCATCGGTCGTCATGACCTTCCTCCCCTTGGCGTTTTTGGATCCTTACACCGCGCCTCCGTCGCGGGCGATGAGTGTGTGCCCCGACCGAACGCCGGGGCACGATCAGGTGTTAGCCGCCCGCTTTTTCCAGGTTGTGAATGATCTGGTGCGTGTGGTTCCACCAGAAGAACGGGTGATTGTAGTTGTTCTCGGCGCTGGGCCAGCCCGTCCAGTAGGTTTTGTTGAAGGGGATCAGCTTGGCGGACTGCACCAGCGGAATGAACGGTACCTCGGCGTCGAGGTATTGATAGGCGTCCGCGACCATTGCGGGCACGCTTGGATCCCCTAACGATTTATCGGCCATCGCGTCGACAACTTCCGAGTATTTGACCGCCGCTTCGCTGTTCCAGCGAGCGGTGTTGTTGAAGCCCGGGCTGCGTTCACCAACCGGAACCACGTCCTTGACCGTATAGCGGCCCATGGACGCCCAGGGTTCGTTCACCGATCCGCAGGAAAGCCAGCTGTAGGACATTTCATAAGCGCCGAACGGCAGAACCTCGCCCCAGAACACGCCATTCTCGACCGGAACAGCCTTGGCTTTGATGCCCGCGCGGTTCAGCTGTTCGACGATCACGTCGATTGTTCGCGTGTACTCGGTCGACGCCGAGTTTACGTGTATGTCCACGCTCAGCTCTTCGCCGTCCTTCTCATAGACACCGCCAGAGCCCAAGGTCCAACCGGCGGCCTCGATC
The DNA here is from genome assembly GCA_039190275.1 of Pseudomonadota bacterium. Classification (GTDB taxonomy): domain Bacteria; phylum Pseudomonadota; class Alphaproteobacteria; order Rhodobacterales; family Rhodobacteraceae; genus Halovulum. The sequence continues at coordinate 165 of JBCCYF010000155.1, read as the reverse complement.
AGCGCCTTGCCGGCGTCCGCGTCGCCCTGTGCCGGTAAGCCATAGCCCGCCTCGAGGATCGCGTCGATGAACGGGCTCATCGAACCATACTCGGCAAACATCGTTCGCGATGGCACTGTTGCGCCCTCGGCAGCGACGTTCACGATCTGGTTGCGGTCGATGATC
>JBCCYF010000154.1:0-9612 GCA_039190275.1 Pseudomonadota bacterium | reverse complement strand
GTTGTGGCGGAATTGCGCGCAGGTGGGCGTACCGTCGCCTTTGTCGGTGACGGGATCAATGACGCGCCGGCATTGGCGTCGGCGGACGTTGGTCTTGCCATCGGGACGGGCACGGATGTGGCGATCGAGGCGGCTGACATGGTTCTGATGTCGGGTGATCTGAGTGCTGTGCTGAACGGGGTCGCTGTCAGCCGCGCGACCATGCGCAATATCCGCCAAAACCTGTTCTGGGCATTCGCCTACAACATTGTGTTGATCCCTGTCGCTGCGGGGCTTTTGTATCCGTTCGGCGGACCGCTTTTGTCGCCGATGCTCGCCGCGGCGGCAATGGCCCTGTCTAGCCTATTTGTGGTTTCAAACGCGTTGCGCTTGCGGTGGGTCAGGGCGGCGGCGCCGCTTGGTGCCCAGACGGGTGCGGTGGCGTCTGAACCGAAGCTTGTGCCTGCCTGACTGCCAAGCCGCGGCGGTGTGGATCCCCAGTTGGCGCTATATCCCGGCTGACGGATCAGCCACCGTCAGACCCGGATCAAACGACCGGTTTCGACCGATTGGACCGCAGCTTCCGCCAGTCGAAGGGCCTCAAGGCCATCCGCGCCGCTGGGGCGCGGTTGATTGTCCTGTTCGATCGCCTCGACAAAGGCGGTGATCTCGTGCTTAAAGGCCTCGGTATAGCGGGTCATAAAGAAGTCATGCAGCGCGGGGCGGGTGACCCCCAAGGCACTGGCGTGTTCGATATCGACCGGGCGCTGGTTCAATGCCGTCAGACTGCCAGTGGCACCATGCACTTCGATGCGCTGGTCATAGCCATAACTGGCGCGGCGCGAGTTCAGGATAAGCGCCTGCCGACCGCTGTCGGTCGCGAGTATCACGCTTGCGGTGTCATAGTCATTCAACGTGCGAATGTCGGGATCGATCAACGCGGCCCCACTGGCCTGGACTTTGGTGACGGGCTCACCCAGCAGCACACGCGCGAGGTCGAAGTCATGGATCATCATGTCTCGGAAGATCCCTCCCGAGACAGCGACATATGCCTTGGGCGGCGGTGCAGGGTCGCGGCTTGTTATGGTCACCTGCTCGATCGCGCCGACCTTTCCCGCGGTTGCGGCCTGTATCACGGCATCGAAATGCGGATCAAACCGCCGGTTGAAACCCAGCATGAGTTTTGTTCCGCTGTGCGCGACCATCGCGAGACAGGCCTCGACACGCGGGATGCTAAGGTCGATGGGCTTTTCGCAGAAGATCGCCTTGTCGCTGCGGCAAAAAATCTCGATCAGGTCAGCGTGGGTGTCGGTTGGGGTGCATATAAGGACACCATCGATGGCCGGATCGTCTGCAATTTCCTCAATCGATCTGATCGGGCACCCGTGGGTCTCGGCCAGTGGGGCGGCCGCAAAGGGATCATGTACCGCAGCGAGGGTCGCGCGCGGATGGTGCGCAAGGGTATGCGCATGCACCTGGCCGATGCGTCCGGCCCCCAAAAGCGCGAACTTTAGTGTCATGGCGCGGTTCCGGTGCGCAGATCCGGGGCGGCAAGCGCCGTGATAACATCGCGCGCTGCGCGGCGCACCGGCTCGGACGTCTCTTTTAGAATGGCCACCCGATCAAAACGTTCGTCATCTCGGCGGACGGCTGCGCGCAGGGCGGTCCCGAACGCCATGCGCAGTTCTGTCCCTATGTTGAACTTGCACACCTTGGTGTTGCGCGCCAGGTCGGTCCGGTCCGATGCGGGCACGCCCGAGCCGCCGTGGATGACCAGCGGGATATCGACGCCCGCCTCAATGTCCGAAAGCGCCTCGCGATCAATGACGGTTGCCTGTTCCTGCCGGAGGTGCACGTTCCCGACCGAGATGGCCATGGCATCTATCCCCGACGCGCGCGCAAAGGCATGCGCATCGGCGGGCGCAGTACCGCGCGATTCCTCGCCCGCGTCATAGCCAACAAATCCGATCTCACCCTCGACCGAAATGCCATGGGGCCGTGCCAGTGCCACCACACGTCCGGTCAGGTCAATGTTCTCGGACAATGATTTGCGCGAGCCGTCGAACATCACCGATGTAAATCCGGCCTCAATTGCGGCGCGGCAGTCGTCCAGCTCGTAGCCATGATCCAGATGCGCGACCACCGGCACAACCGCCTGCTCGGCCAAGTAACGGAACATCGCCCCGAGCACGGGAAGCGGAGTATGTGCGCGGCAAGAGGGCCCGGCCTGCAGGATCAAAGGCGCGCCCAAGTCCTCGGCCGCCGCAACATAAGCTTCGGCGTCCTCCCAGCCGAGGACCACCAGACCGCCGACCGCATATCCGTCCCGCAATGCGGGTTGCAGAACGTCGCTCAGGTTTGCAACGGTCATTTGAATTTGGCGATCATGTCTTTGATACCTGGGATCGTTTCGACCTGATATGCGTGATCGGGCTGAAAATACTGCACCAGCGAGCGTTGCGATAACCCCCCGAGGATCGTGAAGTAGTACATCTCGTAGCCCGGCATCGCCACGCAGGGGTGATAGCCACTGGGCAGACAGATGGTAGAGCCATCGACGATGTGGTGCGGCGTGCCGATCGGGGTGTCGGGATCCTGGATCAACTGAATGCCTGAGCCGTGATAGGGTTTGAAGCGGAAGTTGTAGGTTTCATCATGCCGGGTCTCCTCCGGCAGGCGGTCGGTGTCGTGCTTGTGCGGTGGAAAGCCGGACCACCCACCAGCACCGACGGTGAACAGTTCCGAGACCAGCAATCGGCCAACCCGGTCGTGGTATTTTGTGCCCAGGATATGCTTGATCTTCCGATGCGTCTTGGTGTCGTCCGAACCATACTGCACCAGGTCGATATCCGCTGTGCGCACGTCAAACGGTTCCAGAACCTGATCGTACTTGGCCCCGGCCACAAAAACCTCGGCTTTGTCGCTCACACATTCCATTGTGGTTTTTGCGCCGGTGGGGACATATGCGCCCTCGGGTTCGCCATCCCAGACATCGGCGCCGCGTTGCCCCAGAGCGTCGAACCGCACCCCTTCAACGTGGAGCGTCACGCTGCCCGTGGCGGGCACGACACAGGTCTCGTAACCGGGGATCTGAAAGTCGAAAGCCTGTCCGCGCGACAGCTTTACGATGTTGAAGTAGTTCAGCGGGACGATGTCATTTTCGGCCGCGACGATAGCCTGGTTCCGGTTTTCGAACGGGGGAATATGCATGCGGTAACCTCCTAGACCGGAATTTCGGGCGGTCGGGACAGACCGGCATGCGACGCGATGAAGGCGTCAAGCCCCGCCGCATCCTCCATTGCCGGGGCGCAGCCGGGTCTTGAGACAACGATCGCGGCGTTTGCCGAGCCGCGGGCCACACAATCAGGCAGGTCCAGACCCGCGGCGAGAGACGCGATGAACGCACCCATGAAACTGTCCCCTGCACCCGTCGGTTTCAGTGCTTCTACACGATAGATGCCGGTGCCGAAGGCCCTGTTCTCGGCAAAGGTAATCGATCCGCCTGGACCCAGCTTGTACACTGTTATGCGGTCGGGCGATTGTCCAAGCCGTCTGGCAAGTGAAAGCCCCATGCCGGGCGCGCCCGCGACAAAATCGAACTCTTCATCATTGCCGATGATGATATCGCTCATCTCTGCGGCTTTGGTCAGAACATCCGATGCGAGTTCGGCCGATGTCCAGCTGTAGGGTCGGTAGTCGATATCAAAGATCACCGGGAGCCCGGCCGACCTTGCATGCTCCAGGGCACGGTATCCGGCACTGCGCGAGGGTTCGGCGGCAAAAACCGTTCCGGTGGTGATCAGGCCGCTGAACCGTGCGTAATCCGGCGCATCGACATCCTGCAGATCCATCTGAAAGTCGGCGGCGTTGTTGCGGTAGATAACGGTCTGATGACCTTCTATGCGGCTTTCATACACCGCAAGCGATGTTCGCGCCTCGCCGGTGATGGTACGTACATGGTCTGTGCTGACGCCATAGTTTTGCAACTGCTGGCGGCAGTATTCCCCCACTGCATCATCGGAAACGGTTGTGACAAGCGCGGCCTGACCGCCCAGTTTACAGATCGCAACGGCGATATTGGCCGATGAGCCACCCAGACCGGACGAGAACTCCACCGCGTGGCGAATCTTTGTACCCGCCGGGTCGGGGAAGAAATCCATGCCCGCTCGTCCAATGACCAAAAAGTTGTTGCCCGACAGGCGATCAAGCCGCTTCATCGCGCGTGCCCTTTGCCCTGCAAGACGTCAGTGGTCTGATTATTCGGGTCCTTGGGTTCATATACCCGGCCTCTGACGATCTCGGCCGCTTTCCCAGTCCTTATGCGCGCTGCGCACTTCCGTGCGCGTGCTGACCTCCGGTGTGCCAACCTCCCACCAGGCGTGCCCTTCATTTGTCCAGCCATCATAGGCGTCCACCTTGATCTCAATGACATAGGTGCGGTCGCTGGCCTTGGCCCGCGCAAAGGCCGCGTCGAACTCTGCCATGGTCGCGATCCGTTCGGCTTCGGCACCCAATGCCTGGGCATGGGCGGCAAAATCGACACCCACCTGGCGTGTGGCCGAGGGTGTGTCGGCGATCAGATTGTTGAACGAGGCATTGCCGGTGTTGTTTTGAAGCTTGTTGATCACAGCGAAACCGCCATTGTCGCAGAGCAGGATGATCAGTTTCTTGTCGGTCAGAACCGACGAGTAGATATCCGAGTTCAACAGCAGATACGACCCATCGCCCACAAAGACGATTGTGTCACTGTCCGGTTCGACCTCGGACTGGGCGATCCGTGCGCCCCATCCTCCGGCGATCTCGTAGCCCATGCAGGAATACCCGAATTCGACATCAACGGTACCCAATGAATGGCTGCGCCAGTTTGCGGTCACCTCGGCCGGAAGCCCACCGGCCGCAGTAACGACACGGTCCCGGGGGGCACACAACCGGTTCACCGCGCCGATCACCTGAGCGTAGGAGGCCGCGCGGTTGCCCGGCGCGATGTTCTGGTCAACATAGTCCTGCCATTTAGCACGCTCGGCCTGTGCTGTGGCCAGCCAGTCGGATGGCGTGCTTTGTTGCAGCGCCGCGCCCAAAGCGTCGATCCCGCAGCGTGCGTCGCCGACGACGGGCAGCGCCATGTGTTTGCCTGCGTCAAACCGGCCCACATTCAACCCGATCAAACGGGCATCCGGATCAAACACGGTCCACGAGCCGGTGGTAAAATCCTGCATCCGAGTGCCAACAGCCAAGATCACATCGGCCTGACCGGCAATGGTGTTGGCCGAATTCGACCCGGTCACACCGATCGGTCCGATGTTGAGCGGATCATCGTCCGTGAGGTTTGCCCGGCCCGCAATGGTTTCCACGATCGGAATGCTGTGCGTGCTGGCAAATGCGTTCAACGTAGCGGCGGCACCCGAATACTGAACCCCTCCGCCCGCAATGATCACCGGGCGTTTTGCATGGGCCAGCACCTCGGCGGCCGCCAAAACCTCCTCCGGGTCCGGCGGTTGCCGGCGAACGCGGTGCGTCGTTGGCGCGAAAAACGTCTCAGGGTAATCATAGGCCCAGCCTTGCAGGTCCTGCGGCAAGCCCAGAAACGCAGGGCCGCAGTCCGCCGGATCGAGCATGGTCGCCAACGCGTTTGGCAGCGACTGGATCAATTGGGCCGGGTGTGTAATCCGGTCCCAATACCGGCTGACCGCCTTGAAGGCATCGTTCACGCCGAGTGTTGGGTTGTTAAAGTGTTCGGCCTGTTGCAGGACCGGGTCGGGCAGGCGCGTCAGGAAGGTATCGCCACACAGCAGCAACATCGGCAATCGGTTGGTATGCGCCAATGCGGCCGAGGTCAAAAGGTTCGACGTCCCCGGTCCGGCCGAGGCTGTGCAGAACATGAATCGCTGGCGCAGATAGTATTTGGCATAGGCCGCAGCGGCGAAGCCCATGCTCTGTTCGTTCTGCCCCCGGTACAGCGGCAGCTCTGCCTGGTGTTCATACAGCGCCTCGCCCAGGCAGGTCACGTTGCCATGGCCGAATATGCCGAAGCCGCCGCCGCAGACCCGCTGACGTGTGCCATGGAGATCAACAAACTGATTTGCCAGAAAGCGCACAATCGCCTGTGCCACCGTAAGCCGGACAGTTCCGCCCATGTTCCGTTCCCTTCCACTGCGGTCTTATGCGGGGCGTTACCCGTTGACTCGCTTGTTACCCAAGGGTAACGCTTTTGCAACCGGTTGCAACAGGCTTTTCGAACGCCCCTTCTGGACCTCGTAAAATGACAGGCTTGAACATAGGGATTATCGGCGGCGGGTATATGGGAAAACGCCACGCAGTGGCTTTTGCGGCCGTCGCCGCGGTGTTCGAAACGGCGCTGCGCCCCCGTCTTGAGATGGTTGCGGCCAGCACGGACGCCTCCGCCGCACGCTATCGCGAGGCATTTGGTTTCGCCCGATCCACCGGCAACTGGCGCGATCTGGTGGCGGATACGGCGGTCGATGCGGTCATAATTGCGTCACCCCAGGACACGCATGAGGAGATTGCCCTGGCCGCATTTGCGGCGGGTAAGCCGGTCCTGTGCGAGAAGCCGTTGAGCACATCCGTCGAAAGTGGCCAGCGGATGGTGGATGCCGCGGTGCAATCGGGCTGCGCCAATATGTCTGGGTTCAACTACATCCGAACCCCCGCCAGTCAGCAGGCGCGCAACATGATCAGCCGTGGTGACCTGGGGCGGATCTGCCACTTCCGCGGTGAACACACCGAAGACTTTCTGGCGGATCCCGCACTCCCGGCCAGTTGGCGCACCGATGGGCGTGCGAACGGGACAATGGGCGATCTTGCGCCGCATATGGTGAATGCTGCCCAAGCGCTGATTGGACCGATCGAGGCCGTGATGGCGGATATCGAAACGGTGCATGAAACCCGCGGCGGCGTGACGGTGACCAACGACGATCAGGGTCATATGCTGTGCCGGTTCCAAAGCGGCGTGATGGGGCACCTTCACTTCAGTCGCATCGCGACGGGCCGCAAGATGGGGTATATCTATGAGGTGTCCGGGACCAAGGGCGCGCTGCGGTTCGATCAGGAGGATCAGAACGCTCTGTGGTTCTATGATGCGAGCCTCCCTCCCGAAACACAGGGGTTCCGCAAAATCCTGACCGGTCCCGCTCATCCCGATTACGAGCCATTCTGCGTTGGGCCCGGGCATGGCACGGGCTACCAGGATCAGATCATCATCCAGGCCCGGGACTTCCTGCGCGCGATCGAAACCGGTCAGCCGGTCTGGCCAACCTTCGCCGATGGGCTGAGTGTGGATCGAGTCATTGACGCGGCCTTTCTTTCATCCGAAACACGGCGCTGGCAGACGGTCTGACGCGCGATTGAAGGAGCTCCAAGACGTGTCTATTCGTATTGGCAACGCGCCCTGTTCCTGGGGTGTCGAGTTTGCGGGTGACCCGCGCAATCCGCCCTGGCAACAGGTGCTGAAGGACTGTGCTGGTGCCGGATACACGGGTATCGAACTCGGTCCCGTGGGATTCATGCCCGAGGATCCCCAGATCCTGGGCCCTGCCTTGGCGGACCATGGTCTTGAACTGATCGGCGGTGTGGTGTTCCGCCCCTTCCATGATCCGGACGCGTGGGATGATGTGCTGGACGGGGCGCAGCGGACCTGCAAGGCGCTGCAAGCGCATGGTGCGCAACACCTTGTATTGATCGACAGTATCTCACCCCGGCGTGCGCCGACTGCCGGACGCGCGGCAGAGGCGGAGCAGATGGATACCGCTGAGTGGGGGGCTTACGTGGATCGGATCCGCAGTGTCGCCAAGATCGGTGCCGAAGAACACGGCCTGACAGTGGGCATTCACGCCCATGCGGCCGGCTTTATGGATTTTGAACCTGAGCTTGAGCGACTGCTTGCGCAGGTCGATGAAACTCTGCTCAAAATCTGCTTCGACACCGGTCACCACAGCTATGCCGGGTTCGACCCTGTGGCGTTCATGCGGCGCCATATCGATCGCATATCTTACATGCACTTCAAGGATATCGATCCGGCGGTAAAGGCGGATGTCATTGCAAAACGGACCGGGTTCTACGACGCTTGCGGACAGGGGATATTCTGCAACCTGGGACAGGGCGATGTGGACTTTCCGACGGTGCGTCAGGTTTTGCTGGACGCGGGTTTCGCCGGTTGGTGCACGGTCGAGCAAGACTGTGACCCGACGCTTGAGGTGGATCCAATCGGAGATGCCAAGGCGAACCGCACGTACCTTGGGTCCATCGGGTTTGCATAGGTGACAAAATGGCAAAGTTGAACTGGGGTATGATCGGCGGCGGGCGCGGCAGTCAGATCGGACCGGCGCATCGGCTGGGTGCCAATGTGGATGGATTGTTCAGTTTTGCTGCCGGGGCGCTGGACCATGACCCCGAGGCGGGCCGCTCCTTTGGTGTTGAACTGGGTCTGGACCCGACCCGCGCCTATGGTAACTGGCAGGAGATGCTGGAGGGTGAGCGCGTGCGCGACGACCGTGTTGACCTCGTCACGGTCGCGACCCCGAATGCAACCCATTTCGAGATCACCCGGGCGTTCCTCAAGGGCGGGTTCCACGTACTGTGCGAAAAACCCATGACGATGACCGTCGAGGAGGGCGAGGAGATCGTCAGGGTCGCGAAGGAGACCGGCCGCATCTGTGCTGTGAACTACGGATACACTGGCTACTCGCTGGTGCGGCACATAAAAGCGATGGTGGCGCGCGGCGACCTTGGGAAAGTGCGGCTTGTGGTTGCCGAGTTCGCGCATGGTCACCACGCAGATGCCGCGGATGCCGACAATCCACGTGTCCGGTGGCGCTATGATCCGGCCCAGATCGGCGTCTCGGCCCAATTTGCCGACTGTGGGATCCACGCTTTGCATATGGCGAGTTTCGTGACCGGTCAGCAGGTGCGGACGCTTTCGGCGGATCTGGTGTCCTGTATTGAGAGTCGGGTGCTGGAAGATGACGCTATGGTCAACTTCCGCTTGAGCGGCGGAACCGTGGGTCGGCTCTGGACCTCGTCAGTGGCAATCGGACGCCAGCATGGCCTGACACTGCAGATCTTCGGTGAGGCAGGCGGGTTGCGCTGGTCGCAAGAGCATCCGAACCAGTTGTACTGGATGCCGCTCGGCGGTCGTCTGGAGACCATTGAACGGGGCGCGGCCGGGCTCTCGCCCGAAGCGGACAGGACCAGCCGCGTGACCATAGGCCATGCCGAAGGGATGCCGTTGGCATTCGCCAACATCTACTCCGATCTTGCCGAGGCGATTGCAGCCCGCAAGGATGGGCGCAAGATGGATCCGGCCGCCGACCAGTATCCGCGGGCCGAGGACGGGCTACGCTCGATGGCAGCGGTCTATGCAGTTGCTGCGTCGGGTAAAGCCGATGGTGCCTGGCAGGATGCGCGCCCGCCGATGTTCCGTTAGTGCACCACCGCTTCCCGGCTCGGTTGGCCGTTAATAAGGGTCTCTGAAATCTCGGCCCGGTTCCGTGTGAACTGCCGCGGTCACCTTTAGCGCGCTAGCGAAGGGTGCTGCGATACACCACGTGACAGGGGAACAACGTTGCCTTGGCCGGGCGGCCCGGATCATCCAGCATGGCCACCACCTGCTCAACCGAG
>JBCCYF010000153.1:0-9638 GCA_039190275.1 Pseudomonadota bacterium | reverse complement strand
GCCGGAACACCTGCCCCGACAGCGCGTCAAAACCAGCATCACCTGGATCGCCCGTCAGCCGGTCCGCGCCGCTGCCCCCCTGCAACAAATCAGATCCAGCCGTACCCGTCAGACTCCGAGGAGGATCAGAAGGAAAAGGCAGAGCTTCTTCCGGCGGATCCAGTGACAACCGCCAGAGGTCACGCAGATCTGTGATCTCCAGTTCATCAGGCTCTAATACAGTGTTGTCGATTGTATCCAGCCACAGGCGTTCTGTTCCGAACTCAATCCGCGCGCCGCTGGCCGTTGGCGTGATTTCCAGCGCATCGGTGGTATAGAACCGCCCCCAATCCGACAGGTCCAGCCGATCGAGGCCCGGCTCAAAATCCGTCAGCCGGTCTTCAACCCCGTCGCGCAGGAGCACGAATGTATCCGCGCCAGAACCTCCTTCCAGAACATCTGATCCGGCCCCGTCCACCAGCACATCCGCACCCCCCTCGCCGCGCAACGTGTCATCGCCGGCTCCGCCAACGATCTGATCCTGTGCCGCAGTGCCGGTTTGGAGGTTATCCCCGTCGTCCAGATGGAGCGTGATGCCAATCGGGCCTGTGTCGATCTGCAACAGGCTTAGTCCCAGGGCGTCGGATGCTGTGCCGCCAGCCACCACCACCTCGATCCCGTCGGGTTGCGCGCGCAAGCTCATCGCATGAGGATTTTCCAGCGCGGTTTCTGTACCGTGGACCAGCGTATCCAGATGCAGCAGCCGCCCCCCTGGCAGCAGGGTCATCAGGCTGAGCCCGTCATCTGCCCCGCCGGCCAGCACGAATACCTGCCCCTCCAGCACCAGCGCATCAAGAACCGTCACCCCGCCGAACCGCGTGACCTGATCATCCCCGACGTGATCAGTGAGTGTCATCTGGCCATCCGGCCCCAGAGCGACCACCGCGATCGATGCGCTGCCCGCGGCACCGATCAGCGCATAATCCTGCCCGGCAACCGAGACGATCTGCATCTGGCCGGGCTGATCCATGAACAGCCCGTCTTCCGCCCCCAGTTCCGTGATCTCCTGCACTTTTCCCGACGGGCTCAGCGCGATATTCAACAGACGGTCCCCGCCTCCCGACAGCACCAGAAGCCGGGTCTGCCCGGCAATCTCAGCCAGCGCGAGGTCTGACACATCACCCGGTGCCAGAAGATCCGCAGCCACGCTGCCCGCACTCAACCTCAGATCAAGCCCATCACGGTGCCAGATCGACAGCCCGGCCTCCTGACGCGTTGCCGTGACATAAAGCCCGTCCGCCGCCGCCAGTGCGGTCGGCGTGCCCGGCATCGCGCCATCCATCGTCAGGGTAAAGCGCGCTCCGAAGCCACCGTCGGCAGTAAGGCGCACCCCTTCGATATCACGCCCATAGCGCCCCGCGATCAGCAGAACGTCATCCCCGTCGATCTGATCGCGGGTCAGGCGACGCGGTGCATCCAGCGCGCCACTGCCATTGATCTCGCTCTGTTCTTGCAGCGCAAGATCAGGGCCCGTCCGCCACTCCATCCCGGCATCACCAGCACGCAGGGCGTAGTACCCGCCTGCCCCGTCGGCCAGCAGATCGCTGAACCCGGGCCCGCTGCCAATCGCAGCCGTGTTGATATGTGTGATTACAGAAATACCGGCCTGTCCTTTCGGGCACCGATTTTGACGGACAAACCTTGATCTTTGACAAATGCGGGAGAGGAAAATACCTCGGCTCCGCGGTGCTTGCACCGCCCGGCGGGCTGGTCCATCAAGAGGCTTCGCCACCGGAGCCCTGCGATGACCAACCGGATCACCATTCTGCTGGCCACCTGCAACGGTGCGCCCCATCTGGCGGAACAGCTGGCTTCTTATGTCACGCAGGACGATCCCGACTGGGATTTGTGGGTCAGCGATGACGGCTCAACAGACGCCACAATTGACGTGTTGGAGGACTTTCGAACGCACCACGGGGCGAACCGGGAGATCCGACTGCTGGCAGGGCCGCAAAAGGGCCCGGTGGCCAATTTCATGTCTCTTCTGATCCATCCGGACCTGCCGCCGGGCCCGGTGGCGCTGTCGGATCAGGATGATGTATGGTTCCCGGACAAACTGAGCCGGGCCCGCACAGCACTGACGGCCAGCGCACCGGTTACGCTTTACGGCGCGCAAAGCGTGCATACCGATCAAAATCTGCGCGAGATCGGACACTCCCGAATGCCCTTGCGTTCCCCCTCCTTCACCAATGCCCTGACCCAGAACATCGTCAGCGGGCATTCTACCGTACTCAGCACGGCCGCCCTTGAATTGGTGCGCAGGGCCGGTGCGCCCGACGGCGTGCCCTATCACGATTGGTGGCTCTATCAATTGATTACCGGAGCCGGTGGAATGGTAAAAATCGACCCTAGTAAGGTACTTTTCTATCGTCAGCACGGGGCAAACGCGATGGGTGCGCATCAGGGCCCCGGTGCATCCCTGCGTCGGGCAGGCCAGCTTCTGGGCCAAACTTACGGGCGATGGATTGCCGCGAACACTGCAGCTTTGGGCCGGGTGTCCGATCTGCTGACCCCGGAAAACCGCACGGTTCTTGAGACATTGTCCAGCGAGCCCGCCCGCGCCGGCCCGGCCCGGGCCCGCATGCTCGCCCATTTAGGGTTGCATCGGCAGACGCGGCTGGCCTCGGCTGCTCTGTATCTGGCTGCAACCCTGGGCCGGATCTGAGCGCCCGTGCCAGGCAGCGACGGTTTGACTTGCACGTGCGCACCCACACACAGTACCGACTGTCTGACCCACCTCAACAGCACGCAGAGAGAGATAGTCAGACCGGCATGACGCGCACCCTCGGCCCACAGACACCACAAGACACGCCCGGCAGCATCTTCCTGCCTCAGGAATTAGCTTCATTGTACAATCTGAAAGATCCGCTGGCGATCGAGGCAGGCCACATTCGCGGCCCGACAAAGCTTTGGACAATCAAGGGCAATGTCCTGTGTGGGCGCTATACGAGCATTAACGGTCAGTTTAATGCGCGGGGTCGTATCCGCATTGGGAATTACTGCGCATTTGGACGGCTCATTTCCCTGATCTCGACCAATCACCGCACTGATATGCCCAATCAACAACTATGGTTGAGTACGCGACATGGCTTCGAACCTCCGTCCACTAGCAAAGGCCCGACTGAGATCGGGCACAATGTGTGGATCGGGGACAAGGCCAATATCCTGTCCGGAGTACAAGTCGGTCATGGCAGCGTCATCGCGGCCGGCACTACCGTTACTAAATCAGTTGGACCTTTTGAGATTGTCGCGGGTTCCCCTGCCCGGATGATCCGAAAACGTTTCACAGACTCTGTTATCGAGCAATTACTGGAGATCGCATGGTGGAGATGGGCAGACGATACCATCGCTCGCAACCGGATCTTTTTTGAAACCGCGATTCCACCTGATCAGGACATCGACCTGCACGCCCTTGTCGTTCGGTGATGGAGGATCAGACCGCAGACCCCTTCATATTGCGGCTATGGTACGCGATCCCCTCTTCGACATCGTGAAAATAGGTCAGTCGACCGCCCTCCAGCACGGCAGCTGCATCGCACAGATCGCGGATCTGGCCCATTGCGTGGCTGACCACCACAGCACCGGCGCCCTGCATCCGCGCCTTGAACAATCGATCACTCTTGGCGCGAAACGCCGCATCTCCCACTGCGGTGATTTCGTCCACTAGGTAGGTGTCAAAATGGATTCCCATCGACACACCAAAGGCCAGTCGCGATCTCATGCCGGCTGAATAGGTGCGGAACGGCAATCGAAAATGCGTGCCCAGGCCTGAAAATTCTTCAACAAAATCAATAAGTTCATCTGTATCAACGCCATATATCCGACCCACGAACCGCGCGTTCTGCGCGCCCGTCAGCTCAGGATGGAACGACCCTGCGAACCCGACCGGCCACGAGATTGTTCCGGTCGACCGAATCCGGCCTGAAGTCGGATCCATCGTGCCAGCGATCATCTGCAGCAATGTCGATTTGCCCGCCCCATTGCGCCCCAAAAGCGCAACGGATCGGCCGGTCGGAAAGGTCGCGTTGATATTGTCCGCCACGACTTTGGAGCGCCCGTCAAGCGTAAAGACCTTGGTCAGGTTCTCTAACCATATCATAGATCTGTCAGCGCCTGTCCTTGATCGAATATCCAACAAGCACCACGACAGACCAGATCAGGAACAGGAACAGCGTGATCAGCCCTGTCAGTGTCGCACGTTCGGGATATTCGGCCTCTTCAGCTCGTGTGGGTGCCATGTAGGCGGCCAGATAGCGGCTTTTGCGGCGCGCTTCGGCCTGGGCCGCGTCATAGGACGCCAAGGCGGACACATAGGCCTGCTCGGCAAACTCGCGATCAACCGCAAGCCGTTCGTATTCACCAAAGATATCCGCCAGCGCCTGATCGGTACCCGCTTGTCCCTGAAACCCCAGTTTTTGCCGTTCCGCTTCAATCCGCCTTTCGATCACGTCCAGCCGCCGCTGCGCCTGATCCAACCTTGGATCGCCGTCGCGCACCGTATCACTCAGAAGATCGATCTCGATCAGCGCTTCGACCTGCTGAGACACCAGCGTGCTCAGAAGGCCCGCCTGGCTTTCCAGATCCAGCTCGGGCGTGATCAGTTGGTTTGCGTTACGAAAACGTGTGATCGTTTCGCGCGCTTCCTTCAGCCGCAAAAGCGATGTGTTCAGCTCATCCTGAGCATAGCCGATCGCGTCCTGCCGGGCGATGTCCGACAGCTCGTTGATCATATCCGAGCTTTTGGAGAACACGGTCTCGGCAATCAGGGTCGCGTCTTCGGGCGCGAAAGCCCGCACCTCAACTTCCAAAAGCCCGGAGCCCACACCATAGGACAACCGCACCATCCGCTCCCAATAGGCGACCAGATCCTCGATCGACGTCTCTTCGGACAACGCAAAGACAGGGTCGTTTTCAGGCTTGGACCAAATCGCACGCAGGTCGATATCCCGATCAATATCCGAGACCAGTTTCTGGCTTTGGATAAATTCATAGAGAATATCAGTATCCGATGAGCTGGATCCCGACAGGTTGCCCAACCCGCTGAGCAATTCAAACGCCGAGCTGGTATCTTCCCGACGCACCGTGAACCCGGTTTTCGACGCATACTGATCCGCGGCCACGGTCCACATGTAATACCCGGTCCCTGCACCTGGCACGACAACGCACAGAATAAAGCTCAGAATCACCAGGATGTGGCGTCCCCGCCTGCGCACCTGCGCCACAGGCGCGCGCACCGGATCGTCTTTTGCAATTGGCTGCGGCGCCTCTTTCGGACCACCGGGATTGGAAACCGCCGCCGGGACGGACAATGTGGACGGGTTTTGCGCTGTCACGGATTTTCACTGCCTGATGCAAATTTGACCCTGTGTATACATCCATGCATGGCGAGACGCCACAAAACTGATAAGACACGACCGATGACAATGTATAACCGGATCCGACAGCGCAGCTTTGGTGCCCCGCGCGCCATATCCGCTCTGATGCTGCGGGAAATGGCCACAAGCTATGGCCGGTCACCGGGCGGGTATATCTGGGCAGTGCTGGAGCCGGCAGCCGGTATTGCGTTGTTGTCTCTGGTCTTTGCCGCCGCCTTTCGCACCCCTTCGCTGGGCGTCAGCTTTCCGATGTTCTACGCCACCGGTGTGCTGCCCTTCATCATGTTCACCGATGTACAGGGCAAAATTGCCCAGTCGCTTTTGTTTTCTAAGCAGTTGTTGACTTAT
Organism: Pseudomonadota bacterium; assembly: GCA_039190275.1. Lineage (GTDB taxonomy): Bacteria > Pseudomonadota > Alphaproteobacteria > Rhodobacterales > Rhodobacteraceae > Halovulum. The sequence goes on along the minus strand of JBCCYF010000153.1, from coordinate 3,876 downwards.
CCAACCGTGACATTTGTCGACGCGATGATGGCGCGGTTCATTTTGAATACGATAACCCAGCTGATCGTCGGCTATATCATCCTGATGGGCTGCATCATGTTGTTTGAAACCCGCGTCACGCCGGATCTGGCCATTATCGTGCAAGCCTATGCGCTGACGGCGCTGCTATCTTTGGGCATCGGCACACTCAATTGTTTTCTGTTTTCCCGCTTTGCCGTGATGCAGCGCGCCTGGTCCATCATTATGCGGCCGATGTTCATCATCTCTTGCATCTTCTTCACCTTTGAAAGCGTGCCCCAGCAATATCAAACCTATCTCTGGTACAATCCTCTGGTGCATATCATCGGCCTGATGCGCCGCGGGTTTTATGGCACATATGACGCAACATATGTCTCGATACCCTATCTGGTCGGATTGTCTCTGGTGTGCATGGTGGCCGGGTTGCTCTTCCTGCGTCGATATCATCGCGACATTCTGCATCGGTAAAAAATAGACCCTGTTAAGCTACTTATTGGCTATTTTTGGCGGAATGACCGCCACGCATCAGGTTGTGACCTATACCGATCACACTGTCGACCAGACCGCCCTGCCGGGCGTCGATATCCGCTTTGGTCAGTCGGTCAAAAAGATCTGCCAAAACCGGATCCCATTGCTCAACCGGATCAGCCTCTTTCAGCGGCGCAGGCAAATCGCGCGCCGGACGCCCCGACGCAGCCGCGATGCCGGCGGCCAGCGCTGCATAGAGACGCGGCAGATCTTCCGGCGCACGCAAAAAACTCACCCCCGACCGGATCGCATCGTGATAGCCCTGTTCACCATACCAATTCGGATCAGCCGCCAGATCAGCGCGGGCTTCCTGCGGTAGAATGCGCGCCAGCACATCCTGGCACCTGCGCGACGTGGGACGCAGCCTGCGCACATGTTCAGCACTCAAAGCCCAGAGCCGGTTGCCCGAAACAGGCGGGCACCAGCGCTGAAAAATAAACTCCGCCTGCGCATCATGCGGAGTTGGTCTGAACTGTCGATTGCGCCGCAAAAACCCGATCAGACAGGCCGGGGACGACATGTTCACACTGGGCCGCGGCCCCAAATCAATGGCATAGAGATCACTGAACGTCTGCACGGCATCCGGGCGCGACCGACGGACCTGCAATCTCACGTTAGGGATCTGGCTCCACTGTTCCAGATCGTCCGCAAACCGATAGGGCAAGGTTTGGCGATCCAACCAGACATCCACCGTGGGAAAGGACCAGATTCCCCACTGCCACCAGGCGGCATTCACCCATTCAACCGGCGGACGCAGAAATCCCAACAGATCAACCGCCGGATACCCCCAGTCAGCCAAGGCGGCGGCAAAAACCTGCGGGTGATTGATCCATCCCTCGCAAGACACCACCGGCACCCAGCCGCCAACCTGCCCTTCCTCCAGCACCTGGCGCAGCGCCGCCAGCAGCGGTGCGCCGTCGGTATGGCGTCCGAAATTGGGCCAACTGGCATAGCCATAGGCCGATGACCGTCCCTGTCGGCGTACCAGACTGCCATAGATCGGGCGATAGCCGTCCTGCACCCGGCGCAGGCTCACATAACGCAACCACAGCCCTGTCGGGCTGCGCACATCCGGCTGCCGTGTCAGCGCCGTCTGGAGGGCCGAGCTGCCGCATTTGGGTGCTCCGACATGTAAAATCATGGATGGGCTGGTCATTGTGAAACCAGTGTCGGATCAGGCTCTATTCGGGCCTGAAAGCCCTGCAAAATTGGCGCAAGGTCGACGGTATCATTTGTCGGCACAGGAAGGATGCCTCCTGGTGCGCCTTCCTTCAGAGCCGCCCGCACCGCATCGGCCTGCGCGCCCAGGTCAAAGCAAAAAACCGGCATACCCGTGGCCAGTACCTCGTGCGTGGTAAAGGAAAAGGTCTCCGGCCAGACCGACGGGATCAGCCAAGCACCGATGCCATAACGTGCGACAAGGCCAGATAAATCCTCCAGCCGGTAGGCTCCATGCACCAGGCTGGGTGGACTCAGCGAAACCTCGGGTGCCAACTGACCGATCACGACCAGTCGGGGCCCGTCACCCCGCGCCGCCAGATCGCGACTGAGATTCTGTAGGAGGAATGCCCCCTTATGCGGTCCGATATTGCCCAGCACACCAATCACGGGGGATCCGCCGCGCAATCCGCGCGGCGAAATCCGCGGAATGCTGTCCGGCACGGCATGGGGCGTGACGACAATTGGGGCCGTATCAGGATACGCTGCTGCAACCAGCGCCCGGCTGCTAGGAGAAAAAACGGTGATCTGCCGGGACGCCTCAAGCAGCGGACGCCAGGCCGCCTGCCAGCCCGCCAGATCGACACACTGCCCGTCCGGGCGTCGGCTATGGTGGGCGGGATCGTTCGTATCTGATGCGCAAAGTCCTTGATAGACCCTGTTATTACCTAAAAGTGTGTAAGATGGGCTGATCGGGAAGAAATCATGGAACAGAACTTCGATCGGCTGCGCACCACCGGCGATCGCCGCGGGCCCCTGCCCGGCCCAGGCCAGAAGGTGGGCCGGCAGGGCGCTGGGATCGCAATCCCCCACCCCGCAGGAATAAATGATCCGGCGTCGGGGCAGCCGGGCCAACAAATCGGCCACCACATCCGCGTCCTCCGTCAGCCCGGACGTGACCCCATGGGGGGTGTGCAGCTCGATCTTCCAACGCTGCCCCTGCCCGACACGTACGACCACAGAGACCCGCTCTGCGGCGCTGTCCTGCGCGATCCGCGCCTGCAACCAGCTCTCGGCTCCGCCCCCCAGCGCATGGGCCAGATAGACCGGCACTGGCTCGGCCCCCTGCTGCAAGGCCGCCCAGCTCAGCCCCAGCGCCAACCGGGGCGTGGTCAGGGGATCACTTTGAATAAAGGCCTGCACCTCGTTATCATAGGCAGGATAGCGGCGGCTGATTTCTGCCCCATTGCGTGCCAAGAGAGTCTGTTTGGCCACCGATCCGAATGACGCTCCACCGCGATGTTCGACAAACAGGTTGCTGGCACAGACATGGCGCCCGCCCTGGGCACGGGTCTTCTGACACCAGTCGGCCTCTTCGCCGTAGCCGGGCGCGAACACCTCGTCAAACGCGGGCACCCGGGCCAAAAAAGCAGGCGACAGCGCCATGCAAAACCCCACCCCCGTCGGCGCAGCACAAGACAGGTCCACACCCAGCGTCCACGCCGCCTGATCCAGCACATCGCCCTGACCCTGGGCCAAAGCTGCGGGCTGGCAGATGGCAGGCACAGCGAAAATCTCGGCATCGTTCGACAGCGGCGTGACTGAGGCGACGGTGGGATCCGATAGCGGAGCAATCAGGCGTGCGGCCCAGCCTGCTGGCACCAGCGCATCGGAGTTGAGCAACACAACCGGATCATCCGGCCAGTCACGGGCGCGCTCAAAGCCCCGGTTGACCGACCGGACAAACCCCTGGTTGCCGGGGTTTTCCAGAAGATGAACCAGATCGGGGCGCGCAGCAGCCCAGCCGCGCAGCCAGTCCTTTAGCCCGGCCTGGGTCGAACCATCCTCGACCAGAACCAGCCGCCATGGCAGTTCGGTGTGCCGCTCGACCCGCTCCAGGCACTTCCGCAACAGATCAAAGGCGTTGTAGACCGGCATGATCAGCGTGACTGTTTTGTCAAAGCCGGCTGGTTCCGGGGCAGGGCGCAGCAACTCGGGCCTGAGCTGGGCCGCATAGCTGCGCGGCACCAACCCCAGCCTTTCCTTAACCGCCTCCCGCGCGCCCAGATCACCATGGCGCCGCCAGCGCCAGATCTGTGGGGCAAGCCGCACCAGCGATGTCACAAATGGCAGCACCAGCGCGCGGCGCGCCCGCGCCACCCACCGCGGGTC
>JBCCYF010000152.1:0-9669 GCA_039190275.1 Pseudomonadota bacterium | reverse complement strand
GGAGCAACTCGGCGACCCGGCCGACATGATGGTGAATAAGGTTTTGGAGGCTGAGGCTGACGGCGGAATGACGTTGTACGATCTCCCAGAAGGGTAGCGGGCGTCGCAGGCTCTTAGGTCGTATTTCCGGGAAAGAGGGCATATTCCGTTGAAAAACTCTTGGTTGATCGAAGTCTAAGTCGCTGATTCACTGGTTTTGAGAGTGGAGGTGCCGCGATGATGGGACCGAGGCAGGTGGCGCAGGGAGCGCTGTTTTACGAGTTTTCAATCGAGGAATTTGTACCCGAGGATCACCTGCTTCGCGGCATTGATCAGTTTCTTGATTTGTCAGAGGTCCGTGCTTTGTTGGCACCGTCCTACAGTTCCCATGGTCGTCCTTCGATTGACCCTGAGCTGATGATCCGGATGTTGTTGCTGGGCTACTGTCAGGGCATTCGCTCGGAGCGGCGGCTCTGCGAAGAGGTGCATGTCAATCTGGCCTATCGGTGGTTTTGCAAGCTTGATCTCACTGACCCTGTGCCAGACCATTCGACTTTCTCGAAGAACCGACACGGGCGCTTCCGAGAAAGCGGTTTGTTCCGGCACCTCTTCGAGACAGTATTGCAGCGCTGCATTGATGAAGGCCTGGTTGGTGGCGAAAGCTTTGGCGTTGATGCTAGCTTGATCCCGGCGAATGCGAACCAGACACGCGGGATCGACAGCAAGGAAGGTCTGCCTCCAGACCTGACAAAGCGCGTCGTGGATGAATACCTCGAGACACAGGATGACGCGGCTTTCGGCTCGTCCACCAAAGTGGTTCCCAAATACATCTCACCAGTTGATCCTGCCGCACGCTGGACAGGGGCAGACGGTGGAGCAGCCTTCTTCGCTTATTCCACCAACTATATGGTGGATTTGGATAATGCGGTGATCGTTGCCGTCGAGCCGTCGGTTCCGATCCGAACGGCAGAGGCCTTTGCAGCGCGAAGGATGATTGATCGGATTACTGATCGCTTTGACATGACGCCCGACAAGCTGGTCGGCGATACCGGCTACGGATCGGCAGAAATGCTGGGCTGGCTTGTCGAAGAGCGTGGTATCGCTCCGCACATTCCAGGCTGGGACAAATCCAAGCGAACCGATGGCACGTTCTCGCGCGAAGACTTCTTCTACGACCCTGCAACGGACAGCTACACATGCCCAACGGGAAAGGAACTGCGAACGTATCGACGGAACTTCTCCAAACCGCGAAAGGCAAACGGCGGCAAGGACGGGTTCATCCGATACCGCGCTTCGAAACACGATTGCGATGCCTGCCCATTGAAACCGCAATGCTGCCCAGGGGATCCGGGACGACGCGTGATGCGATCCGTCCACGAAGCGGCTCGAGACGTGGCCCGCGACATCCGCAAAACCGATGCCTACATGACCTCGTTCATCCAAAGGCGGAAAGTAGAGATGCTGTTTGCCCATCTGAAGCGATACATCGGCGTTCCGATGATGCGACTTCGAGGACCCAAAGGCGCATACGAACAGTTCCAGCTCGCAGCAACCGCCCAGAACCTCAGGAAACTCGCGAAACTGGTTCCAGAACCGAAGCCAACAAGCTGAAAGGAACAGCCCAGCTGTTTTGGGCTTCGCCGATCGGCGGCTCCAACCCCAACTTCTTCAACACTATCCGGACTTTGCGGACCTTCGATTTCGGGCCCTCGCTGACGCAGCATAATTTCACAATCGCGGCATGCCTTTCACCGCGATGCAGCGCACTTCGCCGAAGCAGCCGTTCGCAAGCGTCTATTTGGGCCGAACCGAGACCGTATTTTCGCTGCTTGCATAGCCGATCATCGAGACGCCGACAGAGCTGCCATTCACATATGAGGCTATTGCTGGCCCAGCATTTCTCTGCCTTGTCGACAAGGCAAGCGCCGCTTTGTTATCCAAGCCGCCAAAACGGTCATTTGAGAGTGGTCGCACTGCTATCGCTCCTATCGATCTTTCGCTACTTAACTTACGAAGTTTCGCGTCTCGGACGACGCTAGAATAGAAGGCGTTTATCGGAACGCCCCTCTATGACTGGCTATATGTTTTAGCAGCATGTGCTGTGTGTAGAATGGCGGTTGTTGGACTCCATAGAACAAATTTGAGCGTCCAACGAGTTTCCTTAGCCGGATAGGCCCAAAAGCCGAAAAGGCGATGTGCGAAAGAGCTATTCTGGCGATCAGCCCACTCAAGGATTCCTCTCCGAGCCCAAGGGGACGGTCTTGTTCATGAGGTTTTCAAGGCATCTCTCGCACTTTTTCTATTTCAATAATTGCTAGCGTTCGTCCAGGTTGATGCGATCATACGCCTCTGCCGGGGCGCCAAAGGACCGCATCAAACGCGTCATCGTGTGGGCAAGTCTTTGTTCGGTTTCTTCGTCCATAAGTGGTTTGGCCTGCCCCGGATCTGTTTGAAGGTCATAAAGGCGCGTTTCATCTTCAAGGAGAACGCCAGGCCCGGTGTTATTGTACCAAACCGACCGGTCCGAGACAGGAACTTTCAGCACCGGAAGATCTCCGGTAAAGGCGCTTGGCGCGGCCATCTGTGCGTCTTTCAACTCATCGGGATGGAAGGGTTGATGGATATGGGTCGGCATCAGTGTGTACTGATAGATGTCTTGGGCATGAATATCGGGCGGGTAGCGATGATACGTGTAGCGGCCATCGGCAATGTTTACGGCACCGCCGAAGTACCCAAAAAGCACAGCGTCGTGACCCGCACCGCTGTGGAGTTGCCCTAGGACGGAGCGGCTCATTAGACGGTCTGGCGGCGCGCATTCAAAGAGGTCGTACATAGTTGCGGCCAAGTCCACTGTTTGGGTCAGGCCCGCACAGCGATAGCCAGGTCTGGGCGTCCGTGGATCGTGGACGAAAAGTGGGATACGCGCGACTTCTTCATAGATGTTCATGCGGTTTTTGGCCCAGAAATCATGCTCGCCCAGCAGGAAGCCATGATCTGTTGTGACGATCAGCGCCGTATCGTCCCAGAGTCCGAGCGCATCAAACCGATCTAAGATCTCGCCCAAAAGCGAGTCGCAATGGGCCACAGTGGCGTAGTAATTCGCGCGCAGCTCTTCGCATTCCTCGGGCAGCTCTTCGACCCGACCGTAGCGCGGCCAATCCAGGATCGGGCCGTCCCAGCCGGTATCGAAAGGCTCTTTGAAGCGCGCTGGCGCCACGAAGGGTTCATGGGGATCAAAGGTTTCAATCTGAAGATACCAGTTGTCCGCATCGTAGTTACGGTCGAGGAAGTCGATGCCTCCCGCCACCACACGAGCCGAGGGGAAATCGGCCTCCTCCTTGATGAATTCCCGGTTGATCAGGTCCTGGCGGCGGAAGCTGCGTGGATCATCGCGAAACTGGATGTCGGAATACATCTCACGCAGGCGCTCCCACGGGGGCTGCACCATCGCTTTCCAGCGGTCGCCCTCTTGCCCACGTATAAAGTCGTAGGTGTCGTACTTCGTATGATAGGTTGCGCCGCCATCCTCCCAGTAGTGGTGGTGGTCGGTCACGAGATGCGAATAGGTGCCTTTGGCTTGGGACAAGACCGCCGGAAAAGCCTCATCAAATGGCTCAAGCGGGCCCCAAGAGCGATGCAGAAAGCTTAGCCGCCCCGTCAAAAGATCACGACGGGCGGGCATGCAGGGCATCGAGCCCACATAATGGGCCTCGTAGGTGGCCGTTCGCGAGGCCAATCGATCAAAGTTCGGCGTCGGAACGCGCGTTCCACCATAAGGGCCTAGGCAGCGGCGATTGAGGCTGTCGAGAAGGACAAGAACGACTTTCATAAGAGCTCCCTGTTGACGGCATGGCGTTCCACAAGATATTTCATTTATGGAATCACATCTTTTATATGTGGAATAATTATGTCAGAGCCCGTCCGCAAGTCTCTCTCCGTGCTGCGTTATCTGTCCGATCATACGGGCACGTCGTTGACCCAAGCCTCAGTGGCCGAGCATTGCCATATTCCTCCAGCGACGCTGTCGAGGATGCTGTCGACTTTCCAGGAAGAAGGGCTTGTGCTGCGGCCCTCACACCGGCTGATTGTGCCCGCTTTCACGCTTGAAGAACACGGCAACTTGCCCCCCGAACACTACCGCGCGCTGATGTCCATGCTGGCGGAACTGACCAACGTCACACGCCAATCGGCTGAAATCGTAGTGATCCGCGGCGCAGAGCTGCGCTGGCAAGAAAAGATCGAGCATCCGGATCTGAGCATAGCCATCAAGGCGCGACGGGGCTTTCGGCGAGGCGTGGCAGAGTTAGACTGCCTCAGCCGCGTCGCGGGCGCGGTCATGGGGTGGGATTGGCTTGAAGCCAGCGCTGGCAATTGTACCTTTTACAGCGCCGGTCCGGAGCGCAGCGGTATTTCGTCAGATGCTGCGCGCGACATCATTGCAGCCACAGATCTGGACGATGTCCATTTCGATGCGGGCGGCAATGAGCAAGGCGTGCGCCGCTTTGTGCGGGTTTTGCGCGTGCCCGGGGGGGCGACGCTCCTGGTGTCGATCGCCGAACCCGCCCTGCTTCGCGCCAATTTTGACGACCATGCCAAAGCCAATATCGACGCGCTCAATACGCATGTCGGCGCCTTGGAAGCGCAGCTTTTGGCCTCAGAACACACATGACAACTAATCTTGGGAGGAAACCTGTCATGAAACTCACTTCAATACTCGCAGCTGCGGCAATTGCGCTGTCGGGCCAGGCCGCATTGGCCGACGATTATCCAGAGCGACCCATCACCCACGTGTTTCCGTGGTCCGCGGCGGGACCGGCCTATGCAGCGTCGCAAGCGGTGGCGGACCGGATGTCCGAAATCCTCAATGTTCAGATTGGGATGCAAGCGCGTACCGGTGCGGGCGGCATGAACGCCTTTCGCCAAGCCATGGCAGAGCCCGCCGATGGCTACACCGTGATTGACGGCTGGGTGGCGCCGCTGGTGATTGCGCCCTTAGCAGGCCGATCTGATTTCACGCTCGACGATTTCATCCCACTCAATGCCGTTCTGGCCAGCCCTTTCGCCATCATGGTCCGCGCCGATGATGATCGCTTCCCAGATTTTGAGTCCCTTGCCGCTTTCATCGCCGAAAATCCCGGCCAAATCCGCTATTCTGGCGGCGGCGATTTGGGACTACCACATCAGGTCACTGCGCTTGTGTTCCAAGGGCAAAACCTGGTCGCCCGGCACGTCCCTTACCAAGGCATGTCCGACGCTGTGCGCGACCTGCGCAGCGGTATCCTGGATTTCATTGTCGCCAATGCGGGGCAATACCGGGCCAATACCGGGGAAGTGCGCGCAATCGCGGCGATCTCGGACGATCCAGCGGTAAGTGACGCGCTTTACGATGGTGCGCCGCTGATCACTGATATCTTCGACAATGTCGGCCCGCGCGATCTGTCGCTTGTGGGTTGGACATGGTGGCTGGTGAAAGCTGGCACACCTATGGACCGGGTCGAAGTTCTTCGCGCGGCCCAGGCCGAGGCCATGGCGGATCCGGAGGTGCAGGCGACGCTGACCCAGCTTGGCTTTACCATGCTTGATTTTGGCCATGATCAGTATGAATCCATCGTGAGCCAGACCCGGACCGACCTCGCCGCCGCTGTTGAGGCGATTGAGTGGGAACGTGAGCAATTGGCCGCCCAGTAGCGGCAAGGCTGACGGGTCAAACAGATGACGCAACAAGTCGAAACGGGATCCTCCCCACGGGGGGAGGGGGTGGTGCTCGCTGCCCTCTCCCTTCTGGGGGTGGCGGTCCTGGCGCAAATCTTCTTCGTGATGCGACCCGCGGGCCAGGCCAGCGGGGATGCGTTTTCCAATAGCGGCCTCTTTCCGGGCTTGGTCGCTGCTGTCTTGCTTCTATGCGTGGCGTTGCGGGGGCTCGCGCTGATAAAAGAGGCCGGGGCGCAAGATCCAACCGAACTTGAGGCGTTGGGCCCGCGTATCGCGTGCCTCGCGGTTTTGGCGGGCTTCACCTTGGCCCTGCCTTGGCTGGGTTACATCCTCACAGCCTTTGCACTCACAGTAGCAATGCTATGGCTCTGCGGCGTGCGCAGGCTCTGGCCTATTTTGGCGCTGTCAACAGCCGCACCTTTGGCTATCTGGGGGGTGTTTCAGCACATTCTCAATGTCATTTTGCCCTTTGGGCGGCTCTGGGGCGCGCTCTTGGGATGAATGAGCTTGTCCCTCTCCTAGCCGGTTTCTCGGGCGTTTTAGACATCTGGGTGCTTCTCGCGATCTTCGCGGGCGTCCTGATCGGGTTAGTTGTGGGGGCAATGCCCGGCCTTGGGCCGTTAATCGGGATCGTGCTGCTCACCCCGTTTGCCGCCGCGTTGCAGCCCGTGACAGGCATGACGCTTCTGATCGCTGTTTATGTCGGTGGGTCAAGCGGCGGGGCGGTTTCCGCCATCCTCCTCCGCATCCCGGGCACACCATTGGCGGCAGCAACCATGCTCGACGGCGCCCCGATGGCTGCCAAGGGAGAGGTCGGCCGCGCGCTTGGCCTCGCTGTCGGGGCCTCAGCGCTTGGCGGGCTCCTTGGGGGCCTCTTCCTCGTCGCGCTCGCCCCGCTTTTGGCCGAAGCCGCACTGAATTTCGGGCCCCCGGAGTATTTCGCGCTCTGCGTACTTGGCCTGCTCTCTATCGCCGCCGTGTCCTTTGGATCTGGTGTCAAAGGCCTGATCGTGGGTCTAGTAGGGTTTTTGCTCACGAGCGTGGGCATCGACCGCTTCTCAGGCGCCGAACGGTTCACCTTCGGGATGGACGCGCTCTTGGGTGGCATCAATCTGGTGCCCATCGTCGTGGGGCTGTTCGCGGTTTCCGAAGTCCTCGTCCAACTGGGCGCACGGGCGCAAACGAACAGTCCTATCACCGCCGCACGAGTCAGCTTCGCAGGACTGATTGAAGCGCTTGGCTTGGGTCGGACAATCCTCCGTGCCGGTACGATCGGGACGTTTATGGGGGCCTTGCCAGGTGTGGGTGGGGCGATTTCATCCTTCGTAGCCTACGGTGTTGAGCGAACAGCATCCCGCGACACCGACAGTTTCGGCACAGGCAACCCGAGAGGGGTCATCGCAGCCGAGTCAGCCAACAACGCCTGCTGTGGCGGCACCCTTGTACCCTCCATGGCGTTGGGCATTCCAGGGGATGGGACAAGCGCGATCCTGATCGGTGCGCTGATCCTATTGGGCTACTACCCGGGACCGAACCTCTTTTCTGATGCGCCTGACGTCGTGGGCGGTATCTTTGCGGGCTACCTGCTGGCGAACATAGCGCTCCTTGCGCTTGGGGCGCTCCTTGTTCCTGTCCTCGTGCGGATCTTGCGCGTGCCGCAATCCTACCTCTTGCCCGTCGTCCTTCTGCTCGCAGCCACCGGCACCTACGCCCTGCAAGGTGCGGTCTTTGACCTTTGGGTGATGATGGGCTTTGGCCTCTTGGGCTACGGTCTGCGACGCGGAGGTTTCCCCCTGCCGCCACTTGTGATCGGCGCGATCCTCGGGCCGCTCTGCGAAGAAAACTTCCGCCGTTCGCTCCTCATCAGCGGAGGCGATTTGGGCATCTTCGTCGAGCGTCCGATTTCGCTCGCCGCACTGATCCTCGCAACAGGGGCGCTCGCGATCATCGTGATGCCCACACGCTGGCGCGCGCGCTTAACCCCATCTTCCGCGAAAGGGCCGAAATGACCGACCGCAAACGCCCGAATATTCTGTTCATCATGGCCGATGACCATGCCTCAAAGGCGATCAGCGCCTATGGGTTCGGGCTGAACGAGACGCCCAATATCGACCGCATCGGGGCAGAGGGTATCCGCCTAAACCATTGCTACGTGACCAATTCAATCTGCACTCCGAGCCGTGCAGCCATCCTGACCGGGACCTACAACCATGTGAATGGCGTGACGACGCTCAACACACCCATCGACAACCGGCTCCCCAATGTTGCCAAGCACCTCCAACATGGCGGCTACCAAACCGCGATCATCGGCAAGTGGCACCTCGGCGAAGGCCCAGCCCATGAACCCACGGGGTTTGATTTCTGGTCCGTCCTGCCGGGCCAAGGTGAATACTTCGATCCCTACATGATCGAGATGGGCCAAGAGATCGAAGAGCCTGGCTATGTCACCGATATCATCACGGACAAGTCGATCGATTGGCTAAAGGCGCGCGATCCCGACCGCCCGTTTTTCCTAATGTGCCACCACAAAGCCCCCCATCGCGAATGGGAGCCGCATCCAGATCACCGTGGCCTTTACGAGGACGATGTCGCCATCCCCGATACCTTTAACGACGACTATAAGAACCGCGCCAAGGCCGCCAAAGAGGCCCAAATGCGCATCCGTGATGACATGAAGTATATCGATCTGGGCCTTGTGCAGCCCGAGGGCGGCGCCGAAGTGGGTGCCCGGACCAAGCCAGGCGCAACGGACCGCAAAATCCCACACCCCGATGACGTGAGCGACCTCGTTCTGATCGACCGCGAAACTGGCGAGAGGTTTACATTTAACAGCCAGGACGCGCTCGCGAAGTTCAAATATCAGCGGTATCTGAAACGCTATCTGCGCACGATACATGGAATTGATGTGAGCGTTGGACGGCTGCTTGATTGGCTGGAGGCGGAGGGGCTGAGCGACGATACCCTTGTCATCTACACCTCAGACCAAGGATTTTTTTTGGGCGAACATGGCTGGTATGACAAACGCTTTATTTATGAGGAGAGCTTTCAAATGCCTTTCCTCGCTCGCTACCCGGCGGCGATCCAGCCGGGACAAGTGTCAGACGATATGCTCAATAATGTCGATTTCGCGCCAACCTTCCTCGACTACGCTGGCCTAACAATCCCCAACTACATGCAGGGCAAATCCGCCGTGCATCTCTTGTCGGGTCAAGTGCCCGCAGACTGGCCGCAAATCGCCTATCAACGCTACTGGATGCACCAGGACCCCGACCATAACGCCTATGCCCATTATGGCCTGCGCACGCATCGATGGAAGATAATCTACTGGTATAACGAGGGCTTCGACCTGCCAGGCACGCGCGAGGGGGGGCAGGACAAGGAGTGGGAGCTCTTCGACTGCGAAAACGATCCGTTGGAATTGTTCAACCTAGCCGACGACCCGGCCCATGCCGAAGTCCTAATAGATCTGAAGCGTCAGCTAGAGACCCACATGGCTGAAATCGGGGATGTGCCGTGCCATTAGCGTGAGGTGGCTTCGGAAAAACTGACATATGCCCACTCCGGAAAGGCTCCCTTTTGCCTCTCATCGTCGTGTTTCCATTTCCCGATCTGTTCGACGAGTTGCTTGCGCCACACGAACGGCTTCTCCCTGCTACCCATTAGCGATTTGGAGTTGACGCAAATGCGCCACAATGAGTGCTGTGTGCGCACGCAGCGAGAAGCATGAACTCTCAGGATGAGCTTATTTTGTTGAAAAATTCGCCCTTGATCGCGTGGTAAGTCGCTGATTCAGTTCTCTTAACGATTGGGAGGATCAGCCATGATGGGAGCTAGGCGGGAGGCACAGGCGGCACTGTTTTACGACTTCTCGCTCGAGGATCATGTCCCGCAGGATCACCTACTTCGATCAATTGATCGGTTTGTTAATCTGGACAGCATTCGCGCGCATCTGTCGGATTTCTACAGCCACACGGGCCG
>JBCCYF010000151.1:0-9839 GCA_039190275.1 Pseudomonadota bacterium | reverse complement strand
GCAGTCCCAGCGCGCGCACCGTGTCCCAGACGCCGAGCAGGTCGATCTGAACATTCGGATGGCAAAATTGCCGCGCGAATACTTGCGCCTCATCGCTCATCTCTCGTGCTTGGTAGTATCGGAATGCGCGATGTACCCGCCGCTGTGTCGCCTCGTTCTGTTTGAGCAATCCGATCCGCCCAATAAAACCTGCCAGGCTGCGGGCGGCATAGGCCCCGCGCGAGTATCCGAAGATCATGATACGGTCGCCAAGCGCATAGCGGCTGGACAGCATGGCATAGCCTGCCTCAATGGACTGATTTATCGTTAGGCCCGCTGCCACATTCAGCCATTTCCCCCAACCCTCGCCCTGAATTCCGGGGTCGTAGGTCACAGTCTGCCGGGCCGTCTGACCGACCTCGTCCAGTAGTTTGTACAGTCTCCCCGCGTTACTGCGATACCCCTCGTGAAGACGGCTGAGGGTACCATCGATTATGAACACATGCGTTCTGGGCGGACGTTTCTGCATGGCCGCACTACACTGCCTCCCGGACGCACGATCAAGGCGCAATTGCGAGACCGAATGTTACAGCGGCAGGGCTGTCGTGTACTTCAGCTGGCGCAGGACAAAGGACGTGTTTGCGCTGGCCACTGCCGGGTGTTCCAGCAGAACGTCCATCAGGAACCGCTCATAGGCCTGGATATCACGGACCCGGATCAACAGCCTGTAGTCATGGCTGCCGGAGACGGAATAACACTCCTGGATCTCGGGCGTAGACTGGACGATCCGTTCGAAGGCGGCACGGTTTTCACCGCTGTGTTTAACCAGGGAGACCTCCGTCAACACAGTGGTGGTCAGCCCGGCCTTGTCTGGATCGACCAGCGCGACGCGTGCCCTGAGGATCCCACTGGCCTCAAGGCTTTGAATGCGCCGCCAAACCGTGGTGGCGCTCATCCCGGTTAGCTCGGCCAGCGCCTGGTGCGAGAGCGTGGCGTCACGCTGCAAATGGGTAAGTAGGGCGGCATCTTGCATATTCATGACATTATTGGACCGGAAAATTGAGAATAATGAAACAACATTCCGAAATTAGTACTATTTTCGCTCAAATTGAACAACCCCTCCATTTGATTGCGGTACAATGATCCAAGGAGGATGAGACATGAGCAACGCACAGCAAATCCGCCGCGATACCGGCCCGGTGGCTGCGGATTTCACCATAGATCAGCGCTGGAACGCATACACCGCGGAGGAGCACGCTCGTTGGGACGCGCTTTTGGAACGTATGGCCAAACTTCTGCGTGGTCGTGCGTGCAAAACCTATCTCGGCGCCGTCGACAAGATCGCCTTATCCGATGGCGGTATTCCGGATATGGAGCGTCTAAGCGACAGGCTGGACGCGCTGACGGGATGGCGCGTTGTTCCAGTGGCAGGATTGGTGCCGGATGAGGTTTTCTTCGATCATCTTGCGAACCGGCGTTTCCCCTCAGGCACGTTTATCCGGTCAGCCGCGGAGTTTGACTATATCGAGGAACCCGATGTGTTTCATGATATTTTCGGTCATGTGCCGTTGCTTGCCGACCCGACCTATGCCGCGTTCATGCAAGCCTATGGTGCGGGCGGCGCGCGGGCGATCGCGGCCAATGCCCTGCCTATGCTGGCGCGGCTCTACTGGTACACGATCGAGTTTGGCTTGATTGTCGAAGATGATGAATTGCGGCTGTTTGGCGCGGGTATCATGTCGTCGCCCGAGGAAACGCGGTTCGCGCTGGACAACCCCAGTCCGAACCGGCTGGGCTTTGATTTGGAGCGGGTGATGCAGACCGATTACCGTATCGATGATATGCAGGAAACCTATTTCGTGATCGACAGCTTTGAGAGCCTTCTCTCCGCGGCGCATCGTGATTTTGGTCCGATCTATGCGCAGTTTGCCGAAGCGCCAAATCACACACCCGGGACGGTTCTGGACGGGGACACCGTCTTTCACCGCGGCAGCGGTGCGCACTTCGGCCTTTGACGATCACGCGTGTGGTGTCAGGCCCGGGTCGGACGCCGCAACTGTGCCCAGGCCGTCAGCCAGATAACCGCCAGAAGCGCGGAGGCAATGGCATTCCAACCGGCCATGGAAATACCCGCCATGCTCCACGCCACCTCATCGCAGCGAACGACCGGCGCTTCGAGGATCTGGTTAAGCAATTCATTTGGTGACAGACCTTCGACAGGTCCGGACGTGCAGGTATTCGGCCCCTCCCACCAGCCCTGTTCAACGCCAGCATGATACACGCCCACTGCGGCGGTCCCTAGCGCCGCAAGGGCCCCGACAAGCGCCAGCAGGGCAAAGGGGACCAGCAGGGCAACCGCCCCCACAACAATCGCTGCCATATGCGGGTAGCGTTGCCAGTAGCACATCGCACAGGGCGCCAAGCCGCCAATGTATTGAAACGCCAGCGCGCCCAGCAGCAGCGCCGCGGAGCCCGCTGCGGCAAGCACCATCAGTCTCTGTCCGCTCAAATCATCCTCACCATTGCAAAGGCCCCGACCAACAGCACGAAAAACAGAGTGGCCATCAGGCCAAAACGCTTTTCAACAAATTCCCGGATGGGCGGCCCGAATTTCCACAGGACTGCGGCCATTCCAAAGAATATGGCTGCCCGTGCAATGATCGAGGCTGTTACAAATACGCCCAGATCCAGCCCCGTCGCCCCCGAGGTTATTGTAATGACCTTATACGGAAACGGTGTGATTCCCGCCATCAAAACCGCCCAAGCCCCATAGGCGTTGAACCTTTCCTGGAACTCGTCGAACTTCTCGGTCTTTCCGTAGAATTCCAGCACCGGCTGCCCCACCGATTGTAGCAGTTCCGCGCCGATCCAATAGCCAAGCAACCCGCCAAGAACCGAAGCGACAGTGCAGACCCCCGCGATCAGCCAGGCACGGTGTGGTGCGGCGATCACCATCGGAATGATCATCGCATGAGGCGGGATCGGGAACACCGAGCTTTCGACAAATGCCACCAGGGCCAACGCCGGAAGGGCGTATGGCCCCTCGGCCAGGCGCAGGGTGTAGTCGTAGAGTTTGCGCAGCATCAAAGCCTCCGCTGGTTTGGCGCCTATCGTTCACGGTGGCGCAGCATGGTCAAGATCTTGCGGTTCCGGGCGGACGGCGCCTGCGGAATGCCGGGCGGTACCGCGCATGGGGCCAGACGCACAACAGCCCCGTGCCGACCCGGGCAAGCAGATCAGCATCGTCGCCATGGTCGGTAATAAGCACCGCATGATCGAGCGCGTCCTTGGGCAGATGCGCCTCCGCCAACGCCCTCTTTCCGGCTTTGCGCCACGCGGCGCCCCTTTGCAGGGGACTGGCGATCAGTTCGGCCTCCTGCAGTGCCATACCCTGCTGTAGTGGCGCGATGATCCGTTTGAACCCGTTCGACAGGATCACGACCCGCCCGGCGCTATGTTCCTGGATCAGCCCTTCCAGGAAGGTATTCGCATGGCGCGCGCCCAGGATCGGAGCGGTTTTGCGCCAGCTGTTCCAGACCCATGGCATAAGGGTGCCAATGGTTAACACCCGGATCCAGTCCCGATACACAGGGGTTTGCTTGCGCCCGCCGATCAAACGCCAGGGCCGCAGCAGCGCAAGACCGCGCAGCAGTCCCGCGGCAAGCCAGGCTGGTCGCGATGCGGAAAGAAAGGCCTCTGTTGAATTGCGCAACCACAGAGTTTCATCAAAATCCACGATGATCAGGCCGCGCGGCGCATCGTTCAGCGCCTCGGCCAGCCCTTCGGGCGTCACGGTTTGAAAGGCGGTCGGATCCGCTGAAGTCGTCACGTCGCCCCGCCTCTCGTTACCCTTGAACCACCCGGATCTCTGCGGTTGCGCTATCGTGGCAATGTGTCGAAACAATGCCCAAGTATCTGCTGCATCAACAATAAATTGAGATATTCATTTATTTGTATTTGTTCACCCACTTATGCAATTATGACACAGCCTGCGCGTGTATGGCGTAAGATGTTGATATAAATAGCTTTAGTTCGGTTCGATGCTGGGTCAAGAGCATAAAATCAGCCATTTTTCGTCCATATTCGGACGAAACCGCTGGTAACATGTTGTTAATCTGTCATGCGGTAGGTTGAGATCATTGCCTCAATGGTTGTACCCATGCAACCTACTGGAGTAGCGTACCGAGAGTTCAGTCGCAGCCTTGGACACAACACAGGCGCGAACGGGAAGGAAAGTGTGGAATGGCAAAGTTAATTCCGACATGAGAGATACACGGGCGACCATGTTGTCTGGAGTATTATTTGGCTTGGTCACGGCTATTGTCAGCACGATTCTTTGCGCGATCGCCGGGTACGGATTATTTCTATGTGTACTGGCGTATATCTTCGGTGGCGCGCTGGGCACGGTGGGCTACCTGAGTTGCGCCGCCTTTCTTAAGCTTCCGGCACAGCGTCCAATACGCAACAGTGTGAAGACGCTGATCGAATAGGTGGCACCGAACCGGACGCCCGATACGCTGACGGTGTTTCATAAGCGGTACCACCGGCAGCGTATGACCCACAACGCTCCAACCACACCCGAATCATGACTGACCTACGCGGGGTAAAACCTGCAGCCATCCCTGTGCGGCGCGCGCCTTTATCCGTGGCACGTAATGCACGCCTACTGCGTCGGAAACCGGGTGGCTGAGCGGGTTCAGGCGTCGCCTGTTAAGAGAAGCTCCGCTCGGCATAAGCAAAGGGATTGTCCCCATACCCCCCCGCGCGGCGTGTATCGACTTGCGTGGCAGCGACGGCCGAAGGCGTCACACCCACGTCCTGCAGCGCTTTGATGGCCGATTTAACCGCGCCACGGGGCGTGGCGTTCCAATGCACGATCAGCAGCACCGTGTCCGCCAACCGGTAAAGCGCCGAGATATCCACGCGTTTCAGAACCGCCGGCGTGTCGATTAGGATCCGGTCATACCGTTCAGCCAAATGCCCAACCATATCGGCGAAATCGGGGGAGAGCAGTACCGAGGACGGATCCTCAAGGTCACTGGGCGCGGGGAGAATTGAGACGTTCGCCTCGTCTGTTTCCACAATCAGGGATACGACTGCCTCGGGATCGGTAAGTCGCTCTATATAGTCCGACGCTCTCCCCGTCGCGAGCGAGTTCAGCGGTGAGTTCCAGAAGTCACAATCAATGAGCAACACACGTTCGCCCGCATAGGCGCACGCGCCCGCAAGCAACAACATGGTTGAGGATTTCCCTTCGCGATCCAACGCCGAGGCGCAGGCGATGATGCGATTGTCCTTGAGTTTCGGACCGATTTGCATCGGCTCGGACTCAAGTGCGGGAACGCCCCGTTTGTTCCATGCTTCTGACCCATGCGGCTTGATGTACAGAAGGCCCGCATAACTTGAGTAGAGTTTTCGCGCGAACTGGATCAGGCGCGCGTCAATGGACCGCTCTGGCGACAACAGCGCCGCGACCGGTGCATTGCGTCGGCGGAACTTGGGGATGGTGCCCAAGACCGGTAAGCCGGTCACTTCCTCGTAATCTGTTACGGTGCGCAACCCGCTTTGGTTGAGCTCGCGGACCAAAACGACCAGCGACAGAAGGAATACAGCAACAACCGCCGCAATAACGGCCGAGAGCGCCCGCTTGGGCTCAGAGGGGTAAAGCGACGGCCGGGCGTAGGCGATGATACGCGCGTCTGGGTTCAGAAAGCGGTCCTGCTGGGTGCGGCGGCTGAGCTGCGACACGAAGTCCTGATAGATCGCCTCCGACACCCGAATGTCACTCTCGATCCGTTTGGATTGGGCGTCATGCTCAGCCATTTGAACAAGGGCGTCACGGTACTTGTTGATCTCCTGACGCAGTCCCTCGACAATACGCTCGCGGCCGCCGATTTGTGCCGTGATCTCGTTCAGTTCCTGGGTCAACGCGGCTTCAAGCACCCCCGGGTTGCCGTTGTCTGCTTCTGTGAGCGCTTGCCGCATCTGGAACGACGGATTGGGGACAGCCCGGGCAGCCTCGAGGAAATTGCGCTGTGACACCAGAATAAAGATCTCGCGTCGCGTGCTCGTCAATTCTTCAACTGCGCTGTTTGCCTCGTTCAACTGCCGCTCAGCCGAGGCACGCAGGGCCTTCATCGTTTCGGTCTCTTCGATTGTATAGGGTGCATCAAGCACCTGCCGTTCCAGGTCCACGCCCAGACCAACCAGTCGTTCCTGAAGTTCGATCGTGCGTTCCGAAAGCCAGCCCTGCGAACGCTCCAACGCAGAGAGTTTCGCCGAGGTCTGACTGTTCAGATATTCCTCGGCCAGGGCATTGGCCAGATCTGCCGCCTTGCGCGGATTGACAGATGTGAATCTGATTGCAAACACAGCAGATGCGTTGCCCACCTGCTCGACCGCTCGGGCGCCCACGACATTTGCGACGACTTGTTGTTCGAACAGGCTGTCGCCTGAGTTGCTCCCCTCGCCGGTCGTTTCGTCATTGCTCTGCATCAAGCTTCTGACCAGTGACCGCGCGCTGGAGATCATCGTGTCAATAAACTGGCCGATGCCGCCCGCTTCTTCCTCATCAGAGGGGGCAAACTCGGAGTCCGTTTCAAGATCGAGCCGTTCAACAACACGCTGTGCCAAATCCTGTGAACGCAAGACTTCAAGCTCACTTTCAAGCACGGTGACCGAGATCGGCAATCCGGATCCGAAATCATCATCCGTCGTCCGCGTCTCGATCATAACACGTGCGACCGAAGTGTATTTGACTTCATTGGAATAGGTGGCAAGGTAGGCCATGACCGCGGCGATAAATCCGCCCAGCGCCAGCCAGTACTTTGCACGCCACATGGCCCGCATGAGGTCGGCCAGCAGGCGTACCTCGTCATCACTAGAGCTTTGGGTGAATCCGGATCCAAAGAGTTCTGCGTCGAGTGTTTTCGATGTCTCTTGTTTCACGGCCTTGTGGTCCTCGTAATATACAAATGAAATACACGCGTGACGGGCGCATTCCGGTTAGACCTGTCCTACCAGCAATTGGCCCGGGACACTACCGTCCCGCCGGCGCGTTCACCAGCCCCGCCGCGCCACAAGCGGATTTAGTTCCTTGCAATTGTGGCGATTCCGCGGCGGCGCAACAAAATTCAGTGGTTGGTTTTTGGTGTTCCTGTTTGCTAGTTTCCGGCTGATTCGGGGGTATGTGTGATTTGAGTGAGGGTGGGCCGGTATGGGTCTTGGTGACAATTGGCGCGTGGATCACAAAAGTGTGGGCGGTGTCCCCGTCGCGATCGCGTCCGAGGCGGATTTGCTGAACATGATGGTCGAGGACTGTGCGCGGCGGCGCGACGGCGCACTGACCCGTGCAGTCACTGTCTTTGACTGCAACGGACAGGCAATTTCGCTGTTTCAGACCGATCTTGAGTTCGCCCAGTCCCTCAACGGCGCAGATATCGTTCATGCAGACGGGCAGTTCGTGGTCTGGATGTCGCGGTTGTCCCGGGGTGCTCCGGTGCCCGAACGGACCGCGACAACAGACTATTTCCTCTCCGCTGCCGAGGCAGCGGCAAAGAACGGTCTCAGCTTCTATCTGCTGGGTGGTACGGAAGAAGTGAACAGCCAATGTGCCACGCGTTTGCAGCAGATGTACCCGAACCTTCGGATCGCGGGGCGGCGGGACGGCTACTTCCCGCCCGAGGACGAGGCGGCCGTTATCGCTGACGTGAACGCGAGCGGTGCGGATATTGTATGGGTGGGTCTGGGAAAACCGCGCGAACAGTCATTCTGTACGCGCCATCACAACAGTTTTTCCGCTGCTTGGGTCATTACATGCGGCGGTTGCTTCAACTTTGTCACGGGTCACTACGCCCGCGCCCCGCAATGGATGCAGCGCGGCGGCCTGGAGTGGTTGCATCGCATGTTCACCGGTCCCAAGTATTTGATTGGGCGGTATGCATACACAATTCCACATGCGATACTTCTGGTGCTGTGGAAGGATATATTGGGTCGCGGAAATTCGGCCATTAAGACGTCATAAAGTAGTGCGATTCCCGCCCATGTTGCAGGTGACCTCCGGGGCTTATCAAAGAGTATGACTGTAGATTTTATTGGCATAGGCGCACAGAAATCGGCGACCTCCTGGTTGCACGATATGCTGTCAGAGCATCCTGGGATTTGCGCGAGCGACCCCAAAGAGCTGAATTTTTTCACGGCCAATTATGACCGCGGACGCATGTGGTATGAGCGCCACTTTAACCAAGCCGCCAACGGGCAGCTTTGTGGCGAGTGCTCACCAACATACTTCTTCAGCGGTGATGCGCCGATCCGGGCCAAGGCGTATAACCCCGTTTTGAAGCTGATCGCTGTGCTGCGCGACCCTGTGGCGCGGGCCTTCTCGAACCATCTGCATGAAGTGCGCAAGACGCATATACCGGCCGATACCAGCTTCGAGGATGGCTTGGCGGCCAATCCGGCATATGTCGCGCAAAGCAGCTATGCTGCTAATCTTGAGCGTTGGTCGGCAAGCTTTGACAGTTCGGCGCTGCTGGTCCTGTTGGCCGAGGATATCAAGGCCGACCCATCAACCGCTTATGACGCGATCTGCGCGCATCTTGGCATTGATCGCAGTGTGCGCCCACAAGGATTGAGCGAGCGGCGGCACGAAAGCGTCGCCAATAAAAGCGACGCAGCCCAGCGCTTCCTGAAGTCCGGGGGTGACCTTGCCCGCTCGGTCGGTCTGGGAAACACCGTCGCGGCGGTCAAGAAAGCGCCTGGTGTGAGCCAGATCCTGGCAATGAACAAACGTGACCTAAGGACCGAGATTGCCCCGATGCGTGATGAAACCCGGCTGCGGCTGATTGAAGGGTTTCGCGACGATATGAAATATGTGGCCGACTTTTTGGGCCGGGACAGCCTGCCCTGGGCCAGTTGGGACAGTCTGACCGAGATGGAACAGAGCGATGTGTGCTAAGTATGTGAGTATTCTTAAAACCGCCCGCCTGGGAAACCTGGGACAAATGGCGCGCCGTGTCGCAGGGTTGCAGTACCTGAGCGACAAGGATTTCCTGCCCGAGGTAGACGAGACATCCGCCGCCCGACTGCGGGACCTGTCGCGGCATGCTCGTGGTGACGGACCTACCCCGATTATTGTGCTGGGCGTGATGCCACGGTCCGGATCGAATATGATCCGTGATGTCCTGGCGCTGCATCCGGACGTTGCCGCCGATCCAGGGCGGCTGTATGAATTTCCACTGTTGCACGCAGCTGATGGCGCTGCAGCTCTGATGGAAGAGTTCATCTCATATTTTCCTAGAAACGCCGATGTGCTGGGACGGTACGATGCGTTGGCGATGCTTTCGGGTGCCTGGCTGCGGGAGCTGCAGCGCGAAGCTGGGAACAAACGGATCCTGCTCAAATGCCCGCACGTGCAACATCTGTCTTTGGCACCGCACATCTTCCCGGATGCCAAGCTTGTACTGTGCCTGCGCGACGGTCGGGATGTGGTCGATAGCTCCCTGAACACCTTTTCCCGATACTCCCTGTCGCGGAAAACCTTCGCTCAACTCGCCACCGAGTGGAAGCTGGGCACGGACGCGATGATGCAGATGAGCGGCGCATCGGACGCAAGCAACGTCCTGCTCAATCGGTTCGAGGACATGATGTCTGAACCGCGGCAAACTGTTGATGCGCTTCTTGCCCATACCGGTCTGGACCCCGCGACATATGACTACGACGGCTACGAGAACCTGCCCGTGCGCGGATCGTCGCGAAACAAAACGGATGATGATACCCGTTGGCAGCCACAGGAAAAGTCCAAGGACTTCAAACCCGTAGATCGTTGGCTTAGCTGGTCTGACAAGCGGAAGGCACAGTTT
>JBCCYF010000150.1:0-9857 GCA_039190275.1 Pseudomonadota bacterium | reverse complement strand
GAGGTTGGATGCACAACGTGTCAGTGGCCAGAGGGCGATACGGACGCACCCTGCGACGACCAGAGTTGCAACCCGGAGCAGTTCTGCCCCGACGGTTTCACCAAAAACGGCAACTGACGAACCTGTTCCGAGTATTGCTGTAAGCAGGGCGAATGGTCCGGCACTCCGGTTTCAGTCCGGTTCTGTCCACCCTTTGCACAGCGGGGGGCCGGTCCATGCCATGCTCAGATCCTGAACGGCAGGTCGGTGGGTCGGCCAGGGGCGCCGCCGCTATCCTCCATAACCTGTACGGCATCACCCGACGGCGCCCCGACCGAAACGAGCGCATACCCGATCATCCGCTTCAGGCGGTAGGACCAGGCCTTGTTGGTCATATGTCCGATCACCGCCCCATCTTTGACGATGTCCAGCCAGATCGACTGATCTTCGGTTTCTTCGTCACGATGCAAGACGATCCCAAGTTGATGGCGTTTCACGCCTTCGGTTTTGATCTGTCTTAGAGCGTGGACACCGATCACATCATCGCTAACATTGAGGTCGACGAATTTCTCCATCCGCACTTCGAACGGGTTCGTTCTGTCGTCCGTATCCGTGCCATAGTTCAACAAACCACTCTCAATGCGCTCGGATGGATTGGGGTATCCGGGGCCGATCCCGTATGGCGTGCCCGCCTCTTTGATGATCTGCCACAGGTGGTCGCCTTTTGTGCCATCCCTCAGGAACAGTTCAAATCCGCCCTGCTTAGACCAGCCTGCCCGCATGAGCGTAATCGGGATGCCGTCAGCGGGACTGGGGGCCGTAATATGGCGATCACCGGTCGGCGAAGGGCACAACATCCTGATGGCGGGGCGGCGGGTCGAGACCCCAAAAGCACTCGCTAGACAGCTCGGCGAGACCGCGAAGGTTGCCCGGGCCGACATCTCAAAGAGAGAGGACGTGCGATCACCGCGCTTGGTCACCCTGAATTCAGTTCGGCCGGTATGCGGCGCTGACTGTCATCCGTTCGCTCCGCAGCCTGTGCCCGTGTGGTGACAATTCGGCTTGCGCTACCTTCCGGATTGCAGTCAGGGGCACTCCATGTTGATGAACGTCGAAGTCATCCGGAGCGTCGCCCAGGCGCACACCGCTTGACACCATGCGGTGTCCTGCGTTCTGTCGGGGTCGATGAAGCCGGGAGGTGCAAGATGGATCTGGGGATCGCTGGCAAGACGGCGTTGGTGTGCGCGTCGAGCAAAGGTTTGGGATACGGCTGTGCCGATGCGCTTGCGGCCGCCGGTGTCCATCTGGTGATCAATGCGCGGAGCGCCGGTCCGTTGGCCGAGGCGGGGTCCGCGCTGCGGGACACCTATGACGTCTCGGTGACCGAGGTTGCCTGCGACGTCACAACGCCGGCCGGGCAGGCCGAATTGATCGGGGCAGCGCAGGGCGTGCAGATCCTGGTGACCAACGCCGGAGGCCCACCCCCGGGACTGTGGAGCGACTGGGGCCGGGAGGATTTCATAGCGGCATTGGATGCCAATATGCTGGCGCCGATTGCGATGATGAAAAGCTTGATGCCCGACATGATCGCACAGGGGTGGGGGCGGGTGGTCAACATCACCTCGCAGTCGGTGAAAGCGCCCATTCCGCAGCTGGGGCTGTCCAACGCAGCGCGCACGGGGCTTACGGGCTATGTTGCCGGAACAGCGCGGCAGGTCGCCCCGCATGGGGTTACCATAAATAACCTTCTGCCGGGGATCCATGCCACCGACCGCGCTTTTGCGCTGGATGGGCCCGTTGCCGAGGCCGAGGGCATCAGTCTGGAGCAGGCCCGCGCCCGGCGCGAGGCGACCATTCCGGCGCGGCGCTATGGAACGGCGGCTGAGTTCGGCGCGGCTTGTGCTTTCCTGTGCTCGATGCATGCCGGGTTTATCGTCGGTCAGAACATCCTGCTGGACGGTGGGGGCACCAATTTCACCATATAGCTTGAAGGGTGGCATCTGGGTTGCTAAGTCGGCAACACCTTACAAAAACACTCGGATTGGCTTTTGACCCCGGACGCGCGCCTGGAACTGATCGACCTGACGTGCCGTTTCAACGGCGTAACCGCGGTTGACGGGGTCTGCCTGGCGTTGTCGCCGGGGGAGGTGACCTGCTTGCTGGGTCCCTCCGGCTGCGGCAAGTCGACCACGTTACGCGTGGCTGCGGGGGTCGAGCGTGCGACTTCGGGCCAAGTTCTGATCGATGGTCGACTGGTGGAGGGAAACGGGGTGAGCGTCCCGCCCGAGCGTCGTGGCGTGGGCATGATGTTCCAGGATTTCGCCTTGTTCCCGCATCTGACTGCGGCGGGGAACGTGGCCTTCGGTGTGGGGCGCGGCGCTGGAAATCGGGTGGCCGACCTGCTGGAGCGGGTGGGACTAGCGAACAAATCGGACAGATATCCGCATCAGCTGTCCGGCGGTGAGCAACAGCGCGTCGCTTTGGCCAGGGCATTGGCGCCGCGCCCCAGGGTCATGCTGATGGACGAACCCTTCTCGGGCCTTGATAACCGTTTGCGTGACGGTATCCGGGATGAAACGCTTGACATCCTGAAAGAAGAGGGTACCGCCGTCCTGCTGGTAACCCATGAGCCCAATGAGGCAATGCGGATGGCCAACCAGATTGCGCTCATGCGCGCCGGGCGCATTGTCCAGCGTGGCGCACCTTACAACATCTACAACAATCCAGTGGATGCCGAGGCTGCCGCATTTTTTAGCGATATCAATATATTGCACGGTGTTGTTGAGAACTTTCAGACCTCCACGCCATTCGGCCATTTCTTCTGTCCGAACATGCGCGATGGGGCGGATGTCGAGATTGTTATTCGGCCACAACACCTCAGGATGGACTTCGACCGCCAGGGCTCGGGACCGCGGCCCACCGCATCGGACGGGGTGCCCGCGCGGGGTGTCGTGGAGCGGGCGCGCTATATCGGCAACGAGAGTCTTGTGGACCTGCGTATGGAGCATGACGGATCCCTTTTACGCGCAACGATCCCGGGTGTGTTCATGCCTGCGCCGGGCCGAAAACTGTGGATATCACTCCGCCGGGACCGCTGTTTTGTGTTTCCCTGCGGGCGGCAAACCCGGGTCGCGAACCCATTACTGACGGATCTTGCGGCGGAATAACCGGATCTTGAGTGCGCTTTGGGGTTTATCCCGAGGCGGCAAGGCCATACATATCATAGCTGAAATAGGGAAAAGCGCCGCCGCCGGCGCACAATGATGGGAGAGCGCAATGCTCAACAATATTGGATTGCCGGGCATCCTGCTGATTGCCGTCGTGGTTCTGGTTCTGTTCGGCCGGGGCAAAATCTCGTCCCTGATGGGGGAAGTCGGCAAAGGCATCACCAGCTTCAAGAAGGGCCTGAACGAGGGCAAGCAGGAGTTGGAGGATGCCAGTGCCGACGGTGCCGAAATGGCCCGCGATGTCACGCCAGACGTGGAGAAAGACAAGGCCTGAGCGGCCTGTCGGAGGCATAGCCGATGTTCGATATTGGCGGGTTGGAACTGATTGTCATCGGGATCGTTGCGCTGATCGTGGTCGGCCCCAAGGATCTGCCCGGCATGTTCCGGACGGCCGGTCAGTTCATGGGCCGGATGCGGGGTATGGCGCGGGAGTTTCAACGCTCAATGGAAGATGCGGCGGATCAGTCTGGGCTGAGCGAAGCCACCAAGGATCTGCGCAAGATGAACGATCTGGGGCTGAACTCAGCGACGAAGTCGGCTCAGAATTTCGCCAAGGACTTCATGGACAACAAAACCGCGTCTAAGGCAGAACCGATCGGACCGAAAGCGCCGCCTAAGGCGGCTTCAGCCCCCAAATCCGATGCGCCGCAGACCACGACACCCGCCCAAGCGACAGACCCTGCCGTTTCGAAACCGGAAACCACCCCGGTGCCGGACAGCTGAATGGCGGAACAGTCCAAGATAACCGCTGAACCGGAAGACGAGATCGAGGACAGCGCCGCGCCGTTGATTGAGCATCTGGCCGAACTGCGCACGCGTCTGATCCGCTCGGTTCTGGCGTTTCTTGCAGGGATGATACTGTGTTTCGCTTTCGCGGAAACCATCCTGGATTTTCTTCTGGTCCCGATCGAGCGGACGTTGCGCGATCTGGGGGACCCGGATCCGCAGATGATATTCACTTCTCCGCAGGAGTACTTCTTCACCTTGATCCGGATATCGATGGTGATGGGGCTGGCGGTCTCATTTCCGGTGATCGCACATCAGATGTGGCGGTTCGTGGCCCCGGGGCTCTACCGATCTGAAAAGTCGGCGTTTTTGCCCTTCATCATCGCCTCGCCGCTGTTGTTCCTTCTTGGGGCAAGTTTTGCGCATTTCGTGGTGACCCCGCTGGCGATGGCGTTCTTTCTTGGGTTCGCCGATGCGGCCTCGCTGTTTTCCGACCTGGTTGTCGGGGATGCGGCCGAAGTTCTGACGCCCGACGGTGCCCCGGCTGCAATGGTGCCGCTGGCGGTGCCGACCGACGGCACCGGCGGCGTGGATATCAAGTTTTTGGGCAAAGTGAACGAGTCCTTTGATATCCTGTTGAAGTTTATCATGGCGTTCGGCCTCTGTTTCCAGTTGCCGGTGCTTCTGACGTTGATGGGCAAGGCCGGGCTGGTCTCGGCCGCCGGACTGCGGTCGACGCGGAAGTATGCCGTTGTGGGTATCCTGGTGCTGGCGGCGATTGTGACCCCGCCCGATGTGATCACCCAGATCATTCTGTTTTCTGTCGTCTACGCGCTCTATGAGGTCTCGATCCAACTTGTCCGGTGGGTCGAGCACGCCCGCGAGGAGCGGCTGCGGGCCGAGGGCTATTATGACGATGAAGAACCTGAAAGTACCAGTGTCGGAAAAGCCGGAGAGTGATGCGCTAACGCGGATTGCGGCGGCGTTGGAACGGATCAGCCCACCGCCTGCGCCGGCCCCGGATATGACGGCGGCAGAGGCATTCGTATGGCGCTGCGACCCGGACCGGTTGGAGCCGGTACCACATGTCAATCGGGTGGAACTGGGATTGTTGGTCGGGATTGATCGGGCACGGGCCACGCTGCTGGACAACACGCGTCAATTCGCGCGGGGTGCTGCGGCCAATAACATCCTGCTTTGGGGTGCACGGGGTATGGGCAAATCCTCGCTGGTGAAAGCAGCGCATGCGGTTGTCTGCGCTGAAGGCACCGAAGTGAAGCTGGTCGAGATCCAACGTGAGGATTTGCCCTCCATAAGCGGACTTTTGCAGCTGCTGCGGGGGCTGAGCGAACGCATTCTTTTGTTCTGCGACGACCTGAGTTTTGACAAGGACGACAGCCATTACAAGTCGCTGAAGGCCATTTTGGACGGCGGGGTGGAGGGCCGACCGGACAATGTGATCTTCTATGCCACGTCGAACCGGCGGCATTTGATGCCGCGCGATATGATCGAGAACGAGCGCGGGACCGCCGTCGACCCCTCGGAAGCGGTGGAGGAGAAAGTCTCGCTCTCGGATCGCTTTGGTCTGTGGCTTGGGTTCCACAGCTGCGATCAGTCGCAATACCTGGCGATGGTGCGCGGG
The DNA here is from genome assembly GCA_039190275.1 of Pseudomonadota bacterium. Taxonomy (GTDB): domain Bacteria; phylum Pseudomonadota; class Alphaproteobacteria; order Rhodobacterales; family Rhodobacteraceae; genus Halovulum. The sequence continues at coordinate 4,283 of JBCCYF010000150.1, read as the reverse complement.
TATTGTGACGCCTATGGGATCGATATCGATGAGGAGCGGATGCGCGCGGAAGCCATCGAGTGGCAACAGACCCGCGGCAGCCGTTCAGGCCGCGTGGCCTGGCAGTATGTGACCGATCTGGCCGGTCGCCAGGGCCGAACGCTGCGCTGACCTGTCCCGTTGAGGCCCCTGATCGGGGCCAGGTCTCTTATCCCCAACCCCGCCAGTGGCGGGGTCGGGGCCCGCCGCGGCGTTCAGGGCGGTGCCGGATCGGTCGCCGCCCCGCATTGGGCCGATCAGGGTGTCAGGAACGGGTTTGGGTCGACACTTGCCGTTCCGCGCCGCACTTCGAAGTGCACATTGGGCGTATCACCGGGCGCAACCTCGCCGATCTTTTGCCCGCGTGTCACCCGGTCTCCCTTTTGCAGGGAGACGTTCGAGACGCGGCCATAGACTGTCATCAGATCGTCGGGATGCCGAATAAGGACGATGGTCCCCAGGCCGCCAAGGGACTCAGAGATCAGCGCTACTTCACCCCCTTCGGCCGCCATAACGGATGTGCCCGCAGCGGCGGCGAAATCGATCCCTTCGTTGCGGCTTGCGCCGTTGGGGTCATACCCGCGCAGCACCGACCCACCGGCAACCGGGGTCAACAGTCGTCCCTGCGGCGATGGTGCGGCCGGAGCGGGGGTGGGTGCGGGCGCGATCTCCTCGATCAGGTTGGGAGAGGCAATAACGGGTGTGTCATCGATGTTCTGGTCTTCGGGCAGCGGGTCGTCGGCGCTGGGGGGCGGTGCGATGACCGACGGCGTGCCGGGGTCATTGACGGCCGCTATTTGCGGTAACGGCTGCCCGCCGACCACGGGGATCAGAAGTTCCTGATTCTCACGCACCGTCATCTCGTTGTCGAGCCCGTTCCATGAGGCCAGTGCTGTCACCGACACGTCGTAGCGCCGGGCGATGCTGAAGGCCGTCTCGCCCGGGGCGACGCGGTGGCGGAGCGGGTCGACCACAGTGTCGCCCTGCCCGTTGTTGAACGGGTTTGCCGTGTTCGCGGCGCTGGCCGGGGCGGCGCTGCCAGACGGTGCCGTACCGGTGGCGTCGAGTGCACCGGTCACAATCTCGGGCGACCAGACCGATGTCGTCACCGGGGTTCCGCCGACATCGCTGGGCAAGGCAAGAACCTCGCCGGCGCGCGGCGTGTAGCTGACCGGCAAGCCGTTGTGACGGGCCACATCCTCGGCCGAGAGACCGACACGCGCTGCCATGTCGGGGATGGTATCCCCGTCGCGCGCGATCATGACCTGGTAGGTGGCATAGGTCACCACCCCGCGCTCATCCGGTGGTGGTGGTGGAAGTGCCTGGCTAACCCCCTCGGTCGGTTTGTCGCCGCCGAACATGCCGCTAAACGGTGACCCGCCGTCGCCGCATGCGCTCAGGGCGAGGAGAAGTGTAATCGCGAACGTCCCTCGTGAAAGGTTCTGGAATGCTGTCATGTTTAGGCCTGCCTCACCAACCGAAACCATACTGCTCTATCCGCCCCCGCGTGATCCGGGGCGCGCGGAAACCGGGCGAAAGCAGGGCTTCAGGCCCCGTCGTCTGCCATACCCTGGAGCAACGGTACAAATCGGACCTCGCCCAGGCTGTGGTACTTCAACCCGGTATCGGTTTTTACCACTTTCAGAAGGGTTTGCACAGTATCGGATTGTCCCACCGGCAGAACCATGATACCGCCCGGCCTGAGTTGAGCCAGAAGGGGGGCCGGGGGGTCCTCGGCCGCCGCGGTCAACAGGATGCGGTCGAAAGGTGATTGTTCGGGCAGCCCGGTTGTCCCGTCCTTGGCAATGACGGTCACATTGCTGAGGTCCAGGCTCGCGAGCACACCCTGTGCTTTCTTTGCCAGGGTGGGGATCCGCTCGGTGCTGTAGACGCGGCGGGCCAGCATGGCCAAAATAGCCGCCTGGTAGCCCGCTCCGGTGCCCACCTCAAGGACCTTGCAGCGTCTGGTCACGGACAATGCCTGGGTCATCAGCCCAACCACCGTCGGTTGCGATATGGTTTGCCCGCCCCCGATCGGCAGCGGAACGTCCTCATGCGCGCGGGATTTGAATATTCCGTCTAGAAAGGCGGCGCGTGGTGTCTTTTCCATCGCCATCAGAACCGCCGGGTCGGTGACGCCGCTGGCTCGGAGGCCCAGCACAAAGCTCATGGTTGCTTCGGCATCAAAGCTCATCCAGGGCCTCGGTAAGCGAAGACAGGGTGGAATGGGCGGTCATATCGGCCCGAAGCGGTGTAACAGTGACAAATCCGCGGGCTGCCTCAGCCGCGTCGGAGCCACCTTGTGCGGTATCGTTGCCGCTGCCATGGGTGAGCCAATAGTACTTACGGCCATTGGGCGCGGTTTGGGCTGCGACGCCGAAACTGGGGGCGGCACGGTTGCCCTGGACCGTCGCCTTGACCCCCATGACGTTTGTGGCGGCCACGGGCGGGAAATTCACGTTGTAGAAGACGCCGTAGGGCTGGTCGTGCCAGAGAGCCCGGGTGTTCAGCGCGGCACAAACCGCCTCACCCTGCGCCCGGGCGGCGGCGAAGGGATCGTCAAGCGCGCGGTTCTCCGGTCCGTGATACTGCGACAGGGCGATGGCACGGCAGCCGCGCATCGCTGCCTCGCGCGCGCCGCCCACGGTTCCGGAATAGACTGTATCTTCGGCCACGTTGTGTCCCCGGTTAACGCCGGACAGGACAAGGTCGGGAGGGTTGGGCAAGATGTCGCCGAGCGCTGCCATAATACAGTCTGCGGGTGAGCCTTCGACCGCGAAGCGCCGCGGCTCCCACTGCTCGATCCGCATTGGACGGACATAGGAAATGGCATGGGACACTGCCGATTGTTCCAGCGCCGGAGCGACCACCCAAACCTCACCTTCCGGTCCGGCGAGGCTTTCTGCGATCTCTTCCGCCGCGCGGAGACCGGGGGCGTTGATCCCGTCGTCATTGGTGATCAGAATGCGCATATCGGGGACCTGTTGAGCTGGGCTTTGGTGTGGTTCTAGGCTGGCGCGAGCGGGCCGTCCAGCAGTGTAGAAGAGCGGTGTTGCACTGTTGCCCGGAAGACTCAGACCTGCCCCGGTCGTGGCGCTGCGTTGCAGCCGGGCACAGCGTCACCGTATTTATCATGTGTGCGCAACGCCATGACCCTCGCCCCGGAACCGCCGAGGCGGCAGGTGGTTTCCGGGCCGGCAGCCGAAGGGGGCTAACCCAGTATGCCCTCGGCTGTGATCTTTGCGGCGCCGCGCAAATACGGGGCGAGGACCGGTGGCAGCGCGATGCTGCCATCTTCCTGCTGGCCGTTTTCCACAACCGCGATCAGGCAGCGGCCGACCGCCAATCCGGACCCGTTCAGAGTATGCACGAACTCCGGCTTGGCATCGGGCGTCGGGCGATAGCGTGCGTTCATCCGGCGCGCCTGAAACGCCCCGGTCGTCGAGCAGGAGCTGATTTCGCGGAAGGTGTTCTGACCGGGCAGCCACACCTCGATATCATGCGTACGCTCTGCACCGAAACCCATGTCGCCTGTGCAAAGCACGACCGTTCGATAGGGCAATCCCAATGCTTCGAGCAGCGCTTCGGCGCATCCGGTCATCCGGTCGAGCTCTGCACGGCTGTCTTCAGGGCGGGTAATCGAGACCATTTCGACTTTCTCGAACTGGTGCTGGCGCAGCATCCCGGCTGTGTCCTTCCCCGCGCTGCCAGCTTCCGAGCGAAAGCACTGCGACTGCGCAGTCAGCCGGATCGGCAGATCGTCCGATGCCAGGATCTGACCGGCGACACTATAGGTCAGGGGCACCTCGGAGGTTGGGATCAGCCACCAGTCGTTGGTCGTCTGATAGCTGTCGTGACCGAACTTGGGCAGTTTGTCGGTGCCCAGCATCGCCTCTTCCCGCACCAGAACCGGCACCCAGGTCTCGGACAGCCCGTTGCGGTCGACATGGGTGTCGATCATGAACTGGCTGAGGGCCCGGTGGAGCCGGGCCATCGCACCGCGCAGCATGACAAAGCGAGACCCCGAGGTTTTGGCGGCGGTTTCGAAGTCCAGACCGGGGATGGCCCCCGCGACCTGGTAGTGCTCCTTGGGGTCGAAGGCAAAATTCGGCAAGTTGCCCCAGCGCCGCAGCTCGACGTTGTCCTCCTCGCCCGCGCCATCGGGAACCTCGTCCAGCGGTGTGTTCGGCAGGCTCAGCAGGATCTGTTCAAGCTGCGCCTGTTCGATCTTCGCCTTCTCCTCCAACTCCGCCTGTTCCCGCTTT
>JBCCYF010000149.1:0-9873 GCA_039190275.1 Pseudomonadota bacterium | reverse complement strand
TGCCCAGAGATGCAAGACGTTTGATGTGATGATGCGGACTTAAGTCAACCAAAAGCCAGGACACTCCGACGAATGTCGCGGCCCAAACCGAGGTCGTTTAGCCGATAGGAACCTTGCTTGCGGAACTCATCAAGGCCAGCAACCGACAACAATGGCTGCGTGAACAGGCCGAACACACGACAGTACTGACAGACCGCCGCTATCAACGCAGAAAACACTTGCAATGCAGGCGCCACCCACACACGACCTTGAGCAGCTTGGCACGATGCTGCATTCGCAAACGCATTGCTGCCATTCGCTGTTTGCACAGCCTAATTTGCAAGATTTCATGTGACGATCATGCTTTGGTAATCGCAAACTAATGTTCAGACATCGGCAAGCGGATGAAAACAAGCAACCTGAGCACCGCTTCCGGCGTCTTCCAACTTGGGCACCTGAGATCGGCAGCGATCGCTGGCGTTTGAGCACCGCGCTGCGAAGGCGCACCCGGGCGGTGGGTCCAGCGGGTTCGGGAGTTCTGTCCCTTTCGCCTCTGGCGCAGTCAATGCGCGACCGACCACCGGCGCGCTGTTGGCGAGAAGCTTGGTATAAGGATGTCGCGGGTTGGCAAAGACCACCTCGGCGGGGCCAAGTTCCACAACCGATCCAAAATAAAGAACCGCGATCCGGTCGCTGACCGCTTCGACGACCGCGAGGTCATGGCTGATGAACAGGTAGGTCAGATCGAACTCTTTCTTCAGATCGGCAAGTAGGTTCAAAACCTGTGCCTGCACCGAAACATCGAGCGCCGAAACCGGTTCGTCGAGGATAAGAATCCGAGCATTTGCCGCTAGCGCGCGCGCGATCCCGATCCGCTGGGCCTGTCCGCCCGAGAACTCGTGTGGGTAGCGTTCGAGAAACTCCTCGCGCAGGTTCACGCTTGCGAAGATCTCCGCGATCCGCTTATCACGTTCGGGCTTTGCCATGCTGTGAAGCTGTCTGAGCGGCGCTTCCATGATCTGGCGGATCGTTTTTCTAGGGTTGAGCGAGGAAATCGAATCCTGGAACACGTACTGTATGCGTTTACCAAAATCCGCCGGGTCCGCATTGTCGAGTGCTGCGCCTTCGATCTGGATCGTACCCGTGGTCGGTGGCAGGAGGCCAACGAGCATCCGCGCCAGCGTAGACTTTCCGCAGCCGGACTCGCCCACAATACCTAGGGTTTCGTTTTTTTTGACCGAAAGTGTAATGGGGTGCACCGCCTTCACGGAGCCGGACGCCGCACCAAAAAGGCTCCGCCCGACGGGGAAGGTTTTTGACAGGTTGTCGAGCGTCAGTGCATTGCTCATTCCGCGGCCTCCTTGCGCGGTGTTTCGGGAAACAGGCACCGAACGGCGCGCGTGCCGTCGCGTTCCAACGGTATGTCGCGATGGCGGCAGGCATCCTGTGCCTTGTTGCAGCGGTCAGCAAAGGCGCAGCCGGCTGGTAGGTTGTCGACCACAGGCGGCAGGCCCGGAATGGCTTCGAGCCGCCGTTTCCCTTCGCCGAGTTCGGGAACGCAAGCCATCAGACGCGCGGTGTAGGGGTGGCGGGGGTTGTCAAGAATATCGGTGGTTTGGCCCTCCTCAACGATGCGGCCCGCGTACATGACGGCGACGCGGTCGCAAAGTTGCGCCACCACCCCAAAGTCATGTGTAATGAAAACGATCGCTAGCCCACGCGACTTTCTGAGATCGTCGAGAAGAGCGAGGATTTGCGCCTGAACCGTCACATCGAGCGCGGTTGTCGGTTCGTCGGCGATGATAACATCGGGATCATTGGCCAGCGCCATGGCGATTCCGACACGCTGTCTCATGCCGCCGGACATTTCGTGCGGGTAATCGTTGATCCGCATCTCAGCGTTCGGGATACGCACCGCCTCGAGCAATTCAATTGCCTTCGCGCGGCCTTCCTCTTTGCCGATTTGCCGATGCGAACGGATCGCTTCTGCGAGCTGTTCTCCGACACGATACAGCGGATGAAGCGTGGCGAGCGGGTCTTGGAAAATGTAGGCAACGTTGCGTCCGCGCATATCGCGGAGGCGCTTGTAGGGTGCGCCAACAAGGTCTTTGCCCTCATACCGGACTGCGCCGCCCGTAATAACCCCTGGCGGCGAAGCGACGAGGCCCATGACAGAAAGCGCGGTGACGGACTTGCCCGACCCGGACTCGCCGATGATACCGAGGCATTCACCCTTTTCGACATGCAGCGAAACGCCGCCGACGGCGCGATAGACGCGATCCTTGACATGGAACTGCGTTTGCAGCTCCTGAACTTCGAGCAACCCCTTACCTTCGGACGCAGGCGCAGGTGCATCGCGCTTTACCGTCGTCGCTGCCATTGGCCGTGACAGCGCGCCGGATTTCAGGCGCGGGTCGAGCGCGTCACGGACGCCGTCACCAAGAAGGTTGATCGACATCACGATGATCAGGATCATGATCCCAGGCACAATCGACGTATGCGGGTTCGTAATCAGCGCCGAGCGCGCTTCGCCTAGCATGGAGCCAAGATCGGCCTGCGGTGGCTGCGACCCAAGGCCGAGGAATGACAGGCCCGCCGTCTCCAGGATCATCCAGCCAATGGTTGTCGACATCGCGATGATGATGACCGGAATAACGTTGGGAAGAACTTCGGTCAGAATGATTCGGGCATTTGACATACCCGACAGCCGCGCGGCATCGACGAATTCCTTGTGCGCGATGCCGACGGTGATGCCGCGAATGTTACGGGCAAAGAAGGGCACATTCACCGCAGCAACGGCAATCAAAGCGTTGAACAGTCCCGGTCCGAGGGCCGCGACGATGGCGAGCGCGAGGAGGATATAGGGAAACGCCATCAGCATATCGACGCCGCGCATGATGATATTGTCCGTTCGGCCGCCATAGAAACCAGCGACAATTCCGATGGCGGCCCCAACGGTCGCGGCGATGATTGCCGCGGCGAAACCAACTGCAAGTGAAAGCTGCGTGCCCCAGAGGAGCCGCGACAGGAGATCGCGCCCGAGGTGGTCGGTACCGAGGATTGCGCCCTCGGAGAACGGCGGTTTGAAACGGTTGCCAGTGTCCGTTATATCCGGGTCGGCCAGTGGCAGTAGCGGTGTCAGTAGAACCAGCAGGACCACCAGCGACAGAACGATCCCACCCGCCATAGCAAGCCGGTTCCGCGCTAAGAGTTTAAGAAACGCCATCATGTCTTGATCCTCGGATCAAGCAGGCTTTGCGCGACATCGACCGCGATGTTGAAAAGCACGTAGCAGGCTGCCACGAAGACCACCCCTCCCTGAACTAGCAGGATGTCACGCTTGAGGATGGCATCGACCAGCATTCGACCGACGCCCGGCCACTGGAAAACGATTTCAATGTAGACTGCGCCCGACAGGACAAATCCCGCTTGAATGCCCAGCACCGGTATGATCGACACCATCGCGGCCTTGAGCGCATGACGCCAGATCACGCCGCTCTCGGCTACGCCTTTAGCCCGCGCGGTGCGGATGAAATCCTGCCGCAAGACTTCTAACATTGCAGAGCGGGCCAGACGGGCAATAACGCCGGTGGCAACGACCGCAAGTGCGATGGCGGGAAGCGTCAGGTGCGAAATGAGGGCCCCTAAGTCGCGTTCACCATAAATTGGCCACATGCCCGATACCGGAAACCACCTAAGGTTTACGGCGAAGAAAAGGATCATCATCATCCCGAGGAAGAACGACGGGATCGAGATGCCCAGCAGAACCACGAAGGTGATCCCCTTGTCGGCCCAGCCATACTGATTGGCCGCCGAAACAACACCCGCGGCGACCCCAAAGAGCGAGCAAAGCACGAATGCGGTTCCGGCGAGGACCAGCGTCGCGTTAAACCGCTCCAGCACCTCATCGATGACCGGCCGGTTGAGCGCAAACGAGGTGCCAAAGTCACCGGTCAACATGTTAGAAAGCCAGATGAAATACTGTTGCACCAGAGGCTTATCCAGACCGAGATCGCGGTTTAGCTTTTCGACGTTCTCGGGCGTGGCATAGCTTCCTAATATCGCCGTCGCCGGATCACCTGGGATCAACGCCATGATGAGAAAGACGATGATCGTGATACCAAACAATACCGGGATCGCTGAAAGCAGCCGTTTCAGAACATAGCCCGTCATCACGCGCCCCACGTGTTTGTATGAAAGCGGGGAGGGCCAAGCCCGAAGGCCCGCCCCGCTCAGGGAGGATCAGTTTTTCACGACGTCGTCGAGAAGAAGGAAGAACGACGGCTGAAGCGCAAAATCTTCGACTCGATCGTTTGTAACAGCGTTCTGTTTCCAGTTCGCAACAAAGACCCAAGGTGCATCTTCCTGAACGATTGTTTGCATCTCTTTGTAGAGCGCTGCGCGTTCGTCCTGGTCGGTGGCAACGCGGGCCGCTTCGAGCAGTTCGTCGACTTTCGGGTTGGAATAGTAGCCCGAGTTGAATCCTCCGTCTTCCGGCCACGCCGAGGTGCGGAGCGCTAGGAATGGCAGCGTATCCGGGTCGTTTGTCATCCAAGCCATCTGCGCCATGTCAGCTTTGCCTTCGAGGCCGGGGTTCACGTTCCCGAGGAAGGTATTCCACTCGTAGGTCTCGATCTTCACATCGAATCCCACAGCCTCTAGGTCGGCTTGCATCGCGGTGCCCATGGCCACTGGATCAAGCATGCCTGAGCCGCCTTCGGTAACATAGAACGTCAGCTCTGCACCTTCGACACCAGCTTCGGCGATCAGTTCGCGCGCCTTGTCGGGGTCATAGGGATACGGCTCCAGATCGGGGTTGTAAGCCCATGCGAACGCGGGCGGTGTTGGACCGGCTGCGACATCGGCAGTACCTTCCAGCACGTCATTGACGATGGCTTCTTTGTTGATTGCGTAGTTTGCGGCCTGACGCACGCGCACATCGGCAAACGGCCCCTCTTTCGCGTTCAGGATCAGGAACCAGACGTGCGGTCCGGCCTGTTCGTGCACGGTGTGTTGATCGCCTTCGAACTGGCTCAGCGCGACTGGCGGAACCTCGACCATCAGGTCAATACCGCCTGCCAGCATCTCTGCAGTCCGCGTGTTGGCATCCGTGATCGGGCGGAAGACGACCGCTTGTAGCGAGGGTGCGCCGTCCCAATAATCCGGGTTGCCTTCGACCACGACTGCCTCGTTGGCGCGCCATTCGGCGAAGGTGAACGGGCCTGTTCCCGAAGGATTGCGCCCAAAGTCGGAGCCGTGCTGTTCGACGGCAGCGGGCGAAACGATCAAACCGGTTGGGTAGGCAAGGTTCGACAGAAATGGCGCGTAGGGAGCGTTCAGCACGAATTTCACCGTGAGGTCATCAACCACCTCGACGCTTTCAACAGCAGAAAAGAAGAACGCCAGCGGAAACGGGCCGGTGTCGTGATACGGGTGGTTTTCATCCAGCATACGGTCGAAGTTGAACTTAACCGCTTCAGCATTGAAAGGGCTACCGTCGTGGAAGGTCACGCCCTCGCGCAGATTGAAGGTGTATTCCGTACCATCTTCGGAAATCGTCCAGTCCGTCGCAAGCCCGGGCTCAACTTCAAGCGTGCCATCTTTGTAGCGGACAAGTCCGTCATAGACATTCATCAGTATCCGGAAATCATTGACCGCTGTGACAGCCGCCGGATCGAGCGCCTTTGGTTCCGCTATCTGCCCGACAATAAGCACGCCGGGCGGCGTTTGGGCCGTGGCACCACTGACCGCTCCGAGTGTCAGCGCCATCGCTGCAACTGAAGCCAGCAGTGTCCGCCGTGTGAAAGAAAAGAGCGACATTGGCTTTACCTCCGCTGTTATGTTCTTAGAATATTTATCATGATAAATTGCATCAGGCCAAATTTTCATGATAAATTCAAGCCCACTTAAAAGGAGGTGCCCAAGTGACGATCTCAATCCTCGCTTTTGACGAAGAAACAGGCAGTTATGGGGGCGCAGCGACCACGGGAAGCCTCTGTGTGGGGGGGTGGGTGCTACGTGGAGACACCGAATCAGGTCTTTCGGCGTCGCAAGGATCGTTGCCGTCGACGTTGTGGGGGACCGACACTCTTGCTGCCATGCGGGCCGGGAAATTCGCAAAGGATGCGGTCTTGGGTGTCGTAAACGCCGACGCGGGACGGGCTCAGAGGCAACTCGCCGTGCTTGATCCTATGGGTGGAGTTTTCGCTTTCACGGGGGAAGACAGCATCCCTGCGGCAGGAAGCCGCTCCGGGTCAAACGTTATTGTCGCCGGAAATCTTCTAAAGAATCGGGGCGTGATCGACGCGTGTTTCGAAGGTTTCCAAACCGCTAAAGGCTCTTTTCCCGAACGGCTTTTGACCGCGCTTGAGGCTGCTTCGCGCGAAGGGGGTGACAGTCGTGGGCTGCTGTCGGCAGCTTTACTGATCGTCAACCGTAGCGCGGCCCCGCTGACTTTGCGTATCGACAAGTCAGCCACACCGCTTTCCGAACTTCGCGCCCTTCATCAGGCCGCAACGTCCGGCGCATACGCGGACTGGGCAATGCTCGTCCCAACGCTTGACGACCCCGAACGCGCCGATCCTTACCTTGAAAAAGCCGACCAGCCCGTCTGATCCGCAATATACTCAGCCAGTCGCGTGCCAACCTTCGAATTGCCGTAACGATCCAAACCAGGTGACCAAACGGCAATCGACGCCCGCCCAGGCGCGACAATCAGGATTCCACCACCTACGCCGCTTTTTCCTGGCAGACCGACACGAAACGCGAACTCTCCCGAACCGTCGTAGTGACCGCAAGTCATCATGAGCGCACAAATTCGGCGCGCACGTTTTTCTGATATGAGCCGTGGGGCTTCGGGGAACTGCGCCAGAACCGAACCTGCGCGGGCGAGTTGCACGCAGCTCATCTCGATCGCACACTGATGGCAGTAGGTGCCGAAAACCCGCTCGGGAGTATTCGTGAGATTATCATGTGACTTCAGGTAGTGCGCCAGCGCAAGGTTCCGATGTCCTGAGGACTTTTCCGATTCCGCCACGCGCTTGTTGATGTGAATGTCGTCGTCCTGCGCCGCTGCGCGCACGAAACGAACAAGCTCGGCGAGTGCATCTTTAGGCTCTCGACCACCGATCATGGCGTCCGTTGTGACAAGCGCTCCCGCATTGATAAACGGGTTTCGCGGACGCCCCTCCTCTCGTTCCAGCAAAACAACGCTGTCAAAAGCCGTGCCAGAGGGCTCGCGTCCAACACGCAACCAAAGATCGTCACCGACGCGCCCCAGAACCGCAGCCAAGGCAAAAAGCTTCGAGACACTCTGGATAGAGAAAGGCGTTTCGGCTTGCCCTGCCCGCACGACCTTACCCTCAGGCAGAGCCATCGCGACCCCAACCTGATCCGGCGCAATCGAGGCCAACTCGGGAATGTAGGTCGCAACCTGCCCCCATTCGGCCGCTTCGATTGCCTCTGCGACCCCTTGCTCAGCAATCTGTCGTAGATTCGCGAGAGTGGCGGACATCACTCGGCAATGAACCGCTTCATGACGACGGCCTCCTGATCCTCCATCAGTCGGCGGGCGAGTTTCATGTGCTCCAGCATGATGTCCCTAGCACGGTCAGGGTCGTCCTGGCGCAGTGTCTCGATCAGCGCGATCTGGTGGCCCCGGCCTTCGCGCCAGAGCTCGTGATTCGGTTTGGAATAAAGGCGCTTGTAGACAGTCAACTGCGTCAGAATCTCTGCAAGAAACCCGATCATGAACCCCAAGATCGGGTTCTGTGCATATTCCGCCAGCTTTGAGTGGAACAGAAGCGAGTCGACATGCTGAGCGCGCTCTTCTTCAGCTGATTCCGCAGGGGTATCATAGCGCATCGTAATTTCGCGAAGCTCCTGAAGCTGATGCGCTGACAACTGCCCAGCGAGCGACGCAGCGTTCTCCGGTTCAAGCGCCACGCGCACTTGATAGATGTCGTCGATGGAGACGTTCTTGAAATAAAAGAAGTTCGCAAGCAGCGCGTGCGCTCGCTCTGTTGTCACTTCACCGACAAAACTGCCGCCGCCAGGGCCCGTCTTCGTGGCAACAAGACCTTGAGCCTGTAGCAGCCGCATCGCCTCGCGGATTGTACCTTTGGACATCTGAAACCGCTCGATGAGTTCAGGCTCACTGGGCAAGCGATCTCCCGGCTGAAGTCCCTGCTCGACCACCCACGACTTGATTTCATCGGCGACTTGAATGGGGCGCGATCTCTTCTTTTTTGTCTGTGTTTTCTGCGAAGGCAAGGCACTCCTCACGTTTTTTAGTAGCGTCACGGCGCGTTCGCCGTTAAACCATGGAATCAATTTATCATGATAAATTCAAGGAAAATATCATGGATGGTGACATCGCCGCCCAGCGTCTCTCGGCCATTTCCAAATATAGCGCAACGGAGGAAGGCGTTACGCGCCTGCCCTGGACGCCCGAGCATAAGGCCGCGCTGGACGAGGTAAAGAGTTGGATGGAGGATGCCGGGCTGTCCACCGAACTGGACGCAGCAGGTACACTCGTCGGGCGGTCACCAAATGCGACAGGCAAGCCGGTTATCCTAATGAGCTCGCATCAGGACAGTGTTCCCAACGGCGGACAGTTTGACGGGATCATGGGGATCGCCCTCGGCTGTCTTGCGGCAAAGCGCTTCCACGGCTTGTGGGATGCGCTTCCCGTCGGTCTCGAAGTCCTTGCCTTTGCGGATGAAGAAGGCGTGCGGTTTCCGACGGCTTTGATCGGCCCGCGGGCCCTGGCTGGTACGCTGGACCCAACCGTATTCGAAATGACCGATCGACAAGGCGCCATGATGGGCGACGCCATGCGCGCGTTCGGGGCCAGCCCAGAGCTGGCGTTGAGGATTAAGCGCAGTCCCAAATCAATTGCGGGGTATCTCGAAGCCCATATCGAGCAGGGCCCGGTTCTTGAAAAGGCAAACGTCCCGATTGGGATTGTAACGGCCATATGCGGCATTGCCCGCTACAACGTCACGGTCAGCGGCGAAACAGGTCACGCGGGAACTGTACCGATGACGGGTCGCTGCGACGCGCTTGTCGGTGCTGCCCAACTGATCAGCGAAATCAATGCACGAGCAAAGGCGCAGACAAATCTCAGGGCAACCGTCGGCACGCTATCGATTAGCCCAGGTGCGGTGAATGCAGTGCCAGGCGTTGTCGAGTTCACACTCGAAGTGCGCGCCGACGAAGACGCGCGCCGCGACCGTTTCTCCGATGACTTCGCAGCATTTGCTGATGAGTGGTGCCGCGACGCAAGCCTCCAGTTTTCGATCACACGAACGTACGAACAGCGCGCTGTCCCCAGCAATAACGACCTCATGACTGCGCTATCCGACGCGGCAGAGGATGCCGGCCATGCTACCCTGCGTTTGATGTCTGGTGCCACTCACGATGCGTCTGCCATGGCCGATATCTGCCCGATTGCCATGCTCTTCGTCCCCTGCCGCGCGGGTGTAAGCCATCGCCCAGAAGAATACGTTGACGCCGCAAGTATGAGTAAAGCTATCGATGTTCTCGAACAGGCAATTAAACGGATCTCGAGCCGATACGACTCATGACGCAACTACTGAGCTAAAACATCTCGAAGAGTTATCGGCCCACAGCTGCCTTTGATAGGTTGTGATCCAAGAAATTCCTTCATGACAAGCAAATAATGCGCGAGAAAGTCCATATGTCTTGGTCCCGTCCAAACGTTTTTCAGAATGGTGATACGCTAGTCACGCTTGGAGCAACTGAGGCAGACTATCGCGTACCGTTTACTTTCATCGAAGCTTTGAATGACGGTGTACTTTTTGATCGACCTGCCAGCGCCTTTCGCGACGCTGCACATGCGCATCGCCTTTTCGAGATAGTAAACCAGCGAAC
>JBCCYF010000148.1:0-9939 GCA_039190275.1 Pseudomonadota bacterium | reverse complement strand
TGCCTTCGCTCGATCAGCATCCGGAACCGAACCGTCGCAAAGCCTGTCCATCTATCGGACGGAACATGGCGGTCTCGTTGCCCAGGCCGTAGTCCAGGCGTCGGACAACACGCGAATTCAGACGCTTTATACGGTCATGGACCTCGTTCAACCCGGTGACATTGGCGGCCTTGTTGCTGCGCATGATCCCGGACGAGGTGTCCATGATGCCAACGACGTTGAACTCGTTCGTCAATTGCGCGCCGAATTTGCCTCGATATGCACACGTATCTGCCTAACGGCGGATGCTGCGCCACAGCACAAAAGGAACTACACTTATGATGAGTGAACCGATGATGATGGAAGGCCAGGGCCAGGTGCCCGAGGCTCACGCTCCCGTCGCTACGCCGCAGAAATTCCGCATCAAGCGGGTTGGTGCGCGGCCGATGCAGTTCGAAGGCAGCGAGCTTGGCATGGCCATGAGTTTCTCGCCAGCCAATGAATATTGGTACGAGGTTAACATCTACCGGACGGTAGAGAGCCGCTTCGTTCTTGCAATACGGTTGTTCTACCAATCTGACGACAATCAGGACACGGCGAAAGCCTGGGAGTGCGAGAGCTTTGGCCAGGTCATGGACCATCTTGAGGCCTATGATGCCGCACAGGACATCCAAGTGAAGATCGCGCCCGAGGATCTGTCGCTCTCCTTGCCTGAGCTTGCGGCTCGCGCCATGGGATTTCAAGCCGAAGCCGAGGCTGCTCGTCTGCAGTTTCGGGGATTGGTCGGCGAAATTCTGCACGAGCTTGAGCAGTAAAGTCTCGTGCTATCGGGTTTGGGACAGGAAACGTCACATCGGGCTCCAGGGCCCGGTGCGACCTCAAACACCATCTCGATTTCAAACGATTTGCTGCGGTACCTTATAACCGCTGTTGTCTCGGAAGAACTGGCTCGGGTTCGGGCCGCGCCCATCCCGCATCAGATCCGACTTAGTTGGAACGATGACACGGATTTGGGAGCCGACGGTCTTGGTTTCGATAGTCTTGCTCTATTGGAAGTTGTCACCCGGCTGAACCAAATGTTCTCCCTGCACCGCACCGGTGTGGAAGACTACCTCTTTATACGAAACCGACTTGGCGATTGGGTCGACCTTGTTGGCCACCACCTGGCAACCGAGGGACCTGAGGCGACAGGCACCTTTCGGACCTCCGGTTCCACCGGGGCCCCGAAGCCAGTGATCCACCGTTTGACGAAGCTGGCCTCGGAAGTTACCGCGATGCGCCCAGTTCTGGGCCCCGTCAACCGCGTTGTCTCAATGGTTCCGCCATTCCATATCTATGGCTTTTTGTGGACTGTGCTGATGCCTTCATCAGCGGGAATTCCGACGCTCGACCATTCCGCGGGGGGTATCGGCACAGCAATTGAACAGCTGCGCCCGGATGACCTGCTTGTGGCGACGCCAACACATCTGAAACTTGTCGGAACGGCGGGCCCAGCGTTGCCCTCCGGTATCCGGATCCTGACATCTGCGGGGGCAATGGCCGCCGATGAGTGGCGCGACCTGGCGGATCGCCATAGCGTCCAGATCACCGAACTCTTCGGTTCGACCGAAACAGGTGGTTTGGGGTATCGGATAAGCCCTGATGCCGAATTTACGCTGATGGCCCATCTTGATCGCGAGAACGATGCGATAGCGGATGATCAAGCCCCTTTGCCGCTCCAAGATAGGATCCAGTGGGTAGGTGAGCGTCGGTTCATTCCGCTGGGACGGTTGGATGCGGCGATCAAACTTGGCGGAAACAAAGTCTATCCTGACGCGGTTGTGCAGAGACTTCTGATGCATCCGGGCGTGGCGGAAGCCGCAGTCCGACCGAATGGCGGCGAATCCGCGACTCGGCTCAAATGCGTTGTTGTTCCGTCTGATCCAAATGCTGACATCGAGCTCCTGGAGCGAGATTTGCGGCACAGCATGGCGAACAGAGCTGCATCGGAACAACCAAGTTCCTACACATTTGCGCAACGGTTGCCGCGGAATTCTATTGGAAAAACAATAGATTGGTAGCGGGCTCTTTCGAGCCGCGGCCATGTCCCATACCGTTCACGACTTGCTAACCAGAATCTGGATAGAACCGGTTCCACAGCAGAATTGTGGAGAAACCCAGTTGCCCAGCATGAAACCCAAATCGGTCGGATCCGCCACCGCGTCGCAACAAAATGGGCATTTGGCAGCTGCCATGGCTTCGGAACATGAATTTTTCGAGGATGACGGCATACGTTCCGTACAAAGCCGGGCGATGGCCTATCTTAGAACCGGTATTCCCGTCCATCTTCGCGGACCTGCGGGCATGGGGAAGACCACCCTTGCCATAGATGTCGCAAAGAAACTTGCACGGCCCTATGTGCTGGTCACCGGGGATGGCGCTATGACAAGCGCCGATCTCATCGGGCGCGCCGTTGGCCAAACGACTAAGCGCGTCCAGGACAATTTCATCCATAACGTCAAGCGCACGGAAAGCGTTGTTCGTCACGATTGGCGGGCTGCCGCCCTGACGTCGGCAATGGAAAAAGGGCATACGCTTGTATACGACGAATTTACTCGTGCCCCGGCCGAGGCAAACAATGCGCTGCTTTCTGCACTTGAAGAAAGGGTTTTGGTCGTACCTGACGCGGCCAGCGGAAGAACGTATGTGAAAGCACACGAAGATTTCCGGGTGATTTTCACTTCTAATCCCCAGGACTATGTCGGTGTGAATGATGCTCCGGATGCATTGTTCGACCGTATGGTCACGTTCGATTTGTTTGATATCCCCTTCGAGACCGAAACCGGAATCGTTGCCTGTCGATCGAACCTCGATTTGATTCAGTCGGGGGCCGTGGTGGAAATGGTGCGCGGACTGCGAGATCAGTCATTTGGTCTCAAACCGGCTTCGATGCGAACCGCCATCCTCATTGCGCGTATACTTCACGCGCTGGAAATACCGGTAAATCCCGGAGACGGGCGGTACGTCCAAGTCTGCCTCGATGTTCTTGAATCTCGGATTACGCCGGGCGTGGATCCGTCAGATCGACCTGCGGTGCTGGAAAATCTTCGGACCGCAATAGGACGCACCCAAATTCCCCCGACAAACGCAAGTATTGTGAGGGCCGCAGAATGAAACCCGTCGGACATAATATTCCAAATCGCCCGATTGTTCATAACCGTCGGATCCCGAAAAGCCGAACTAAGGCGGCGGCTGAACTGCTGCAGTCGGAGTTTGAGCGGGCCCGACTCCATCGGGACCTCGCCGGGCTTAGGCATCGCACCAAGCGTTCGACCGCAGCTCTGTCAGCCGTCGACAACCGGTCGGCTTTGCTGTTGGCGCATCTGAACATTGAAGAGGGCCGGGATTGAAATGAGCACACAAGCATTACCGCAAACCTCTGAGGCCTTGAGCCTCGTCGACGCGATGGCAATCGCCAGACGCTCCGTCGCCGTGTTCACCGAACTGCCTATCGACAGTGTGGTGTCCTGTATCGCTCTTGATGGCGGCTGGCAGGTCAACATCGATGTGATCGAGGGGGCCGCACGCATGGGCGACAACGATCTTTTGGCAGCCTATGAAGTCAGCATCTCCCCCTCGGGTGAGGTTTCGGCGTTCAGCCGGAAGCGCCGCTATCACCGCGAAGATCGCGAGCCGGCCGAATGAGTTTTGAGGTTCAAAGTGCGGTTCACTCTGACAGCCTTGCCGATGTCCTGGAACGGATTCTGGAAAAAGGTGTCGTGATCGCGGGGGATGTCTCGATCTCTCTGGTCGGAATCGAGCTTCTGACCATTAGGCTCCGCCTGCTAATCGCGACCGTCGATAAGGCGCGGGAGATCGGCATCAACTGGTGGGAATCCGATCCCCGTTTGTCATCGGATGCATCCCAGCTGGAACAAGAAAACATCGACCTCAAGGCCCGCCTTGGTGAACTGGAGCAGCGCCTGGAAAAGATCGGCGCCTGATGTGAGGGACAGGAAACAAATGTCCAAGAAACCAGACCAAAAATCCGGGTTTGCTGACCCGCTAAACGACATCAACACCGGTCTGTCGGACCTACTTGGGGCCCTGGGTGATACACTGAACCAGGTCATGACCTCAGTCGAAACCTTATCGGACCAGGATGTCGCGCGCGAGCAAGTGATCCAGACGCCCGATGGGCCGATCCAGGCGCGTGCAGGTGTTCAGATCCGAATCGGCGGTCTGGCCGGAAAGTTGCAAGCCTCCGGTGACCGAGACCCTGCCGAACCGCTGAACAGGCGCGACGTTAAACCCAAAAACACGACGGGCGATACCGAACCTGTGTCAAAGCGGGAGCCTCTGATCGACGTCTATGAGAGTGAGGGGAACTGGATGCTTACCGCCGAACTCCCCGGCGTGTCGTTGGAAGACATATCGCTCGGGATTGAATCGCAGACCCTGCATATCGCGACGACTGGACGCCAGAAGTTCTCGACTGAAGTCTCTGTGCCCGCTGACCTTGACCTGGATCAGCTTCAAATCAATCTCACCAATGGAATACTGGAGCTGCGTCGCGGCACAGCGGGCGCCACTGAAGATGAGTAACCGACCCCTCTATATATATGGACTGCTGTGTGCAGCGCCCGACGGCCTGGCCCAGACCCTAACGGAGATGAAAACACCTGATGGTGCCGGGCCCGCCGAGCTCATTGAAGCCGGGCCATTCATTGCGGTTGCAAGTCCGCATGATGGAAGCGAAGTGCTCCAACGCCGCCGAAACATGCTGGCACATACCAGGCTGCTCGAAGCGTCTATGCCGTATACGACCGTACTGCCAATGCGCTTCGGAATCGTCGCCGACCAGGTCCCTATGTTCGCGGAAATGCTGTCGCAAAAAGAACCCGAAATTCGATCACAGTTCGAGACCTTGGACGGTTCTGTCGAATTGGGTTTGCGTATTGCTTGGCCTCGCGACGCGGCTCTGTCGGCTTTGGCAGCATCCGAACCCAGCCTCCGCGAGCGGCACATTGTGTTGGCGGCGCGAGGTCCCGAGGCGCACTACCAACGCATTGAGTTTGGCCGTAAAGTGGCGGAAGCGCTGGACAGCAGGCGAAAGACTGCGGAGTCAGCTTTGCTCGAGGTGCTAAGGCCGATCTCCAGGTCGCATATTTTGCGTGCGGCGGAAGAAGACGTTGAAGTCCTCAGAGCAGAGTTTCTCGTGGCTGCGGACCGCCAATCGGAGTTTATTGAGGTCACCGAGGCCGCCGTCGAGGCTTGCGACTTCGCGGCTGGCGCGCCCGCCGCTGTCCGTTGCGTAGGCCCCGCCCCCGCATACAATTTTGTATCGCTGTCCCTCGGAAGCCTCCAGGAAAACGACGCCGCTCAAAAGGTAGCATAGGCCATGGGACTGTTGCGAGGACTGCTGAGTTTACCGGTTTCCGGTCCCGTACATGCCACGGTTTGGCTTGCCAGAAAACTGCATGAAACTGCTGAAACAGAAACCAACGACCCTGCCCATATCAAGCGTTCTTTGGCCAACCTGGAAGCAGCGCTGGAAGCGGGTGAAATAGATGAGAACGAATACGATGAGGCGGAGGAGCAGTTGCTTCGCCGTCTTGCCCAAGCCGGATCCATCGCCGGATGAAACCCGAGGATCAGCAGTCAACCGATGTTGCGAACACCCCGGAACCAGCAGACCCGGCTCCGGGGATGATGGCCGCTTCCCAGGATCTCAGCCTGGCCATCGCAGCCGCCACGTCGAAGGATACCGGCCGCGGAATTGTTCGTGTTCCGGCACCGTTGTTGGGTAGCCTGGGGCTTCGCGCCGGAGACACGGTCGCACTGGGCGCGACGCGGACGATCCATGCGCGGGCGTTGCCTGCACCTTCGAACGCGGCGCCCGATGCGTGTACCCTGGATCTATGGCAACGACAAAGTCTGGGGTCCACCCTGGGCGATACCGTTTCGCTGCGTCCTTGCAAGTTACCGTTGGCGGTGTCCTTGAAAGTGGAGCTTTCCGCAGCGCTTGGACGCGCGGCGACTGGGCGCATAATACATCAGCTTACGAATGAACTTGCCGAAGTTCCGGTGACCGAAGGGGATGTTCTGAGTCTCCCGGGCGTTATGCATCCGGTGGAAATTACTGTCTTGGAATGCGTCCCGTCACCGGCTGCCCGTATCAGTGCCGAGACCAAGATCAGCATCGAAGACGAACTCTCCGCCGGGCCGCCAGGGTTTGATGGGGTCGGGGGTCTGGGCCCCCAGATCGCCAAAATTAGAGAGATGGTTGAGCTACCCCTGAACCGCCCTGACCTGTTTAGCCATCTTGGTCTGACCCCGCCGAGGGGTGTGCTGTTCACCGGTCCGCCAGGCTCTGGAAAAACCCTTTTGGCACGGGCTGTGGCCGAGCAAATTGACGCGGCATTCTTCCAGATCAATGGTCCTGAGATTGTCTCGAAGCACTATGGCGACAGCGAACAGAAACTGAGAGAGGTTTTTCAGTCTGCCAGCAAACGAAGCCCTGCTATAATCTTCATCGACGAGATTGATGCGATTGCCCCGAAGAGGGAAGCTCTATCAGGCGAAAAGCAGCTTGAGCGCCGGGTCGTGGCACAGCTTCTTACATTGCTGGACGGGTTAGGGGACCGCGGCCAAGTTGTCGTCATGGCGGCGACCAACCTGCCACATGCCGTTGACCCCGCGCTGCGTCGCCCAGGCCGTTTCGACCGGGAGTTAACGTTCCCTGCCCCGGATCGGGCGGGGCGGCTGGAAATACTGCGCGTCCATCTGGCAAATGCGCCCCTGGCATCCGATGTCGATATGGATACAATCGCCGCGCAAACCCATGGGTATGTCGGTGCGGATCTGGCGGCCCTGGCACGGGAAGCGGGACTTGCAGCACTGGCGCGAACTGCCAGATCGGTCGGATCACAAAGTCGGATAGAACCACAGGACCTGATTATAAGTCCCGAAGATCTCGACCGCGCCGTGGGTGTCACAAGCCCCAGTACGCTCCGTGAAACCCAGGTTGAGACGCCAGAAGTAACCTGGTCCGATATTGGCGGGCTCGATGACGTCAAACAGGTGCTGGTAGAGTCTGTTATATGGCCCCTTACGCATCAGGCGAAATTCTCCGCGATGGGGGTCAGCCCGCCAAGCGGTGTGCTGCTCAGCGGACCACCTGGTGTGGGCAAGACCCTGCTTGCCCGCGGGATCGCGGCGGAGAGCGGTGTCAATCTGATCCCCGTCCGCGGAACAACAATTTTGAGCGAGTTTCTGGGCCAGGCGGAGCGCGCGGTCGCCGAGGTTTTCGCCAAAGCACGCCATGCCGCACCCTGCATCCTTTTCCTGGACGAAATCGACGCCATTGCCCCCATTCGCGGATCTGCTGATCCGGCACTTTCGCGGATAGTGGCGCAGTTGCTCGTTGAGATCGACGGCTTGACCGAGAACAAGGGCGTTTTCCTGTTGGGCGCTACAAACAGGTCGGACGCGATCGATCCCGCTCTCCTCCGCCCGGGCCGTTTCGACCAGGTTGTCCCGATTGGTGCACCGGATCTGGCGGCCCGCGCTGACGTTCTTGCCGTCCAATGCAGACGCCTTCCGTTGGCTACGGAGGTCGACCTTGATCGCCTTGCCGCCGGTACCGAGGGTTGGACCTGTGCCGAGCTTGCGTCGCTGTCGCAAACCGCGGCGCGCGGCGCCCTGCGGCGCTGGGTCACTTCTGGTGCTCAGCCCGAGCTTGACGCTGTCATGCGTATTGAAGTGCGCGACTTTCAAGATGCATTGCAACAAATCTCACAACATCAGCATCGCAGGCAGGAGCAAACAGAATGAGCAAGCGATCAGATAACACGCGTTCTGCGCTCGTCGCCATCATGCCAGCTGCTTGCGCCGCTGTGGCTGTCGAGGGGTCAGACCTTGGATGTGTGCATTCCGGTGGGCTTGCGGGAATTCTCGCTCCGGCGCTGCCAAAACAGCGCCTTGGCCGCATGTTGGCGCAGGCCGCGGGAACGTCTAAAAACAATCTAAAACAGTCCCTTATCGATGCCCAAACCCGCCTCGAACGGCTGCACCGGTTTGGCGACACTTTACCGGTCCAGCCTGGCGAACCGCAAACGCCCGAGGCGATAAAGAGGTCGATAGCCGCAAACGAACCCATTCTTGCGGCCGCTATGCAAACCATTCACGGATGTGAGCAGTTCCAGGTCCAGATTTACTGGGCCGAATCCAAGGTCATGTCGCGCTTCGAGGACAGCCCCGAGATCTCGGCCCTGCGCACTAGCGGTAGCGCAGTGTCGCCAGCCCAGTTGCTTCGCGCCATTGGGAACTTACGGCACAGCCTTGCCACGGAGTTTGTGACAAAGCTGGCACGGGCTGCGCGAGACTGTATTGAACTTCCAATTGATCCCAAAGATGGGATGATTGTTAACTGTGCCTGCCTGGTTCCGCGCCAGGGCACACGGGCGTTCGAAGCGGAGCTGGAGCAGATTGATCAGGTCTGGCCCGAAGGTTTGAGGATCCGGATGATAGGCCCGGCGCCAGCGTCCTCCTTTGCCACGCTGACCTTGACCGAGATCCCCTGTCGTGCCGTGGATGCCGCCACATCCACGCTTGGCCTGGAGCCGGCGGCGGACCGCTCCGCGATCCGCACCGCCCGGCGCGGCGCCCTCTTGGCCGCCCACCCGGACGTGACGGGCCAGAGTACAAACATCGATGGTGTAATGTCCGCCAGCGCTCTGCTTGAAAAGGTGGATGCCCTTACGCGCCGCCTGGAAGAAGCCGGACTGGCGCCGCACGGCCCATGGCCGGTATTCGAAGTACTGCGAGATGAGAACAGGGCGGCGTCGATGGGGCAAAGTGAGGCCGCATAGGATGACCGTCCCGAAGGAACAGCCCGACGGTGCTACGATCTGGACAATTCATGGGATTGTTCCCAGTGACGCGCCGCACCCCCCGGATGCGCCGCCACATCACACAATGGTGGTTGGTAAACTGAAAGCCCTGGTCACCGACCGCCCAGCGCCACAGTCCACAGATGTGCCGGACCTCGACACAGAGTCTGAGCTTGTACTGATTCACAACCGCCTCCTGGTTGCATATGGAGCCGTGTCGGATGTTGTGCCGGTCCGTTACGGGGCCTGCCTGAGTGCGAGAGATGAGGTCATTGCCCGCGTTGCAGAGCAGGCCGATGTCCATCATCAGGTGTTGCACCGGGTCGCCGGCGCACAAGAGTACTCGGTCCGTATCGAAGGGGTGATGCCACACTCACAGCCGACCGAAACGCCAGCGGCACCGACCTCTGGCCGCGGTTATCTTGCATCCCGCCGAACAGCGCGGGATGCGCGCGACAGGCGCGCCGAGGAGAGGAACAGTTTCTTGCGCCAGGCGGCATCACGGCTTGCGGCTTGCGCGCGGGAGTGTTCCGCATCGGCACCAAACCCGGACCGGTTGCTGGACCTCAACCTCCTTGTGGCACGCACCGAGACCGCCGCATTCCTGCGCGCCGCCGAGCAGATCTATACGGACGCCGCAGCGCTTGATTTGGCGCTCAAAGTGTCCGGTCCATGGCCGCCGTACACCTTTGCCGGACCAATAACTGTAGAGCGCGCGACGTCATGAAACGACCCGAAACGACCCCTGCTGTGAGATGTAAAATGACTCCGCCCAAGCCTGGCAACGCGCATGGGTGTACCCTTTGCGAACGCACCTATGGTTCGAGCAAACTAAAACAGGCTGAAGGTCGTCCACCGATAAGACGTACCCCGTTGAACCACCTGGATACAGATTGCGCGCAGCTTACACCCCAAATTCTGGACGTGCTGGAAAGCCGCCTCGACCAATCCATGAATCCAACGCCAACAACGGAGCGGCGTTACCCTCCCATACCGGAAAACCACGGTTCCGCATACGGTGTCACGGCCCGCCCAGTTTTCGCAACACAGCCGGGCGTCGACCGGTGAGCACCTCATTCGACGCAAC
>JBCCYF010000147.1:0-10061 GCA_039190275.1 Pseudomonadota bacterium | reverse complement strand
GAGGCCGCAGCCATCTTCATCCTGCTCTTCGGCACGATCGTCTTCTTCGATCAGGTGTCCAGCCGCTACCGCAACCGTCTGACAGAGGGGCAAGGCCAATGACCGCGACTGATCTGAGCGTGGCCAAACAGGAAGCCGACAAACTGTTTCAGCGCAAACGCCTGATCGGCTTTGGTATCCCAGCAGTTGCCTTTGCCTATCTGGTCTACATATTCTTTGCTTTCGATATTCCCGGGTTGGCGGGGCGTGCCAATCTTGACAACGCGGTCACGCTGGCCTCTGACAGTTGGTCGCACAAGGTTCACGTCACACGCGACAACCGGTCTGGTGAGATCACTTACGCGGTCGAAGGCGAGCGCAAGGGCACGTATCCCGAAGGTCAGCGGCCCGATTGGGTAAGCGGCGATGAGGTAATTACCATTGATCTTGGCGGCGATCACATAGTGCGCTACCTGCCGGACAACCGGACCGAAATCGAAATCCCCGGTTTCCCTTTGATCGAAGTTCAGGCGGAAGGTCGCAGCCTGACCAGCAACCTGCCCGCCGACCTGCCGGATTGGATTTCCGCCTCGAACCGGCGCATCGGCATCACAACGCCCGAAGGTCGCATCACCCTGACCGGTGCGCGGACCGAGGTATTCAACTATTTTCCGGGGTGGGAACTGTTCTGGTTTACTCTCGACAGCCCCTATCATGGGCAAGGTCTTGGCAAGATCCTGTTCGGCGAACAGATCGATCCATCGCGGTCCAATATTGCCGGGGCGGTTTCCGACTGGTGGAACAATGCCATGTGGCGGCACAAGGACGTCGCCTGGGCGATTGGCGAGACGATCCTTATGGCCTTCCTTGGCACTATGGGGGCGGCGATCATTGCACTGCCACTGGCCTTCATGGCGGCACAACGCTTTTCGCCCGTTATGATGTTGCGCGCTGCAACGCGCCGGGTCTTTGATTTTGTGCGTGGTGTGGATGCGTTGATCTGGACCGTGGTGCTGGCGCGTGCCTTTGGACCCGGCCCTCTGACCGGTGCGCTGGCCATCTTGATCACCGACACCGGGACCTTCGGCAAAATTTTCTCCGAAGCTCTGGAAAACGTCGACCAAAAACAAATCGAAGGCGTAGAGTCAACGGGTGCCAAACCCTTGCAGCGCTACCGCTTTGGCGTGATCCCTCAGGTGGTGCCGGTGCTGCTGGCGCAGATCCTCTACTTTCTGGAATCCAACACGCGTTCTGCCACGATCATCGGCGCGATCACTGGCGGCGGTATTGGCTTGATGTTGACCCAAGCGATTCAGACCCAGAAGGACTGGGAAGAGGTCGCGTATTACATCGTCCTGATCGTCGTCATGGTGATGTTCATGGATTGGTTCTCCGGCTGGCTGCGTGGAAAGTTGATCGGACGCAAAGACTGATGGCGCGCCTTTTTATCACCGGTGTGAACCGGGGGATTGGAGCGGCGCTTCATGCTCAGGCCGTTGCCCTTGGCCATCAGGTCATCGGCACCACCCGCGACGGGCGGGATGGCACAGTTCCTCTGGTGCTGGACACGCCAGAAACCATCGCTGAACAACTGTCGGGCATCGGCCCTTTGGATGTGCTGATCAACAATGCGGGCGTGATCTCGCCTGACCGGCAATCACCGCTCGAAATGGACTTTGGAGGCTTTGCCCACACGCTGACCATCAATAGCATTGCTCCGCTGGCTGTCGCGCAAGCCGTTTTGCCTGGGCTGCGCAAGAGTGCTGCGCCAAAGATCCTGACGATTTCGTCGCAGATGGCATGGATGGGGTATCGCAAAGCTGATCGCATTGCCTACCGGGCGTCAAAAGCCGCTGTGAACAAAGTGATGCAGGGGCTTGCCAGCGCCCTCGAACCCGAAAGAATTCCGGTTGCGTTGGTCGACCCTGGCTGGGTCCGAACCGATATGGGCGGCGCAGATGCAGAGGAAGACCCATATGACGTGGCCTGCGGCGTTCTGAAAATCGCCCAAGACTTGACCCTGAAAGACACGGGAAGGTTTTTTCGCTTCACAGGTGAGGAAAGAGAGTTCTAGACGTGGCGCGACTGACCTCAACAGAGCCATTCATTCACCCGGACTGCGAAATCAACGACAGTAGCTTTGGTGCTTATGTCGAGATTGGCAAAGGCAGCCGGGTCAGCAATTCCCATTTCGGTGACTACTCCTATTGCGACCGTTATGCCGACATCGCAAACGCCCAGATCGGCAAGTTCGCAAACATCGCGGCATTTGTGCGGATCGGAGCCACTGACCACCCGCTTCATACAGCGGCCTGTCATCACTTCCTGTATCGCTCGGCTGACTACTGGGACGATGCCACACGCGATGAGAATTTCTTTGCGCACCGCCGGTCGCGCACGGCACATATCGGCCATGACACATGGATCGGTGCGGGCGCAATGATCAAACCGGAAGTGACCTTGGGCGATGGTGCGGTCGTTGCCGCGGGCGCTGTCGTGACCAAGGATGTGGACCCCTATGCAATAGTTGCGGGCACCCCAGCTAAAGTGCTTCGCCTGCGACAACCCCACGAGATCGCTGAGCGGCTGATCGCGCTGGCTTGGTGGGATTGGTCGCACGAGGATATCCGGCAAGCCCTTTTGGATTTTCGGACCCTCAAAGCCGAAGCCTTTCTCGAAAAATACGAGACCTAGCCTTCCAGTGTCAGCGTTACCCTGTCGCCCGCGAACCATGTACGGCCAAACTCAACCGGCATACCAGCTTCACCCACGTTGACACCTGAGGACTTCAACAGTGGATCGCCCTCTGAAAGCTGTAGGTGGAGCGCGTGTGTCGCCGTTGCCCTTACCGCGGTCAGTCGGGTCGAGGCGCGGGTGTAGTCAGAGATGCCCACCAGTCGCAGCGCCTCGGTTACGCTGCTGGTTTGATTCAGGGCTTCTTCGATGCCGGGAAGACGCCCGAGGGGAAACAGACTTTCAAAAACGGCGATCGGCTGGCCGTCGGCGAGCGAAAGACCGTGATAGGCGCAAACCGGACAGCCCGGGGCAATCTGCAGCGCCTTGGCTTCGCCCGTCGTCGCGGAACGCGCCTCGACCTGGAGAACGCGCTTGTCGGGTCGCCTGCCCGCGGCGATCAGGTTTTCGTGGAACCGCACACGTTGCCCAATCGGGTAGTCCGTCGGCGTGGCTGCGACGAATGCGCCGGAACCACGACGGGTGCGGATCAGACCCTCTTCGACCAACGCCGAAATACCGTGGCGAACCGTGTGCCGATTGACGCCAAACCTCTCAGCCAAACCGGCTTCGGTCGGCAGTTTGTCTCCGGGCGCGTATTTGCCCTCTGCTAGGTCACTCCGGAGCGCATCTGCGATGGCCTGCCAGATGGGGGTTTTGCCCGATTTGTCACGCAAGTTTCACAAATCTCTTCTGTCGTGAGTGGGGAAATCTGCTATGATGTGTATAGTTGTATAGTATATGGAAAAGTTGTCGAGATGAAAGACACTTTCGACGAAAACGCGGATCGCAAAGCCTGGATGGGGCTGCTTGCCAAGGCGCCGGAGGGCCGGGTTGCTGCCCTGCTGGATACCGCGATGGTGCGCCCCGAATTCACATGGCTACGCGCGCCCGAAATCGGCAGTACCATGGTGCGCGGCCGCGCCGGTGGGACTGGCGCGCCCTTCAACATTGGAGAGATGACTGTCACGCGCTGTGCGCTGACGCTCGCCAGCGGTGAAGTCGGCCACGCCTATATTCAGGGTCGCCGGAAGTCTGATGCCGAAGCGGCGGCGCTTGTCGACGCGTTGATGCAAGGGTCCGATGCCTCAGCCGTCCGCGAGGCCGTTCTTGACCCGCTCCAGGCGGAGCAGTTCGCCGCAAAGACCGCCCGCGCCGAAAAAGCTGCCGCAACGACGGTCGAGTTTTTCACAATGGCACGGGGAGAGGACTGATGCAGGCAACCGCTCTGGCAGGTGGGTTCGAAAATCCCGCCGTAGGGTCCGCCCACGCGTTCCGGAGTGTCATGGAAGCGATGGCCCGTCCTGGCAGGATTCACGACATTCAGGGCGCCGTTCCACCCGCAGCCTTGTCCGTCGCGGCCGGTACGGTTCTTTTGACCCTGTGCGATACCGACACGCCTGTCTATCTTGCTGGCAAGGCTGACACGGACGATGTCCGCAAATGGTGGGCTTTTCATACAGGTGCCCCGCTGACAGGCCCGTCACATGCGATGTTTGCTGTTGGCGAATGGGACGCCTTGATGCCCCTTGGCAGCTATCCCGTTGGAACGCCGGAATATCCAGACCGCTCGACAACCCTGATCGTGGAATGTGCTGAACTCGAAGCGGACGGCGCGACGCTGCGTGGACCCGGGATCAAATCCGAGGCTGCGCTGTCCCTGCCGGAAACCCGCGCCTTCCAAAGCAACCGCGCACTGTTTCCGCTCGGGCTCGATTTCATCTTCACCTGTGGCGACAGGTTGGCGGCTTTGCCGCGTAGTACGGAGGTCCTCTGATGTATGTGGCTGTAAAGGGTGGCGAGCGGGCGATTGAAAACGCACACGCCTGGCTCGCGGAGGAACGCCGGGGCGATACGGATGTCGCCGAACTAAGCATTGCGCAGATCCGTGAACAGCTGAAACTGGCCGTGGATCGTGTCATGGCCGAAGGCTCGCTATATGATCCTGACCTTGCTGCGCTTGCGATCAAGCAATCGCGCGGTGATCTGATCGAGGCGATTTTCCTGATCCGGGCCTACCGCACCACGCTGCCCCGTTTTGGTGCGTCGGAACCTGTAGGCACAGGTGCGATGGCCTGCGACCGGCGCATCTCGGCCACGTTCAAAGATTTGCCGGGCGGACAGGTTTTGGGGCCGACCTTCGACTACACGCACCGATTGCTGGATTTCAAACTGGCCGCTGACGGTGACATCCCCGAAGCGCCAACACGGGAAAGCACACCAGGCGACGTGCCGCATGTGACGGAATTTCTCAACCAAGAAGGCCTGATCGAAGAGGCCCCCTTTGAGAACACACCACCGCCCGACCTGACCCGCGAACCACTTGAGATGCCAGCCGACCGCGCGCTGCGCCTGCAAGCACTGACCCGCGCCGATGAAGGTTTCACCCTTGGGCTCGCCTATTCCACGCAGCGCGGCTACGCGCGCAACCATGCCTTTGTCGGCGAGTTGCGGATCGGTGCGGTCGCGGTGGAAATGGACATCCCAGAGCTGGGCTTTGCCATCGAGATTGGCAAAGTGACCCTGACCGAATGCGAAACCGTTAACCAGTTCAAGGGATCAAAGACCGAACCGCCGCAATTCACCCGTGGCTATGGGCTGGTCTTTGGCCAGTCCGAACGCAAAGCGATCTCAATGGCGCTCGTTGACCGCGCGCTGCGGTGGGAGGAACTGGGCGAAGACAATGTCGGCGCGCCCGCGCAGGACACGGAATTCGTCCTCTATCACGCGGACAATATTCAGGCGACGGGCTTTCTCGAACATATCAAGCTGCCCCACTACGTCGACTTTCAGTCAGAGCTGGAACTGGTGCGCAAACTGCGCCGCGAAGCGGGTGCAGACCAAGTGCGGGAGGCAGCAGAATGACCGACTACAACTTCGCCTATCTCGACGAACAGACAAAGCGGATGATCCGCCGAGCGATCCTCAAAGGGTTGGCGATCCCCGGGTATCAGGTGCCCTTCGCCAGCCGCGAGATGCCGATGCCCTATGGTTGGGGGACCGGAGGCGTTCAGGTGTCTGCCGCCGTATTGACGCCAGAAGACACGTTCAAGGTGATCGACCAAGGTGCCGATGACACCACGAACGCCGTTTCCATCCGGTCTTTTTTTGAACGCACCGCGGGTGTTGAGACCACCACCGCGACCTCAGAGGCGAGCGTCATCCAGACCCGTCACCGCATCCCCGAAGAGCCGCTGACCGAGGATCAGATCCTCGTCTACCAGGTGCCAATCCCCGAGCCCTTACGCTTTCTGGAACCGCGCGAGAGCGAAACCCGCAAGATGCACAGCCTTGAGGAATACGGGCTGATGCATGTGAAGCTTTACGAGGATATTAGCCGCCACGGTCATATCGCGACGTCGTATGCCTATCCGGTGAAGGTCGAGGGTCGCTATGTGATGGATCCGTCGCCGATTCCGAAATTCGACAATCCGAAATTGGGCGACATGGCCGCCATCCAGCTGTTTGGTGCAGGACGCGAGCAGCGGATTTATGCACTGCCGCCCTACACTCAGGTGGCCAGCCTCGATTTCGAAGACCACCCGTTCGAGGCCAGCAAGGCGGATCACCCCTGCGGGCTGTGCGATGCAAACGACAGCTATCTCGACGAGGTCATCATGGACGATCAGGGCGGGCGGATGTTCGTCTGCTCCGACACGGATTACTGTGAAAACAGGCGCGCCGCTGGGCACAAAGGAAAGGACGCGGCATGACGCCTTTGCTCTCGGTTCAAGGTATTACAAAACGCTACGGCGCACATATCGGCTGCGCGGATGTTTCCTTTGATCTCTATCCCGGTGAGGTGATGGGCATTGTCGGCGAAAGTGGCTCGGGCAAGTCGACGCTGCTCAACTGCATGGCGGGGCATCTGGCACCTGATGCCGGGCAGGTGGTTTTTGACACGCGTGCCGATGGCCCCAAGGACACCGTCACCATGTCCGAGCCTGAGCGGCGGATGCTGGGGCGGACTGACTGGGCCTTTGTCCATCAACACGCCCGTGACGGATTGCGTATGGGTGTTTCGGCGGGCGGCAATGTTGGCGAGCGCTTGATGGCTGTCGGTGAGCGGCACTATGGCGACATTCGCGGCAAGGCCACGGATTGGCTGGAACGGGTCGAGATCGACGCCGCTCGTGTTGATGATCGACCGACCACGTTCTCCGGCGGGATGCAACAGCGCCTGCAAATTGCGCGCAATCTGGTGACCGGGCCACGTCTGGTCTTCATGGATGAACCGACCGGTGGCCTCGATGTCTCGGTGCAGGCCCGACTGCTCGACCTTTTGCGCGGGCTCGTGCGCGACATGGGCCTGTCGGCGATCATCGTCACGCATGACCTTGCCGTGGTGCGTCTGCTGGCTGACCGTCTGATGGTTATGAAATCAGGACGGGTGGTTGAGGCGGGCCTGACCGATCAGGTGCTCGACGACCCGCAGCACGCCTATTCCCAACTTCTTGTGTCTTCCGTTTTGCAGGTGTGAGCGATGATTGAGCTAAAAGACGTCTCGAAAACCTTCACGCTGCACAATCAGGGCAGCGCCGTGATTGAAGTCATCAGCGATGTGTCCTTTCACGTAGGCGCCGGAGAGTGCGTGGCGCTGACCGGGGCTTCAGGTGCGGGTAAATCGACCCTGATGCGGATGATCTACGGCAATTACTTGACGCAGTCAGGTGTGATCCAGATTGGCGATGTGGACATCGTACAGGCAGAACCCCGTGAGATCATTGCGCTGCGCCGCGAGGTGCTGGGCTATGTCAGCCAGTTCCTGCGTGTCGTTCCGCGCGTCCCGACGCTGGACGTTGTCGCGGACCCCTTGCGCGCTCTGGGTGTGCCTGCCGAGGACGCTGAGGCACGCGCAAGGGACCTGCTGGCGCAACTCAATATCCCGCAGCGGCTTTGGACGCTCTCGCCGACAACCTTCTCGGGCGGCGAGCAGCAGCGGGTCAACATCGCGCGCGGTTTTGCCCACACATATCCCGCGATGCTTCTGGACGAACCCACGGCGAGTTTGGATGCGACCAACCGCGAAGTCGTGTTGTCCCTGATCGAAGAGGCCAAATCCCGCGGAGCGGCGATCATCGGCATCTTCCACGACGAGGCCGCGCGCGCCCGTGTGTGTGATCGGGAGATCGATGTAAGCGCCTTTACGCCTCAGCTGGTCGCATGACTGAGGGGCGCCTCATCGCTGTTGTTGGCCCCTCTGGTGTGGGCAAAGACAGCGTGATGCAAGGCGTGGCCGAGGTCATGCCCAACTTGGATCTTGTCCGGCGCGTCATCACACGCGCTCCGGGTCTGGGCGGCGAGGACTACGACGCTGTCTCTGAGACGCAGTTTCAGGACCTTTTGAGCGATGGTGCATTCGCCGTCCATTGGGGCGCGCATGGGCTGTTCTATGGCATTCCTAAAACAGTGAGATACCAGTTGAACAAGGGCACCGACTGCCTTGCCAACTTCTCGCGCAAAGCGCTTCAGGCCGGTGCAGATGCGTTCCCCAACTTCGTCGTCCTGAACATCACGGCCGAGCCCGAGACTTTGGCCACCCGGCTCAGAGCACGCGGTCGCGAATCGGAGGCCGATATCGCCAGACGACTCGCCGAGGCGGCAAAGCCGCTACCGACAGGTCTGGACGTCATCACCCTTTCCAATGACGGACCGCTTGATCAGACAATCGCACGCGCAGCTCGGTCGCTTCAGCCGGTGAGCGTATAGCGATGGATCAGTTCAAAACGCCCATCCTGCCGTTCGCCGCAAAGCGCGATCTGATCCACAACAAAGGGCGCGGGCAAATCCGGCAGCTGACCTTGCAATGTGTCTGTCCAACCGCGCAGGTCCTCTTTGGGCAACTGGCCCGAAAGTGTGAGATGAAACCGGAACTCTTCGAAGACATACGGATAACCCCACTGCACCAGCAGCGCCTCTTGCCGGGTGCTCAGCCCGGCTTTGCGGCGTCGCGCAAGTTCTGCCTCACCCGCAGGCGCGCGAAACCCGTCAAGATCGCGCACGCAGGCCTCAGCAATACGCTGCAAGCCGTCCAGTTGCCCAAACGGCGTGAGCGCCAGAAATCGACCCAACTGCGTCAATTTCAGTCCGTCACAAGCTGCAGGCGAAAGCGCAGCCGCCAAGCCGGACACAGCTGCCTCAAGAGCCTCAGGCGTTTGACCCTCTTTCAAGCGGAATGGCGGTTTCAGGGTTCCGTGAAAGCCATATTTGCGTGGTGTCAATGTAATGTCATGCAAACCGGGCACATCGAACCCCGGCACCTCACGGCCCGCCACAACATCCCAGCCCAACCATTTCGCGCCGAAGTCGGCCAGCGGGCCGTCGGGCGGTACATAGTAAATTGCAAAACGAGCGTATGACATGAATTCCCCTTTTCCTGCATCGTCTTTGGCAAACGCATGTGACACTTCGATGTCAGCAGACCTTTGTCTTGCCAATGCTCAGCTTGTTTTGCCAGATCGGGTCGCGCTTGGGTCGATCACGATTGAAGCGGGCGTTATTTCCGTAATCACCGAAGGGGATAGCATCCCGACAGGGGCTTTGGATTGCGGCGGGGATCTGGTTCTACCGGGCCTGGTGGAGTTGCACACCGACAATGTCGAGCGCCATATCGAGCCGCGCCCCGAGGTTGACTGGCCTCATCTGCCTGCTCTTCTTGCCCATGATGCGGAACTGGCCTCGACCGGGATCACAACGGTATTCGATGCCATGCGCGTCGGGTCCATCCATTCAGGCAAAGGCCGCTACATCGACTATGCCCGCAAACTGGCCGACGAGCTCTTGGCCGCGCGCGCGGAGGGCATGTTCAAGATCAGCCACTTCCTGCATCTGCGCGCCGAGATCTGCTCTGAGACCTTGCTTGAAGAACTGGCCGCCTTTGGCCCGGAGGATCGCGTCGGCATTGTCAGCCTGATGGACCACACACCCGGACAACGGCAATTCCGCGATCTGACAGCGCTAAAGACCTATGTGGCCAAGAAACGCGGTATGAACGATACCGAATTTGCCGAGCATGTGGAAAACCTGCTCTGCCTCCAGGAGCGGTTCGGTGCCAAGCACGAAAAGGGCGCGGTTTCAGAAGCAACCCGTCTCGGCGCTGTTCTGGCCAGCCACGATGACACAACGGCAGAGCATGTCGCGACATCCGTCACCAACGGCGTTGGTTTTGCGGAATTCCCAACGACGGTCGAGGCCGCTCTGGCCTGCCGGGAACAGGGTATCGCGGTGATGATGGGCGCGCCGAACCTGATCCGTGGTGGGTCGCACTCCGGCAATGTCGCCGCCGAAGATCTGGCTAAGCAAGACCTGCTGGACATCGTCTCTTCTGACTATGTTCCTTCAGCGCTGCT
>JBCCYF010000146.1:0-10152 GCA_039190275.1 Pseudomonadota bacterium | reverse complement strand
TCATCCCGTGACCACCACGCCGCCGTCTATGACCAACGCCTGGCCGGTCATCATGCGCGAGGCCTTGGACGCCAAAAACAGGGTCCCATCCACAATGTCCTTCGGCTCCAGATGCTCGGGGATACATTGCCGGTCCAGGTGTTTTGCCAGTGCTGCAGGATCCCCCCACAGTTTCAACTGGCGTGGCGTCAGGACCCAGCCCGGCATCATGGCATTCACGCGTATGTTGTCCGGTCCCAACTCGCGCGCCAGCCCGCGGGTCATTCCGGTAATCCCGGCCTTTGCACTGGTGTAGGCGGAATAGCCGCCATTGCCCATCATGTAGCTGACCGAGGAAAAGTTGATAATCGAACCTCCGCCAGCGGCCCGCATTCCCGGCGCCACGGCCTGTACGGTAAAGAAATGCGGCCGCAAATTGATCGCCTGCATCGCGTCCCACTCCTCGACCGTAAACCCGTCCAAGGGGTGGCGTTTATCATGGGCAGCATTGTTGACCAGCACCGTGATCGGACCGAACGCAGCGGCGGCTTCAGCGATGGAGGCCCGCAACGCCTCAACATCCGTCAGGTCACAGGGGATAAACAGCGGACGATTGCCGTGCTTGGCCTCCATCTCATCGCAAAAGGCAGTCGCATCCGAGCGCTGCACAAATGCAACCTTACAGCCTTGAGCCAGAAAGCCTTCGGTCAGGTCCGCACCGATCCCGGACCCCCCGCCGGTCAGATAAACGGACTGTCCCTTAAGGTCATGGAAGGTGGCGAACTCTGTCATTGGCGAACTCCGGTCAGGGTCCAGATCGTGTTGGGATAGGCATTCGGGAACTGTACACCATGGTGCATCAGGACGGTACCTGAGAGCGTCACACCCTCGCCCCTGTGCAGCGGCGAGCGCGGCCCCCGGTTCAACGGCGCGGGGATGTCGCCGGGATTTGTCAATTGGATGGTATACCGTGCCGACGGATCGAGGCCAGACAGACAGACTGGCCGCGCCTGACCCTGTGACGATGGCTGCAACTGTCCGGAAAAGACGACAAATTGCGCACCATCTTCGGCGACATGCATTTCGGCCAGGACCTGCTTATCGGTTACCTCCAGACGATACAGTCGGCCCGCGTGCAATAGTGCCCGGCGTTCTTTGAAGGCAGCGATCTCGGACCTGACCCGCACCGCCTCATAGTCGGTAAACTCGCGCAGATCCATCTCCAGTCCCATGGACCGGGACCCGGCAACCGCCGCCCGAAATCCGATCGGCAGCGTCCGCCCCGAGGTATGACACACCCGCGGCCCGATATGGCTGCCGGCGATCTCGGGCGGGATGAAATAGGATGCGCCACGTTGAATTTGCCAGCGTTCCTGACCGTCATTGCTGTCGCTTAACCATACGCGCTGCGTGTGTTTAAGAATGCCAAAGTCGATGCGCCCCCCGCCCGAGGCGCAGGTCTCGATCTCGACCCCCGGATGCTTGGCGCGAAGACGTGAGAGCAAAGCATACAGAGCCTCGGCCTGCCGCGGGTCCGGAAACGGCAGGACCCGGTTGTGATCCCATTTGATGTAATCGATACCGTGGTCGGTCAGAATAGCGTCGATCTTGCTGAACAGCTCGTCCGAGACCTCCGGTATCGCCAGATCCAGCACGAACTGATGCCTCCCGGGCACCTGATCGCGCGGTCCCAGAAACCAGGTGGGATGTTTGCGCGCCAGATCGCTGTCGTCATTGATCATCTCGGGTTCGAACCACAGCCCAAAGCTCATGCCGCGCGCATGTACATGCTCGATCAACGGACCCAGCCCGCTGGGCCACTTTCGCAGGTCCACCAACCAGTCACCCAAGGAGGTCGTATCGTCGTTTCGCGCGCCAAACCAACCGTCATCCAAAACGAACCGCTCCACGCCCAGTTGCGCGGCACGGTCCGCAAGATCGGCCAGTGTTTCAATATCGTGGTCGAAGTAGACGGCCTCCCAGCAGTTGTAGTGGACGGGTCTGGGTCTTGCAGGCTCGCTATAGATCAACGCGTGCCGCCGTAGATACCGGTGAAACGCCTGGCTGACACCGTTAAACCCCTGGTCCGACCGCGTGAGATAAAGCGGTCCGGCTGTGCCTTCGGTCCCCTGGAACTGGCCAGGTGTCGGGCCGAACTGAACTTGGGTACGTCCGTCCGGCACGGTCTCGATGACGTGCCGGTGGCCGCAGGATTGGCCGAGCGTGATCCCAAACGCTTCGCCTTGCGTCTCGGTTGCACCACGGGACGGCAGCAGAATACCCGGGAAATGCTCGTGCGCCGAGCGGCCGAGCCGATTTTCACGCAACCGTGCGCCCGGCGCCAGAGATGAACGGCATAGCTGAAACTCACCGCACCAGCGCCCGGCAAACTCGATCACCTCGTCGACCCGGGGCCCGGTCGGGATTACCGGCGCCGAAAGCCAGGCCAGACGTCCTGGGCCCGTCTGGTTCAAGGTCGCCGTCAGTGCCAGCACATCGGCATCGGCATACACCCTTGCCGTAAGGGTATAGAGTACACCAAGATCCGCGTCCGCGAACCGCAGGTCCAGACCACCGTCAAACCTGTCCTCACCATCGTAGCGGAGGCGCAGGGTGCTGGCGGCCCCGTTCTGGTCCCGGATTTCTAAGCCCTGAACCCCGGTAAACCCGTCGATCCACAGCGGACACACGGTGATCGGTTGGACCTGATCCAATGTGCCACCCGTCGGCGCCGGATACATACTGTCGACCAGTGTCGGCAGATCCTCGCCTTCGTCCAGGGGCGCGGACCAATAGACCACCTCGGGCAATCTATGGTTTCGGCTCGCCAGGACCAGGGTTTGTGCCGGCGTGTCGAAACGCCAGCACTGCGTCATTTCACGGCACCCAGGGTGAGACCGGCGATAAAGTGCTTCTGCATCAGAAAGAACATCGCCACCGGCGGCAGGGCGGCCACAATCGACCCCGCGCTCATCAGATGATAGGCCGCGCGGTACTGCGCGTTGAAACTTGTGATGCCAGCGGTGACCGGCTGACTGTCTGCGCCTTGGGTCAGGACGATGGCCCAAAAGTAGTCGTTCCAGATGAACGTGAAGATCAAGACGCTGAGCGCCGCAATCGCCGGCTTCATCATCGGCAAGACAATGTACCAGAAGATCCGCACCTCACTTATTCCTTCGACCCGCGCCGCCTCGATCAATGCGTAGGGAAGTGCCTTGATAAAGTTGCGCATGAACAGCGTGCAGAACCCGGTCTGAAACGCGATGTGGAACAGCACCAGGCCTGTCCGTGTGTCGTAGAGGCCCATGTCCAGGGTAAGATCCCGGACCGGGACCATAAGGATCTGGAACGGCACAAAGTTCCCGGCAACAAACAGGAAAAAGATCCAGATACCTGCACCGAACTTGTAAATGCCCAGCGCGAAACCGGTCATGCAGCTTAATGCAACCGCGCCGATCACTGTCGGCACGGTAATAAACACAGAATTGATTAAGTACCGCGGCATGTCCGATCCGGCGAACACCAGCCCATAATTTTCCCAGAATGCGATGTTCTCGGGCCATCCCCAGTAGTTGGCGTTGGCGAAGTCGCTTTCAGGTTTGATCGAAAAGACGGCCACAGCAATCAGCGGCAGGAGCCAGATGATCAGGACGACCGGAAGCAGCGCCTGGTATCCCATGCGCGCCAGGGGGCCGGATTTCTCAACGGGTGCTGGAAACATCAGCTTAGCCCTCCTTCTCGTCGCGGTACATCTTCCACAGGAAGAAGGCGATGTAGACCATCATGATCATGAAGAGGATGACCGCGATCGCCGCGCCGTAGCCCATGCGGAAGCCATATTCGCTCAGCGCAACCTCGAACATGTAGAATGCCAGCACCCGGCTCTCGCCGAACGGTCCGCCGTTGGTCATGACCGAGATCAGGTCAAAGGACCTTAGCGCGCCAATGACCGTGACCACAAACGCGATAAAGGTGGCGGGTTTGAGTTGTGGCAGAACCACATACCACAGCATCTTCCACCCTTTCGCGCCGTCCAGACGCCCCGCCTCGATTTGCTCGGGGTCAACGGCATTGAGGCCGGTCAGATACAGGATCATGCAATAGGCCGTCTGGGGCCACAGACCGGCGACGATAATACCCAGCGTGACGTATCGCTCGTCCCCCAGAACCGCCACCGGTCCAAGTCCGAACACTCCGATGAACTCGTTGAACAGCCCGAATGTGGGATCGTAGAACCAGCTGAACACCAGGGCCACAACGACTTGACTGATCACAAAGGGAAAGAAGAACAACGA
Source organism: Pseudomonadota bacterium (assembly GCA_039190275.1). Taxonomy (GTDB): domain Bacteria; phylum Pseudomonadota; class Alphaproteobacteria; order Rhodobacterales; family Rhodobacteraceae; genus Halovulum. Next base: position 5,878 of record JBCCYF010000146.1, on the reverse strand, counting down.
CTTATAGAGCCGAATGGCAAAGACCTTCTGGTTTAGGAACAAGGCGATGAACAGTCCCGCCGGGATCGCCGCAAGATAGAGCACCAGCCAGATGACGTTGTTCCACAGGGAGGTGTAGAACGCATCGTCGTAGCGCAGTTCATCATAGTTGCGCAGGCCTACAAACTCGGCCTCACCCAGACCGTCCCATTGGTAGAACGACACCTGAAACGACTGAAAGATCGGGAAAATAACATACAGCAGAAAAAACGCCGCACCGGGCGCGAGAAAGAGCCAGGGCGCGAGGGTCTGCTGGTTCCGCTTCCACCAGCTTCGCGGCGGTGGGGCCAAACCGGCCGCAGGAAGGGCTGCATCTGCCATCATACTCTCCTCATACTGCTGGGCGAACAACCCACCCTAAGCGGGTGGGCCGGTGGCAACGGCTTTGGATGGGCAATCTGCCCACCCCAATCCGGTCAGTAGACGCGTGCGCGGATCCGCTCGAGGCGGTCCAGGATGGAGTCCAGATTGTCGGGCTTGACCATGAATTCCTGGAAACCCTCCATACCGGCCTTGGCCATTTCGGCCGGGAAATCGCGGTCGAAGAACTGCGCGACGCCGCCCGTGCTGTTTTGCGACAGCATCTCAAAGCCCTGGTTCAGGAACTCGTCATCGTCAACGGACGACCCGGCGTTCACCGGCAACTGACCCAAATTCTCACCGTTGTTGATGAGCGTCTGGTTGTCGGCCGAAACGACGAACTTCAGGAACGCCCGCGCCGCATCCTTGTTCTGCGCCTGCGCCGGGATGTGGAACGTATCGGTCGGTGCATCCTCGGCCATGGCGACATCCGGGTTGATCGCGGGGAACTGATAGAAGTCGATCTGGTCATCCGTCAGACCCGCATCACGCAGCGGTGCGACGGCAAAGTTCCCCATGAGGTATCCGGCAGCATCCCCTTGAACCATGAATGGCAGTGCTTCCTGCCAGGAATAGCTTGCATGGTTGTCAATGAAGGCCCCCATGTCGATCAGCTCACGCCAGTTCGCAAAGGTCTGACGAACGCGGTCGTCAGTCCAGGGAACCTCGCCCGCTGCCAATTGCATGTGGAAGTCGAACCCGTTGGTGCGCAGATTCAGGTAGTCGAACCAGCCGCCCGCCGTCCAAAGAAACTTGGTCCCGATCGTAAAGCATTTCCGGCCCGAATCGAGGATTGCCTGGCAGTTGGCTTTGAACTCTTCCCAGTTCGACGGTTCGGTCAGACCAAGCTCGTTGTAGATATCCTCGCGGTAGTACACGCCCCACTGGTAGTAGGTATAGGCGACCCCCCATTGCTTGTCGTCGATGGTCAGCGCACCCTTGGTCGAGGCCAGGGCCTCGCCAATTTCGGGGTCCGCGTAAAGGTCCGACACATCCTCGAAAAGACCCGCCTCCACATAGGGACGCATGCGGTTGGCAGCATACCAGGTGGCCACATCCGGCGCGTTGGCAGTCAGGAAGTTCCGGATCTGGGTCTTGTAGGCTTCGCGGTCGATGACGTTGGTTTCAATGTTGAGGTCCGGGTGCAACGCGTTGAACCGCGCAATCATATCTTCCATTGTCGCCCGCGGCGCAGGGTTCGACGTGTCGAGGAAGATCTTCAGATCGCCTGACAATTTGGCATGGCCATCGGCCAGCACGGGTCCGCCCAAAACGGCCGTCGTGGCCAGCGCCGCAAGCGACGCTTTAAGAATGGAATTCATCATGTCCTCCCAGATGGTTGTTCCAAGTTAGTTTCACATAATGGAACTGAGTTTTGATTATTGAAAATGATGAACGCCTAATCTACAGTTGTCAACAACCACGATGTCAGTCCGGATCAAAATCGGGCGACCAGGGGGAGGAAAATGGGAACCACACCCGGACATGCCGACGGGACCGTTGGAAAAGCAATGGATGTGCTTGAGGCCGTGGCGGCCTTTGGCCGTCCCGTGCGGTTTACCGAATTGCTGGACGGGCAAGTGTACCCCAAGGCGACGCTTTACCGCCTGCTGCAGACCCTGACGAACCAGGGCATGCTCAGCCATGATCCGGACCGCAATACCTACGCTTTGGGCATGCGGCTGATTCGGCTGGCCCATGGCGCCTGGGCCCAGACCTCGATCGCGCCGGTGGCGCGACCCTTTCTGGACCAGCTCAGCGCTAAACTGGGCGAAACCGTGCATTTGGCGCAGCTGGACGCCGGTCAGGTCCTGTATGTGGACAAACGCAACGCGACCAAACCGATCAGCATGTTTTCGGACGCAGGCAAGGTGGGCCCCGCCTATTGCACCGGGGTCGGCAAAGCTATGCTGGCGTTCTTGCCCGAGGATGACCTGGTCCGGGCCCTGCGTGCGCAGGCCTTTCAAAGCCACACGTCAGCCACACTGACCGACCCGCAAAGCCTGCGGCAGGAGCTTGAACAGATCAGGACGCAGGGGGTGTCATTCGACCGCGAAGAGCATGAACCCAGTATCATTTGCGTCGCGGTTCCGATTCTGAACACCGCGTCCGAGCCAATGGGCGGGCTTTCGGTCACAAGTACCACATTGCGCCACTCCCTAAACGATCTGGCGGCCTATGCGCCCGACCTGCGCAACACCGCGCAGGATATTGCGACCCAGCTTCAGCCCTGGGCCTTTCCACAACATCTTTCCGAACCAAGGAGTGCCTGACATGGGTGTCGTACTGCGTGACGTGATCAAGAAATACGGCGAAACTCAGGTCATCCACGGGGTCGACCTCGATATCGAGGAGGGCGAGTTTGCTGTCTTCGTTGGCCCATCGGGCTGCGGGAAATCCACGCTGTTGCGAATGATCGCGGGCCTTGAAGAAACCACCGGCGGGCAGATCAAGATTGACGCCGAGGATGTAACCCATCGCGACCCAAGCGAGCGCGGCGTCGCCATGGTGTTTCAGACCTATGCGCTCTATCCGCATATGACCGTCCGCGAGAATATGGGCTTCGGGTTGAAAATGAACGGCGTCCGGGCGGCGGAGATCGAGAAAAAGGTCGGCCAGGCGAGTGCAATTCTGAAGTTGGATCAATACCTTGATCGCAAGCCGAAGGCACTGTCGGGCGGGCAAAGACAGCGGGTTGCCATCGGTCGGGCCATTGTCCGGGGCCCGAAAGTATTTCTGTTCGACGAGCCGCTGTCGAACCTGGACGCGGAACTGCGGGTCGAAATGCGGGTCGAAATCAGCCGCCTGCACAATGAGATCGGCGCGACGATGATCTATGTGACCCATGATCAGGTCGAGGCGATGACCCTGGCGGACAAGATCGTCGTGCTTCGGGCCGGTGTGATCGAGCAGGTCGGCGCCCCGTTGGACCTCTACGACGACCCGGACAATCAGTTTGTCGCCGGCTTCATCGGCTCACCCGCGATGAACTTTCTGGATGGCGTCGCCGGGGATGGGCAGGTCACCGTTCCAGCACTGGGTGATCTGACAATCCCCGCGCCGGTGCAACTTCCCGCTGTCGGCTCGCCCGTGATTGTCGGCATGCGGCCAGAGCATCTGGATGTAACCCCCGGCGGACCGTTGAAGATTGATCTGATCGAGCATCTCGGTGGGGTCAGCTACGTCTATCTTCACACACATGACAACGTACGTCTGATTGCGGAGGCCAAGGACGGCCGGAGCATTCAGGAGGGAAGCGACGGAAGCGTCCAGATCGGGGATAACCCGGTTTACTTCTTTGATGCACAATCGCGGACACGGCTACGCTGAACGGAACACCACAGTTTATCTGGAGGCGGCGTTCAATCGCCTGCTGCGGTCGCATGGGCCATAGTAATGGGCACCCGGGCAGTGGTGGACCGAACCGCGGGCTTTGCGTTCCGCGGTGACTATGCTTTATCGGGACCAGGCAATTACACCATCCGGATATGACTGATGTATGAACCACCGCTTTTCCGAGAGGATCGTGTAGATGTGATGCAGGCACTTATGCACGCACATCCCTTCGCGACGCTCGTCTCCTCGGCCACAGGCACACTCTCGGCAGACCATGTGCCGCTGGAGCTGTGTGCTGAACTGTCCAAACACGGTGTGTTGCGGGGGCATCTTGCGGTCGCAAATCCGCTCTACCGGGGTACCGACGGACCGATATCCGTACTTGCCGTGTTTCAAGGACCGCAAAGCTACATCACACCCTCTTGGTATCCGTCCAAACAAGAGCACGGGAAAGTTGTGCCCACCTGGAACTACGCCGTGGTGCACGCCACAGGGCAATTGCGTTTTCACACTGACCCCGCCTGGCTCATGGCGCATTTGACCTCTCTGACACAGCGTCACGAGGCGCCACGCGACGCCCCGTGGGAGGTTGCAGATGCACCGGGTGACTTCACGAAACGCCAACTCAAGGGGCTGGTGGGATTCGAGATCGATATCGAGGCTCTGACAGGCAAGTGGAAGGTCAGCCAGAACAAAGGGGCCCCCGATCGTGCGGGAGTGGAAAAAGGCCTGCTGACGGAAAACACGCCATCTGGCACGGCGATGTCGCGGCTGGTTGGAGGGGTGACGCGCTAAGGCACCGCGCCTTTCTGCTGATCCAGCTGGCGCCGCCCGAAATCCCCGGCTTCACCTGAGGTTCCTGAACAAACGCGAAGCGCCATCACGTCAGGGTCCCCACAGGAACGGGGCGCCTTGAAGATACGGGGGCCAGTGGCGCGACAGGCTTGCAGGGCCCCGGGCGCACACCTGCTTGCGGTTTTAACTGCCGTTCGATGACGGCACGATCATTCGTCGAATTGCGCCAACATGTTCGAACACCCCACGTCATAGGGGTCGGGAATGAACAGATAGGAAACGGTGGTCGACGTGTCCTGATAGACCTCAAGAAAATCGGTTCCCAGAAAGAAGGCGTGGAACAACTCCCGCTCCAGCCGCGCCAGTGGGGTTTTTACTGCGCCAGGCAGAACCACCTGGGTCACGCCATCCGGCAGGGTCTGAAGAACACGCGCCCCGACCAGTATACGCTCCCGCCGTTGGCGACCCTTAAGCTTGTAGCTTTCCAGAAAGTCGGCGGCGAAATCGTCAATCTGGTCCTTCTCCATCCGCAAATCCGGTAAGTGCTTTCGCAGCAGCGCTTCGACAAGGTCGCGTTCGCTGCGCCAGGTAAGCGGAAGGCCGATTGCAGCTGTGCCCAGGATCGTAACACCTGCAAGCGTAAGAAAACTTCGACGGACCAGTTTCATCCCAACACCTCCGCCGCACGGGTGGCGAGTGCCGTATTTGTCAGCGTCGGATTGGCAGGCGCACCGGTTGGATAGACCGAATTGCCGAGGACATGCAGGTTGCGGACCTTGTGGTGCACAAGGTTGCGGTCAACCACACTGGTCTCGGGATCGTCTCCCATGGCCGTGGTGCCCTGATTGTGTGCCTCGGTAAAGTTCAGAGGCCGATACTCAATCCGTTCCACCGGCAGTGGTGCCAGGACTTTGTGCAATTCAGATTTAGCGCGCTCGACCCCACGATAAAAGTACTCCCCGTGCCCCGAATAGGTGACCAGCGGGCGATTGGGATCGTCTGGATCGATGGTCACCGTGTCTTCATCCTTGGGCAGATCCTCGACAATGATGTAAAGCTCGGTCATTTCGGTCCAACGGCCATGATCCAGGCGGAAACGCGGCACGTTCCACCCCTCAATCAGCGCTGCCCCGGCTGTTTTGCGATGCTCCCCATCATAGAGCATGTACCCGTGCCCAGTGATCGAGGACGACCCCTGAAACCCGCGCATCCCGTCAAGATAGACATAAGCGCGGAACGACCCTTGTTCGTGCAGGCGCTGGCCCACCGGGCCGTCATCCAGACCCGAACTGAGCAGAAGGTGCGGGTTGAAAATGGCGTTGGCGCCCATGACCACCGCATCTGCGGT
>JBCCYF010000145.1:0-10198 GCA_039190275.1 Pseudomonadota bacterium | reverse complement strand
TACCTCGGGGCGTCGCCGATGCGTGGCAGGGATACATTATGTCTGCCCGGTCCTGCCGAACATGGCATCGATCAGACAGCGGGCAGCCACGGTTGGTGAGCGTGTGGCGCCTGTGACCTCCCGCTCCAGCTTTTGCCGCAGTTTCGCGAGCGATGGGTCGGCAGCAACATGGGCCAAAAGCTGCGCGTCGATCTCGGCATAGAACCATGCACGGTCCTGATCGGCGCGGCGCGCAGCACGGGCGCCCGAGGTGTCGCGGGCCGCAAACAGCTCGGATACCGCCTCCCAGGCCGCATCCAGACCGGCGCCACTTTGGGCCGAAATTGTCATCGCGCGCGGATACCCCGGTGGATCCTCAGGCCGGGGCCGCATCAACTGCAATGCGCCCGCGTAATCCGCGCAAGTCGCCTTGGCCTGCGCTTCAAGGGTACCGTCCGCCTTGTTGACCAGGACCACATCCGCGATCTCCATGATCCCGCGTTTCACCCCTTGAAGCTCATCACCGCCAGCAGGGGCAAGCAAAAGGACGAACACATCCGTCATACCCGCCACCATGGTTTCCGACTGGCCCACGCCCACTGTTTCGACCAATACAATATCGTGGCCGGCAGCTTCGACCAGACGGATGACCTCGCGGGTTCGGCGCGCAACGCCTCCGAGTTGGTTTTGTGCGGGCGACGGGCGGATAAAGGCGTTCGACTGGCGCGAAAGGCGCTCCATCCGTGTCTTGTCGCCCAGGATCGACCCACCGCTGCGCCCGCTGGACGGATCCACCGCCAACACGGCGACACCGTGACCTTGGGCGGTCAGTCGCATCCCCAAGGCTTCGATCAGAGTGGATTTTCCCACCCCCGGCGTACCCGACAAGCCCACTCTGAGCGCGGGTGATGCAGTCGTCGGCAGCGCCGCCAGAACCGCTTCGGCAAGGGGGCGATCTGCTGCCTGAGCGCTTTCGATCAGCGTTATCGCCTTGGCCAGTGCACGCCGCTCGCCCGACGCGACACGCTTTGCAAGTGTTTCGGGACTGTCGTGCAAAGTGATCACCGTTTTTACCGCGCGCTTACCTGCGCCCCTGCAATTTGGCCTGGACTGTGCCATATACCCGGTTAGAGACGGCGCGGCACATTGGCAACCCATCGGGTCAGACCACCCGATTTGGAGGTTTGAGGCATGCAGACGATGATGACCTTGCTGAGGTTGGCGGCACTCAGTCTTGCTGCATTTGCGCTTGACGGTCCGGCGCAGGCCAATGGCGACTTGCGTCAGTCCTACACGATCTCGGTTGCGGGGCTAAAGATCGGTACGATGGAGCTTGCTGTGAATACAAGCGGTGACCGCTATACGGCACGGGGGCGCGTACAGGGTGGCGGTCTTGTAGGTGCTTTTCTGAAGGTATCCTTCGATGGCACCAGCAGCGGTACGATACGGTCGGACGGCACGCTGCGTCCGGCGGTTTATCGCGCGACAAGTGGTACAGGTGATCGTGCGCGGGATGTCGAGATGCGATATACCTCCGGCACGCCATCAACCGTGGTGTTTCAACCCCCAAGACGTGCGCCCAGACCCTGGGACGTGACCCCCGGCAGCCAGGGTGGTACCGTTGATCCGATCAGCGCATCCTATGACATCCTGAGGGATCATCCCATCGGCGCGGCCTGTGACCGGGTGATCCGCATTTTCGACGGCGCGCGGGGCTCGCAGATCCGTATCGGTCCACGGCGTGACGAGGGCACCAACTCCACCTGTGCCGGTGTCTACACGCGGGGTGCCGGATTCTCACCCAAGCGGCTTGCGGAGCAAACGAATTTCGAATTTGTGCTTCATTTTGACCGGAGCACAGGAATGATGCGTGTGACACGGTTCGAACTGGACAGCATCCTCGGACAGGCTGTGGCACGCCGCCGTTAGCACCGGCTGCCCGTAAGGGCGTATAGACTTGCGCCGGTAGGCGCTCAATTTGTCAGCAGCAGCGTTTGACCTGCTCAGTTGAGCGCGCCGGGGCGCGCAAGTCCATCAGCCCTTGCGGGCGATTGGTTCCCGGTTTGATCGCCACGCCTTAAATAAAGTGAAGAAGCAGAGCGATCAAAGCAATGGCATACGCGCCGATGGTACTGGCTTTGGACGCCGGTCGCAGCAACCACCGACGCTCGGGTCCGACCTTGAGACCCAGTTTGTAGTTCTTGCCCAGGATCCTGACCATAGGCGGACAGTCGGACGCGACCCTGGGCGAGTCAACCCCGGGGGCCGGTCACTCGGCGGCCACGCGCTGTGCCGCATTGAGCCATCCCCACATACGCACAGGTGTCAGTGGCATATCGATATGTGTGACGCCCGCGTCCCACACTGCGTCAAGCGCGGCATTTGTAACCGCAGCGAGGGCGCCGACGGTTCCGGCCTCGCCGCAGCCCTTGATGCCCATCTGGTTGGCTGTTGAGGGGATCAGTTCGGTCGAAAACGGAATGAACGGCACATCATCCGCACGGGGCATGGCGTAGTCCATAAACGTACCGGACAACAGCTGGCCGCTGTCGTCATAGACCACCTGTTCCGTGATAGCCTGGCCAATTCCCTGCGCGACCCCGCCATGCACCTGCCCTTCGACGATCATGGGGTTCATCAGCACGCCGAAGTCATCGACAACGGTGTATTTCACGCAAGCGGTTACGCCGGTCTCGGGGTCGACCTCTACTTCGGCAAAGTGAGCACCATAGGGGAAGGATCTGGCTTCGACCGTGTTCTCATACTCGGTGGTCAGCAGATCCGCCTGTCCTCGGCTGCGCGCGGTCTGTGCCAGCGCCATCAGGGTAACGCGGCGGTCGGTCCCGGCCACCGCGAAGGCACCATCTTCGAACACCAGATCCGCGGCCGAGACCTCAAGGTCCTCCTCGGCCAGGGGTTTGAACTTCTCGATCATGATGTCTGCCGTGGCGTTGATAGAATTCCCCTGCATCGTGACCGAACGGGAGCCGCCGGTGCCGCCACCCCTGGCGATCAGGTCGCTGTCGCCCTGGATGTATCGAATCTTGTCAAAAGGAATGCCTGCGCGTGCGTGCAGGATCTGAGCAAAGACCGTCTCGTGCCCCTGTCCGTTGGACTGAGTCCCGACATAGACATCGACCATGCCATCGGCGGCGAAGTCTATTTTCGTGGTCTCGTTCAGGCTGCCGAGAATGGACTCGATATAGTAGGACAGTCCAATACCACGCAGCTTCCCGCGCTTAGCGCTATCGGCCTTGCGGGCGGCAAATCCGGCCACGTCGGCCTCGATCTCGGCTTTTTGCAACAACGTTTCGAAATCCCCGACGTCATAAATCTGCTCGGAAAACGTCGTATAGGGAAACTTCTCCGCCGGGATGAAGGACTTCCGGCGCAAGTCCAGCGGATCGACGCGCAACACCTTCGCGGCGTAATCCATCAGACGCTCAATAACGTAAATCGCCTCTGGCCGGCCTGCGCCGCGATAAGCATCGATCGGCACGGTGTTGGTGTAAACTCCCTTTACGCCGAAATACCCGATCTGGACATCATAGATACCGCTCACGACCTTGAGGGCCAGGCTTGATTGTATGTCTTGCGCGAAACCGGAGTTATGGGCGCCGAGGTTGCACACCGAATTGATCCGGAAAGCTGTTAGCTTGAGATCGGCGTCAAAAGCCGCTTCAGCCACGGTGACCAGGTCGCGCCCTCCGTTGTCGGTCAACATCGCCTCGCCGCGCTCGGACATCCAGTGGACCGCGAACCCCAGGTCCTTCGCTGCCAGGGAGACCAGAAATTGCTCGGGGTAGTCAAAGGATTTCATCCCGAAGCCACCCCCCACATCCGGCGTGGTGACCCGCACGTCTTCCTTTCGCATGCCCAGTTTCTTGGCCAGTGCCGATTTGGTGCCCCAGACGCCCTGACCGTTGACCGCATGGTGCAGCCGACCCCCCTGCATCTGTGACCAGCAGCCGCGTGTTTCCATCGCGTTGCAGATGATCCTGTTGTCCAGAAGGTCGAGCCGCACTGTGTGCGCCGCCGCGTCGAAAGCCGTTTCGGTCGCCGCTGCGTCACCATAGTGCCAGTCGAACGCCAGGTTGTCAGGCGCTTCGGCGTGAATGGCCGGACCGCCCACGGAGGTCTCGACATGCACCGGCAGATCGTCCACCTCGAACATGATCATCTCAATCGCATCCAACCCGGCCTGCCGCGTTTCCGCCACGACGGCGGCAACGGCCTCGCCGACAAACCGCACATGTGTATCGGCCAGCATAGGCCGTACCGGGGCGGCGCCAGAGCCGCCACCAGGCAGGCTTACCGTGTCGTAGTCCATTTCATTGATGAGTTTTCCCTCAAGATCGGCCGCCGTATAGACGGCCAGCACCCCGTCCGCCTGCCGCGCGCCCGAGACGTCCAGCGCAGTGATCCGGCCATGCGCCACGGGCGAGCGGAAAAACACCATCTGAGAGGCCCCGTCCGGCACATCATCTCCGATATATATGCCTTGCCCGGTCAGAAAACGGATGTCTTCTTTACGCAGGGCAGGCTGGCTGGCACCGAATTTGCTCATGGTCGACTCTCGCAAGCTGGGAGGGGAACTTTGCACTAAAATACCGCCCCCAACAGCGGTGTCCAGCGCCTCAATTCGCAGAAGTGCCCACATCCATCTCCCAGACCGAAGGAAGACGACCATCGGGATCTGCATAGACCCAGATTTCGCTGCCGATTGGCACATCTTTCAGCTGCCGTTGGTTCCTCAGAAAAGACCGACCGGCCGAGCCCGCGGAGTCCTGCCACTCGACGCGATACTGTGAACGGTTGTTGATCTTGAACGAGGTGCGCGCATGGTTTTTCACGACCGCGACACGACGCTCCCCGTAGTCTCGGACCCGGCCCCAGCGTGTGGCCTGTCCAATGCCCTGGATTGCCGCATAGCCCGACCCGGCAAGCAAAAGGGCCGAGAATATAGTGGTGAACCACCGTTGGTTCCGTGTTGATCCGGGCTCGACCTGGTTCACTTGGGGGTCCGGTCGCCAGTACCGCACCGGCAGCGTATCGCCCAAGTCCTGGGCCTGAAAGAAGCCCCGGCTCACCTTGGTTTCCGTAGTGACCGGACGCGTCTCTGCCTGGAACCGCACCTCAAGGTAGTACACCCGCCGGGAGTCGCCGTCGCTGTCCCGTTCGATCCGAACATCCTGGCCGGTGATGGTGCCCTGGACGGTTTGCCCGTCGCCGGCCAGTCGTTGCGCCTTTTGCCCGGTGACCATCGCGACAATCCCGAAAACCACAGCCAACAGCAGAGGCACGGTGATGAACATGATGTACCACCGTCCCATCAGGGCGAGTTTGGACTTTGCCTTTGGGGGCTCCATCCCTCCACCAAGCCCGAGACCGCGGCTATGTCAACCACGCCCTTTCCCTTGCCCACGCGCCGCGCTATGCAGTCGCGACAGCTGAATTGCCACGCCGGAACACCCGATATGCCGATGAACAAGACCTTTGATCCTGCCGCCTCCGAGGCCGCAATCTCCGCCGCATGGGAGGATGCCAAGGCCTTTGCCGCCGGGGTCCATACCACGCCCATCGGCGAGTCGTTTTGCGTGATGATACCGCCGCCCAATGTCACCGGTGCACTGCATATGGGGCATGCGTTCAACAATACGCTTCAGGACATTCTGGTCCGCTGGCACCGGATGCGCGGCTTTGACACGCTGTGGCAACCGGGGACCGACCACGCGGGGATTGCCACGCAAATGGTGGTCGAGCGTGAGCTGGCCAGGGGAGGCAATATCGGCCGCCGGGACATGGGCCGCGAGAAATTTGTTGAGCGGGTCTGGCAGCAAAAGCAGAAATCCCGCTCGAACATTCGCAACCAGCTGGAAAAACTCGGCGCGTCCTGTGACTGGGATCGCGAAGCCTTTACCATGGCTGGCGCGCCGCAGGACCCCGAAGGATCTCCGGGCGGACAGAATTTCCACGATGCGGTGCTTAAGGTGTTTGTCGAGATGTACGACAATGGCCTGATCTACAAGGGCAAGCGGCTGGTCAACTGGGACCCGCATTTCGAGACCGCGATTTCGGATCTGGAAGTCGAGAACATCGATGTTGCGGGCCATATGTGGCATTTCAAATACCCGCTCGCGGGCGGGGCCACCTATGAGTATGTCGAGAAAGACGAGGACGGGAACGAGGTGCTGCGCGAGACCCGCGACTACATCTCGATCGCCACCACGCGGCCGGAAACGATGCTGGGCGATGGTGCGGTTGCGGTTCATCCATCAGACGAGCGTTACGCGCCAATTGTCGGAAAACTCTGCGAAATACCCGTAGGTCCGAAGGAGCACCGCCGCCTGATCCCGATCATCACCGACGACTACCCCGACCCAGAGTTCGGATCGGGTGCGGTGAAGATCACCGGCGCGCATGATTTCAACGATTATGCCGTTGCGCAGCGTGGCACCATCCCGATGTATCGCCTGATGGATACCAAGGGACACATGCGCGACGATGGTGCGCCTTATGCCCAAGCCGCGGCGCGCGCGCAGAAGATTGCTGAAGGCGGCGCGTTCAGCGGCGAGGAGGTCGATACGCTCAACCTTGTGCCCGATGACCTGCGCGGTCTGGATCGCTTTGATGCACGCAAGAGGGTTGTCGACCAGATCACGTCAGAAGGGCTGGCCGTCACCGTCCCGAACCCCGCATGGGAGGCTGCGGAGGAGGATCACGAGCGCCAGGCCCTTCCCAAGAAAATCCCGCTGGTCGAGGCCAAGACCATTACCCAACCTTTCGGGGATCGCTCCAAGGTGGTGATCGAGCCGATGCTGACCGACCAATGGTTTGTCGATACCGCCAAGATCGTGCAGCCCGCCATCGATGCGGTGCGCGACGGGCGTGTCAAGATCCTGCCCAAGCAGCACGAGAAGGTCTATTTCCACTGGCTGGAGAACATCGAGCCCTGGACAATCTCCCGCCAACTCTGGTGGGGCCATCAGATCCCGGTTTGGTATGGGCCTGACTTTAACCCCGAAGAGTTAAAAGATCTGCCACCACTTGTAGAGATGGAAGTCAGGCGTGAGCCGAAACGGTTTTGCGCCGCGACGGAAGCGGAAGCGTTCGCACTTGCTCGGCAGCACTATGAGCGGCAATTCCCGAATGCACAGGTTAACCTGCAGCCAGCTCCCGATAAATTAACCAACTTCAATGCGGACGGACGCCTTCTGGCAAGCACGGCGCAGGTTGGAGACGGCTCGTCCGGCACAATCACTATATTCCTTGGCCGAGATCCCGACGTCCTCGACACTTGGTTCTCCTCCGGTCTCTGGCCCATCGGCACCCTCGGCTGGCCCAATACCGAAGATCCCGCCTATCAAAAATACTTCCCCACCGATGTCCTGATCACCGGTTTTGACATCATCTTCTTTTGGGTTGCGCGGATGATGATGATGCAGCTTGAGACCGTGAATGAAATACCCTTCCACACCGTATATGTTCACTCCCTCGTCCGGGACGAGAAGGGCAAGAAGATGTCCAAAAGCTTGGGCAACGTCCTCGACCCGCTGGACCTTGTCGATGAATACGGCGCCGACGCCGTGCGCTTCACGCTGACCGCCATGGCCGCCATGGGGCGGGACCTGAAGCTGTCGACCGATCGGATCAAAGGGTACCGCAACTTCGGCACCAAACTGTGGAACGCTGTCCGTTTTGCCCAGATGAACGAGGCCTACGGAGCCGCCGGCGACACTGTCCCTGTCGCGCAGCAAACTGCCAATAAGTGGATTATCGGCGAGACAGCCCGGGCGGTGGAGGCCTGTGATGCCGCCCTGAACGCCTATCGGTTCAATGACGCAGCGAACAGCCTTTATGCCCATGTTTGGGGCAGGGTCTGCGACTGGTATATCGAGTTTGCCAAGCCGTTGTTGGCCAGCGATGACCCGGCGGTTGTGTCCGAGACCCGTGCGACCATGTCCTGGGCGCTGGATCAGTGCATGATCCTGCTGCATCCGATCATGCCCTTCATCACCGAAGAGCTGTGGAAGCAGACCGCCGCACGTCCGAAGATGTTGGTCCACACCGACTGGCCGACATACTCGGCGGCGGATCTGGCCGATGCGGCGGCGGACGCCGAAATGGCCTGGGTCATTGATCTGATCGAGCAGATCCGTTCGGTGCGTGCGGAAACCCATGTCCCGGTCGGTGCCAAGGTGCCGTTGATCCAGATCGAGCTGGATGCCGCGGGCCAGGATGCGCTCAACCGCAACCGCAGCCTGATCGAGCGTCTGGCCCGTGTGCCTGAGTTTCTGACCGCCGATGTGGCCCCCAAAGGGGCGGTGACCCTTCCCGTGCAGGGCGGAACGTTCTGCTTGCCGCTGGCGGACGTGATCGATGTGGCCGCGGAAAAGTCCCGCTTGACCAAGGCTCTGGCAAAACTGGAAAAGGAAAGCGGCGCGCTGGCGGGCAAGCTAAACAACCAGAAATTCCTGGCCAACGCGCCGGAGGATGTTGTGGACGAAGCCCGCAGCCGTTTGACCGATCTTGAGGCGGAATTGGAAAAGCTGCAGGCCGCCCAGACACGGCTGGCGGATATGGAGTGACCGTGGAGACTGGTCGCGCACAGGTGTCAAGGGCTGCCGGAACAGGGTGTGGGTGCGCGCGTTGATCGATCAGTTTACATTGCTCCGCCCAGCCAAAAACCTGGCTGCCGCGCGGGTCGGGCTCAGTGAACGGCAGGGTGCACGCCTTGAGACCCTCGCCCGATCACAAAACGAACATCAGTCCCGGTATCCGGCCTGCGAACCCGACCGGGGCGCTGTATGAAGACCCCCCGTTTCACCCCGTTGATCGCCGGTCTCCCCGCATCAGTGCCCTTTGTCGGTCCCGAGGCCCAGGAGCGGGCGATGGGCCGCAGGTTCGGCGCACGGCTGGGCGCGAACGAGAGTGTGTTCGGACCGGCGCCCGCTGCTGTCGCGGCCATGCAGGCCGCCGCGGCCGAAGTCTGGAAGTACGGCGACCCCGAAAACCACGATCTGCGCGCGGCGCTCGCCGCGCACCATGATGTTGCGATGGAAAACATCGTGGTCGGGGCGGGTATCGATGGTCTGCTGGGCGCGCTTGCGCGGCTGTTTGTGGCCCCGGGCACCCCGGTTGTAACCTCCCGCGGGGCCTATCCGACATTTAACTATCATGTGCTGGGATATGGCGGTGTCCTGCATCAGGTTCCGTTTCGCGATGACGCCGAAGACCCTGATGCGCTGCTTGACGCGGCGCGGGAGACCGATGCCGCACTGATTTACCTGGCCAATCCGGACAACCCGATGGGAAGTTGGCATATCGCGCAGGTGGTACAGCGGATGATTGATGCCCTGCCTGCGGGCGCCGTGCTGTGTCTGGATGAGGCGTATGGGGAGTTTGCGCCTCCGGGCACGCTCCCGCCGCTTCAGCCCGACAACCCCCAGGTGATCCGGATGCGGACCTTTTCCAAGGCACATGGAATGGCCGGCGCGCGGATCGGCTATGCGATTGGCGCGCCGGTGCTGATTGGCAGTTTTGCCAAGGTGCGCAATCACTTCGGTGTTAACAGGATCGGACAGGCGGGTGCCCTTGCCGCCCTTGGCGCGCCGGAGTGGCTGGCGCATGTGATCGCGCAGGTCGAAGCGGCGCGGACGCGGATCACCGAGATCGCGGCAGGGCAGGGCCTGCGCGCACTGCCCTCGGCAACAAACTTCGTGACGCTCGACTGCGGGCGCGATGGTGCCTATGCGAAGCTGGTCCTAGAGGGACTGGTGCAGCGGGGTGTCTTTGTCCGCATGCCCTTTGTTGAGCCGGAGAACAGATGTATCCGGGTCAGCGCCGGTCGACCCGAGGATCTGGATCTGTTTGAACAGGCGCTGCCGGATGCGCTGGCTGACGCCAACGGCTAAGGCGTTTCGACGTTATGATGAAATGAAACGCGCTGCTGCCCGCCAGGTCGCGCATGCGCTTTACGTTGCGTCATGGGTTGGCGGTATGCGAAGCAACTTGTGCCCTTGCTCAAGCGGCGCCGGCGGTTGCCTGATCCAGCAGTGCCCCCGCAATCACATCCGACGCTGCGCGCAGCGCACCGCCCCCATGCGTGATCCCCAGTGCACTCATGCCCGCTTCTATGGTTGCCAGGGTTCCCAGTATCATGGGTGGGTTCAAGTGACCCATATGGCCGATACGGAACATGCCTTCGGCATGGACCCCG
>JBCCYF010000144.1:0-10375 GCA_039190275.1 Pseudomonadota bacterium | reverse complement strand
CGCACGGCCGCGAATATGTCGTTCAACCGGCTCTCGTGCAGCTTGGATCCGGCCACGAGCGACGCGACCTTCTGCTCTTCGATGACCTTCCAGTTGATGAACTCCTCAATATCGGGGTGATCCATGTCGCAGATCACCATCTTTGCCGCACGACGGGTTGTACCACCCGATTTGATTGCGCCAGCTGCCCTGTCGCCGATCTTGAGGAAACTCATCAGCCCCGAAGATTTGCCGCCACCGCGCAGGCTCTCGTTCGCACCCCGCAGGGAACTGAAGTTTGTTCCCGTGCCGGATCCATACTTGAACAGACGCGCCTCGCGGGTCCACAAGTCCATGATGCCACCGTCATTGACCAAATCGTCCGAAACAGACTGGATGAAACAGGCATGCGGTTGCGGATGCTCGTAGGCACTGGTCGACTTTGTAAGCTTGCCGGTCTTGAAGTCGACGTAGAAATGACCCTGGCTGGGTCCATCAATTCCGTAGGCCCAGTGCAGGCCGGTGTTGAACCACTGCGGGCTGTTGGGTGCGGCGACCTGCGTCGCGAGCATATAGCGCATTTCATCATAGTAGGCCTGCGCATCGGCCTCCGTATCGAAGTAGCCGCCCTTCCAACCCCAATAGCACCATGCACCGGCCAACCGGTCAAAGACCTGCTTTGCGCTGACCTCACCGCTTGTCCGGTCCTCGGCCGCAAGGCTTTTCATTGCCTCATCATCCGGCACCGACCGCTGCAGAAAGGCAGGGACGCCTTTTTCCTTTACTTTGCGGGTGATCGCAGGAACACCGGCCTTGCGAAAATACTTCTGCGCCAGAACGTCCGAGGCGACCTGAGACCAACTGTCCGGCACTTCCATGTCGGTCAGCGAAAACACCACAGACCCGTCGGGATTTCGAATTTCCGAGGACGCGCTGCGCCAGCTGATCGCGCCATAAGCGCCGGTTTCTTTGGTGGTATAGTTCCGAGCGATCTTCATTTTGTCTGCCTCGTCCATAGACGTTCGTGAGTACGGCCCGCGCTTTTACGCTGGGCCGGGCCGCGGCCTGTATGCCGGAGCCTCAGTTCGGGTATCGGCCGGGTTCTGTGTTTAGTGTTAAGCCACTAAATATGGTGGTTTCAAACTCGGCCTACACAACCTGCGCCACAAGACCAAAGTGGTCAACGCAAATTTTTACAATTTTGACATAAATTGTGGTTGACCCGGGAAAACCTACCAAATGCGGGGTGTTGGCAGTGGTTTTTGAATATGGGATGTCGGGTGAGATTCAGTTAACCTTCGGTTAACTATCCTTAATATCTCATGTTATCAGAACGTTATAATTGTATTCAAATTATACAATTATTGCAGCGCACCCTGGTGAAGTCCTGGCCTATATGCGGTGATCCTGTCCGATTTGCAGAATCGGTGATGTGCGACGAACCCGACACAGCGTGTCGGATTCCCTATCGACTCGCGGCGATCTGTGACCCTAGGATTCTGCATCATATCAATTGGGGGAGCGCATGCTGGACCTAGCCAAGCTGTCCGCCGAGCTTACGGCGGTCACCCGGCCGATCGAGGTCGCCAAGGGATTACCGAACACGCTCTACACCACCGCTGACGCGCTGATGCTTGAGCGGGACCGGCTGTTCGCGGCCGGCTGGGTCTGCATAGGGTTTGGTCGGGATGCCCCGGATCCGGGCTCGGTCTATCCGGTCGACCTGTTGGGCATCCCGCTGCTGATGGTCAGGGATCGCGAGGGCATGCTACGGGTGTTCGAGAATGTGTGCCGTCATCGCGGCATGATCCTTGTGGACCAGCCCAAAACCATCGGCGGTGTCATCCGCTGCCCCTATCATTCCTGGTGCTACAGCCACGACGGCGCGCTCCGCGCCACGCCCCATGTCGGCGGGCCGGGTGTGAACACACACGATAGCGTCGACCAAGCCCAGACCGGGCTGACACAGGTTTGCAGCGGCATGTACCTTGATATGGTCTTTGTGAATATCTCAGGGGATGCGCCCGAGTTTGACAGCTGGATTGCACCGCTGAAGGATCGCTGGTCGGAGTTTGACGGCAAGCCGGTGTATCACGGCGGGTCGGCTTCATCCTTTAAACTGACCGTGAACTGCAACTGGAAGCTGGCAGTGGAGAACTACTGTGAAAGCTATCACCTGCCTTGGGTTCATCCGGGGCTGAACAGCTATTCCAGGCTGGAGGATCATTATCACATCGAGGCGCCACAGATGTTCTCGGGCCAGGGGACGGTGGTGTATAACCCCAAACTGGATCCCGACCTTGCGTTCCCCGACTTCACCGGACTGTCGGAGAAGTGGGATACGGGTGCGGAGTATATAGCGCTCTATCCCAATGTGCTTTTGGGCATACATCGCGACCATTTCTTTGCAATACGGCTCGAACCCCAGGCGCATGATCGCACGGTGGAGCACATCGAGATCTATTACACCACTGCTGAGGCGGCCGAGGGTGCCGCACTTGCCGGCTTGCGTGCCAAAAACGCGGCAATGTGGAAGGAGGTCTTTGTCGAGGACATCTTTGTCGTCGAAGGAATGCAGAAGGGTCGCGGTGCACCGCGGTTTGACGGAGGACGATTTTCCGCCGTGATGGACAGCCCCACCCACTGCTTTCACGACTGGGCCGCGCATCGCCTTGGATAGGCGCGCTGCGCTGGATGCGGCGCTGAAGGCCGCCCGACCGGTCGAGGAACAGGTCGCATTGTACCGTCAGGCGGCCGATCTGATGACACTGCCCCAGGCACGGCGATTTCACCTCACGCATGCCTGGGTTTATGCATTGGAGGCCGGAGACGAGACCACGATTGAGGCGTTGGAGCGGGAATTGCGCGCGCTTGGCGGTCTATGACCCGGCAATTTCAAGTTCAAGAACCTGATGATACGGCGCATCTGGCGTGGCGATAATTGATGGCCAGTCCGGCTGGTTCAAACTGTCCGGGAAGTGCTGCGCCTCAAGACAGATGCCCCCAAAGGGACCGTAGTGCTGTCCGCCATGCCCGGGATGAGACACGTTCATCGGTTGGGCCGTAAACAGCTGCACGCCGGGCTGATCGCTGAATATCCGGAGGCGCAGACCGGTGTCGGCTGCACTTAGCGTGGCAATAGGGTCCGAGAACTCCCGATCCGCATCCAAAACCAAGTTGTGATCTGCCCCCTGCCGCCCGGGGTCGACATCGCAAATGCGCGCGGTTTGACGAAAGTCGAGAACGCTTCCTTCGACGGATACAATCTCGCCCGTCGGGATTTGAACCGCGTCCACCGGCGTGTAGCGGCTGGCGGCAATCTGCAGGCGATGTTCCAGGATGTCGGGGCTGCGGCCCAGGTTGTAATAGTTGTGCTGCGCCAGGTTGATCGGTGTGGGCCGGTCGGGGTCGGCCAGCATTTCCATTCGCAACCGCGCGCCATTCAGCGACATCCGCGTTTCAAACGCTACCGCCCCGGGGTATCCCATTTCGCCATCAGGGCTGTGGTAGCGCAGGACCAGCCCTGCCCCGTCCGTTTCCATCTGCCACAGCCGTTTGCCCAAGCCTTCGGGCCCGCCGTGCAGATGGTTGGGACCGTTGTTGACGGGGAGGTGATACTCTTGACCGTCCAGCGTGAACCGGCCGCGCGCGGTTCGGTTGGCCACCCGCCCCGCAAGAATTCCAAAGGATTTTGAGTGCTCGGGATAGGGATCGAAGCTGTCGAAACCCAATATGCAGTGGACAGGATCGCCGTTATCCTCGGGCACTTGCCAGTCACGGATAACACAGCCGTAGTTCATGACCGCGATCCGTGCGTCGCCGCTTTCAAGCGTGGCTTCCTCGACTGGTTGCCCGTGCCGCGACCCGATCGTCCGCCGCATCATGCCGCGGCCAGCTCGCGAATTCTCTCCAACAACCCGGCATCGATCCGCAGCCCCTCGGCATTAGCTTGTGCGCGCAGATCGATCCGCCGTGCGCCGGGAAGACGAACACCGTCAAGGTCTTCGTAGGTGGCGGCCAAGTCCGCCATGCGGGACAGGAACGTACCACCGGACATGGTATCGGCATCGATCGCCAAAATGCTCTGGCCCAGATTGGGCGGCAGCCCGTCCGGATCAAACAGGCTGGACGCCTCTGTGCCAAAGGCGGCGCCAGCCAGTGCTGCGGACATCACTTCGACCATCAGCGCCAGTGCCGCGCCCTTTGCCCCGCCAATCGGCGCCATACTGCCCTTTAGCGCGGTGGCCGGGTCGGTGGTGGGCGCCCCGTCCGGACCCAAGGCCCACCCCTCGGGAATATCGGCACCCACTTCACGGGCGGCCAGAATCTTGCCGCGGGCCACGGTCGTAAGGGCCATATCGATGACCAGCGGGGGTCCGTCGGGCAGCGGTGCGGCAAACGCAATGGGATTGGTCCCAAGCACTGGTTGCGTCGCTCCCCACGGGGCCATTGCCTTAGGGGCGTTGCCATAGACAAAGCCGATATACCCGCGATTGGCCAGATCCTCGCAATGGTGACCGGCCACACCAAAGTGATGCGAACGATGGATACTGGCCGCTGCGACCCCGCAGGAGTTTACCCGGATCAGCAGTTGTGGAATGGCTTTCGCAATCGCGGGATAGGCAAAACCATGCCCCGCGTCGATACGGATCAGCCCGGGCCGGAGTATCTCCATCTGAGGTTCGGCATGGCCGTCTACCTTACCGCTCCGCGCCTGCTCGACATAGCTTGGAACCCGCGAAAGCCCGTGCCCCCCCTGCCCGTCAGCTTCGGCGCGGACAAGGGCCCGCGCCGTGATCTTGGCATTTTCTGGGCTGGTGTTTGCGGCCACCAGAGCCGCTTCAACCAACTCCCCCGCCTCTTTAAGCGTTATTGACACTAGCTCAGCCATTCGGGGGCCGCTCCTAACACTATCGTACCCACTATACCGGTACTGCTGGCGAGTTTGCACCCGCTTATTCAACCTTACGCAGAGCGGTAGAGCTTTGTCATTACGAATTCCCTATGGCCGAGCGCTTCGGCTGCGGTCAACCGTCCGTTGGATGTGCGGCGGATCATGTCGATTAGACTGTCCCCCGCCTGATCTATGGTCATTTCGCGGGTCAGGACACCTGTAACATCGACATCGATATGCTCAGACATTGTCCGCAACGTCCGTGGGTTCCCCGAAATCTTGATCACCGGAACAATCGGATTGCCAACCACATTGCCCTGTCCCGTCGGGAAGGTATGTACGACGTACCCCGCCGCGGCCATCAGTGTGACGCATTCGGCTGCAGCCGAGGATGTGTCCATGAAGTAAAGCCCACGCCCCTTTTCCGGTGCTTCGGCGGGCTCCAGCGCATCGATATAGGTACAGTCACGCCCGATTTTCTCAAGGTTGCCCAGGGCTTTCTCTTCAATCGTCGTCAACCCACCCAGAATGTTGCCCTTGGTGGGCTGACTATCGCTGAGGTCATCGGTCTGATGCGCAAAAATGACATCGTCCTGATAGGCCTGGAAGATCTTCATGAACTTGGCTGACGCTTCTGGTGTGGCGCCGCGCTTCTCGCAGATATGCTCGGCCCCAGTGATTTCCGAGGTTTCCCCGAAACATCCATACAGCCCGTTGGGAATGAGCTTGTCATACATGTTGCCGACGGTCGGGCAGGAACTGAGGCCCGTGGTGGTGTCGCTCTCACCGCATTTGGTCGAGACCCACAGGTCGGTCAGCGGACACTCTTCCTTCTGGAGTTCAGAGGCCCAGTGAACATACTCCTTGGCCTGCCAGCTTGCGGCACGGATGGTCTCGAAATCGCCCTTCTGTTCAATCGAGAAACCCATGACCGGTTTACCAGTTTTGGCAATCCCATCCGTGATTACCTTGGTCCACTCGGGTTCGATGCCAATTACAACAACGGCCGCAACATTTGGATTTGCTCCGGTCCCGATCATGGTGCGGAAATGCAGGTCCAGATCCTCGCCAAATTGCAAACGTCCATACGCGTGCGGCAGGGCCATCGTGCCTTTTACGTTATTTGCCACCGCTTCACAGGCTGCGTTCGAGATGTCGTCCACCGGCAGAATAATCACGTGATTCCGGACGCCCACCCGACCGTTGTCCCTGCGCCAGGCCTGGACCGTCATAGTGCTTGCATCATATGCCATTTCCGCCCCCTACCAGCGTTTGGTTTTGCAGTTGTGTGTGTGGACATGTCCGCCCTTGGACGCGCTGCCGACCATCTTACCGATGTCCTCACCGTACTTAATGACCGTGTCACCCTCGTTAAGGTCTTTAAGCGCCACCTTGTGCCCGATGGGTATGTCAGCGCCCGAGGTTAGGCGGAAGTCCGAGTTGTCATGCGTGACGACGCAAAGCATATCGGTTCCCGCACTCAGTCCCTCGACGACGACAACGCCGACATTGTCCTTCGCATCGTGCACAAGCAGTTGCGGTACGGCCATTTGACCTCTCCTCTCCAGCATCTAAATTCTTATATAAGATATGATACATCACACTTTGCAGCCGCGCTCAACCCTGCTAAGCGTGAAATGGATGAAAACCGTTGCGCGCCCCCTTTATGTCCAGGTCCGCGAGGCATTGACCGCCCGTATCGCGGATGGCCAGTGGAAGGCGGGGCGCGCGTTGCCATCCGAGTTTGCCCTTGCGTCGGAACTTGGGGTGAGCCAGGGCACCGTGCGCAAAGCCCTTGATGACATGGCCGCCGAGCACCTGGTCGAACGTCACCAGGGCCGCGGAACCTTTGTCCCTGAACACACCGAGGCACGCGCACTTTTCCATTTTTTCAAAATGCGCGACCACGCGGATCAAGCGATCCTGCCGTCGATGTGGTCGCAAACCGCAGAACGTGTTCCCGTGCCCGAGGGGCTCGGCGGATTTAAGGGCGTACATAGGCTGTGGCAGATCACCCGGATCCGTGCGGTGGCGGATACGCCCGCGATGGTGGAACACGTCTATATCTCGCCGGATGATTTTCCCTCTTTGACGGCCAAGACCGAACTGCCAAATGCACTCTACGCCTTTTATCAGTCGGCAGCGGGGATCAGCGTGACACGGGCTGAGGACAGGCTCACCGCGGTCGGTGCGCCACCTGGTGTGGCCGAGGCGTTGGGGCTGTCGGAAGGTGCCCCGATGTTGCGTGTGGATCGCCGGGCCTATGACCTGCGCGATCAGGTGGTCGAAATACGGTGCAGCTGGTTCTTGACCGATCAGCAGGCCTATGCGGTGACTCTGCGATAGTTGAAATGGTCGGGGCGGCGAGATTCGAACTCACGACCTTTCGTACCCAAAACGAACGCGCTACCAGGCTGCGCCACGCCCCGATCCGCCTTTCCCATATCTATTTGTCGCGCGGGTGGAAAGGTCTAATCGCCATAGGTTACGGGCACGGCCATGCGGCGATATTGGCATTTATCGCCGGGTGCCGAAATTCGGCGCCCGCACGCAGACCCAGTGTTTCCGATAGGCCGCCATTGATCTCAAGAACATATTGAATATCGCTTCCGCCCGGTATGTTTTCCTCAGACAGCGGTACCGCATTTTCATGGATCCGTTGTACCACGCCACGCGCATCCGCGAACAGCATATCCAGGGAAATCAGCGTGTTTCGCATCCAGAACCCGACCGTTTGCGGACGGTCATAGACAAACAGCATACCCGAAAACTCAGGCATGGCGGCGCGATGCATCAGACCAAGGGCACGCTCATCGATGGTATCGGCAACCTCGACCGAGAAACGCAGGACCGACCCTCCGGCTCTAAGGTCAAGCACGTCCTCTGCACATACCTGTTGGGCAAGTGCAGGCACGCTTAAGTTGCAGAAAACAATCGCCAGGCAAAGTCGGCGGATCAAGACGTACGTGTACCGCGCATGACCAGGTTGGCATGATCCCAGGACCGAACCTCGACCGCCGTCTTGCCGCGCGGTCCCGCCTTGAAGCGCACACAAATGGCCTCACCGGGTTGCAGGTCAGACAGGCCATAGAGGCGCAGAACCTCCATATGCACGAAAATATCGTCCGGATCGCCAAATGCATTCACAAAACCAAACCCTTTGGCCTTGTCAAACCACTTCACGCGAGAGGCCGACAGATCGGACGCGTCCTGACCGCTGTAGACCTCACTGCTTGGTGCAGGCACCTCTTGAGGTTCATCCAATGCGGATGTTTCAATTTTGTGGATTTCGACCGCTTGCCGTCCCCTGTCCGTCCCCTGGACGTCCATCAGGATTTCCACACCTTCGGCCACCGAACTCCTACCGAAATTCCGTAGCACATTGGCGTGCAGCAACACATCACCAAGATTATCGTCCACGACTACGAAGCCGTATCCCTTGGTTGAGTCGAACCACTTTACGTGACCTTTGATCATTCCCATACCCTGGAGAATCTTAAAGATTTCGATCACTCAAAGCGTGACGCGCAGGTTCCATAGCACCCCCCGGTGAGCCATAGAACTCGACCCCTATCACGTCACTTGCGAACCATCAAACACACAATGGGCCGCCCCCAGTACTCTTTTCGGATGTAATCTCCGTACATTCGAACTGCGACATTTCAGCGGACATTAGCACACGAACCGACGATGACACAGTAATTATTTGTGATAGCTACATATTCCAAAGGACCCTTGCAACCAGAAATGGCGGCACATTGGGTTTCGTGCGCAATATTTGTCTCATATGTGCTGGCCGCCGTTTATCTCGATTTCGCTGCCCGTAATGTAGGATGCGTTGTCCGAACACAGGAAGTAGATCGTTTCGGCCACCTCGGCGGGTGTGCCCAGCCGGCGCAGCGGCAGCGAATCGGCCAAATCCTGGGTTCCGGGGGACAATATGTCTGTATCGATCTCGCCCGGGGCAATTGCGTTAACCCGGACGCCCCTCGGCCCGAAATCATGTGCCATTTCACGTGTCAGCGCGGCCAGCGCGGCCTTTGAGGTCGAATAGGCAGCCCCGGCAAATGGGTGGACACGCGCGCCGGCGATCGAAGTGACATTGACGATTGCCCCACCTGCCGCAGTAAGCTCCCCCATCAGACCGCGCGCCAAAAGCACCGGGGCAAAAAAGTTCACATGAAAGACCTGTCCCCAACTGCGCAGGTCGGTCGTCAGCGTGTCCAGTCGCGCACCGCTTTCACCCTTGGGCGAGATACCGGCGTTGTTGACCAAGGCATTCAGCTCGCCGCCGGGCAGTCGGTCCCGTATGGTTTCAACCGCCTCGATCACACTGTTCGGATCTGACAAATCGACCTGAATGTGGTCTTCCTCTCCCGCATCCCACGGACAGTTTTCCGGAAAGGCGTGGCGGGAACAGGTCAGGACGCGCCAGCCTTCGCGCGAAAATCGCTTTACGGTTGCATGGCCGATGCCGCGGCTTGCGCCGGTGAGCAGTAGAATTGGGGATCGGCTCATCAGGGGCACAACCGGGTGGTCGTCCAGCCGCCCTGCCCGTCTGCACTCCACCGAAAGCGGTCATGCAACCGATGTTCCCCGTCGGCCCAAAACTCGATCTCTTTAGGCGAAATGCGAAATCCGCCCCAGAACGGCGGCCGCTTGGGATTGGGACCCTTGGTCGCGGTTACTTTCGCGACTTCCGCCATCAGGGCGCCTCGGCTGCTTAGGGGTTGCGATTGCGCCGATGCCCAGGCCCCCAAGCGGCTGGGCAGTGAGCGGCTGGCATAGTAGGCGTCGGCCTGAGGCCCTTCTTCCCGGGTGACAGTGCCGCGAACACGGATCTGGCGGCGCAGTGATTTCCAATGCATGACAAAAGCGGCCTTCCCGGCGCCTTCGATCTCGATCGCCTTCACGCTGGTGTAGTTGGTATAGAACACAAAGGCCGCATCTTCGATTTCCTTGAGCAACACCATGCGGGCGTTCGGCATACCGCTGGCGTCCACGGTTGAAAGGGCAATTGCGTTGGGGTCATTCGGCTCGGACTTCTCAGCCTCGGCCATCCAACTGCGCGCCAACGCAAAGGGATCGTCCCCGGCAAAAATGCCGTTGCGTCCGTCAGCCATTGCTACACCTTTGTCATCAATCGTGATCTATTGCCGCTCCCGACATAATCCCCTAGACCCAACACAAATGGAAGAGGGGCGGAGGCATCGACATGGCACAGGGGCTGTTGCAGGGCAAGCGCGGTTTGATCATGGGTCTGGCCAATGACAAATCGATTGCCTGGGGCATCGCGCGATCCTGCTATGACCAAGGTGCCGAACTGGCCTTCACCTATCAGGGTGAGGCTCTGGGCAAACGCGTAAGACCGCTGGCCGAACAAGTAGGGTCCGACTTCGTCCTGTCCTGCGATGTGACCGACGAGGCATCGCTTGATGAGACCTTCAAGGCCATTGAAGAGCGTTGGGGTCAGATGGATTTCCTGATACATGCCATCGCGTT
>JBCCYF010000143.1:0-10470 GCA_039190275.1 Pseudomonadota bacterium | reverse complement strand
GAAACAACAGGATCCGAACTGGTTTTCCGTCACTCCCGCCTTCCGCTTGTGCCGCAAACCTGCATAGATTGGACATAACGCAACTCGGGCCAATGGTATGATGGACCTCGCCATATTTGAAGCTTGGATCGAGTTTGCGGTCCGCTGGACACATGTCATCGTCGGTATCGCCTGGATCGGGTCGTCGTTCTACTTTATCGCCCTCGATCTTGGGCTGCGGCGGGCCGAAGATATGCCCGCAGGCGTTCATGGTGAAGAATGGCAGGTACACGGCGGCGGGTTCTATCACATCGAAAAGTACCTGGTGGCTCCAGATCGGCTGCCCGAACATCTGATCTGGTTCAAGTGGGAGAGCTATGCAACCTGGCTAAGCGGGTTTGCCCTTTTGATATTGGTATATTACCTCGGGGCCGAGCTGTATCTGATCGACCCAAATGTCCGCGACCTGAACGCAGCCCAGGCGATCACGATTTCCCTCGCATCGATCGCATTTGGCTGGGTTGCCTATGATTTTCTGTGCAAGAGCCGCGTTGGCGACAACAGTACGGGCCTCATGCTGCTGCTGTATGTGTTGCTGGTGGCGATGGCTTGGGGCTACACCCAGGTCTTTTCGGGGCGGGCTGCATTGCTGCATCTGGGTGCCTTCACCGCGACGATCATGAGCGCGAATGTCTTTATGATCATTATCCCCAATCAGAAAATCGTCGTGGCGGACCTCAAGGCCGGGCGCACACCAGATGCCAAGTACGGCAAGATCGCCAAGCAGCGTTCGACGCACAACAATTACCTCACGCTGCCGGTCATATTCCTGATGCTGGCAAACCACTACCCGCTGGCCTTTGCCACCGAATACAACTGGATTATTGCAAGTCTTGTGTTCCTGATGGGCGTCACAATCCGGCACTACTTCAATACGATACATGCGGGCAGCGGCAACCCGCATTGGACCTGGGCCGCGACGGCCCTGATCTTCATCGCTATTATGTGGCTGTCCAGCGCCCCTATGCGCGGCACAAACCCTGAGGCCACGGTCCGTCTGACACCGACACAGGCACGTTTTGCCGCCGCCGACAGCTTCACCGAGGTCGAGGCGATCATATTGGGTCGCTGCTCAATGTGCCATGCCGCCGAGCCGGGATGGGATGGGATCCTGTGGCCGCCCAAGGGCGTACGCCTCGACACGGCGGAACATATCGCCCGGCAGGCCAAACAGATCTACCTGCAGTCGGGCGTCAGCCATGCGATGCCCCCCGCGAACCTCAGCTATATGGAACCGCAGGAGCGAGCGCTGATCGTGGAGTGGTATCGCACCGCCTACGGTGATTGACGTGCCGCAACGCGCCGTCAGAACCCCTATCGGTTGGATCACCCTGACAGAAGCCGCTGACACTATCACCGCGCTGACCTGGGGCAAAGGCGGACACGACCACACGCCGCTTCTTCGCACGGCCGCGGAACAGCTTGCGGCCTACTTCGCCCATGAACTGCAGGTGTTCGACCTTCCTCTGCGCCCCAGCGGAAACGCCTTTCAGCAGTCCGTCAACGCCGCCATCCGGTCTATCCCCTACGGTGAAACGCGCACCTACGGACAGATTGCCCAAGTCCTTGACGCGATGCCACAACCGGTCGGCGCCGCCTGCGGTGGTAATTCCATCGCGGTGATCATTCCATGTCACCGTGTTGTCGCCACCGACGGCATCGGCGGCTACTCCGGCTCAGGTGGTGTCGAAACCAAGGTCGCCTTGTTGAAACACGAAGGGGCGTATGGCCTGCTGATCTGAACGCCCTGCCCCGAACTCGGCTGAGGGCCTCCGGCTGTCATATACCCGGGGCAGGCCAGAATAGACTTGGCGCGGTACGCGCCTCCGTTTGGTTGGGGACGCGACCGTGGCCGCGCCCTGCGAAGTTAGTTTAACGCCGCATCGGTGATAACAGATGTCCAGGCGCCCTCTGGCTCCTTGGTGATGACAGGGTCCGACCCGCCACCCAGCAGGGTCGCCACCGTACGCTCATAGTCCGCCACATCCAGCGAGCCGTCCGAACCGGCCGTAAGCTTGGAAATCTCACCCATCATCCGCTTCTGGTGCTGTTCCGTCTGCGCGCCGGTCGCATCATTGTCCAGCACGATTTCCGCAGCTTCGTCAGGGTTTGCTTCGGCGTATTTCCATCCCTTCATCGAGGCGCGCACGAACCGCGTCATCTTATCCGCGAAAGCGGGGTCTTCCAAGTTCTCTTCCAACGCCCAGATCCCGTCCTCAAGCGTGGCGACGCCCTGATCCTCGTACTTGAACGTCACAAGTTCCTCTGGCGTCACACCAGCATCGATCACCTGCCAGTATTCGTTATATGTCATGGTGCTGATGCAATCGGCCTGCCGCTGAAGCAGCGGATCCACGTTGAACCCCTGTTTCAGAACGGTGACGCCATCCTCGGACCCATCGGTCGGGATGCCAAGCTGACTCATCCAGCTCAGAAAAGGGTATTCATTGCCGAAGAACCAGACCCCTATGGTTTTGCCGCGGAAGTCCTCGGGCGTGCTGATACCGGTGTCTTTCCAACAGGTCAGCATCAGGCCCGAAGACTTAAAGGGTTGTGCGATATTGACGACCGGCAGACCCTTTTCGCGCGCCGCCAGAGCACTTGGCATCCAGTTCAGCATTACATCCGCGCCACCGCCTGCCAGAACCTGCGGCGGCGCAATGTCCGGACCGCCTGGCTTGATGGTAACGTTCAGGTTCTCTTCCTCGTAGTAGCCCTTGTCCAGCGCAACGTAATAGCCCGCAAACTGCGCCTGCGTTACCCACTGAAGCTGCAGCGTCACATCGTCCGCGGCCTGCGCGCCGCTCGCTACACCCAGTGCGAATGCTGTCGCTAGTAGTCTCTTCATTTCGGTTCTCCTTGTTGAACATCAGCCCCGGCGCTGCGACGGGTGCCAGAATGTGACCGCTCTCTCCAGAAGCGTTACCACACCATAAAAGGCGGAGCCCGCAAGTGCTGCCACCACAATCTCGGCCCACACCATATCCAAGGCCAGGCGCCCGACCTCGGTCGAGATCCGAAAGCCCATTCCCACGATGGGTGAACCGAAGAATTCCGCGACGATGGCGCCGATCAGCGCCAGGGTCGTGCAAATTTTTAAGCCATTGAATACAAAAGGGGCCGCCGCTGGCAAGCGGAGTTTGACCAGCGCCTGCGTGTAGCTCGCGGCATACGTCCGCATCAGGTCCCGCTGCATCGCCTCTGTAGCCCTGAGGCCCTGTACGGTGTTTACAAGCATCGGAAAGAAACACATCAGGGCGACGACGGCAGCCTTGGATTGCCAGTCGAACCCGAACCACATGACCAGGATCGGGGCGGTTCCGATGATCGGCATGGCCGCAAGGAAGTTGCCCACCGGCAGCAGACCCCGTTGCAGGAACGGAAGCCGGTCTGACGCCACCGCGACCAAAAATCCAACCCCGCAACCGATGAAGTACCCCGAAAGCGCGCCTTTCACAAAAGTCTGCAAAAAGTCCTGCCAAAGGATGTCGCCGCTGGACACAAAGCGCACGGCGATGGCGCTGACCGAAGGTAGGATGATACCCGGCACGGCATAGGCGCGGGTGCCAACCTCCCATAGAAGAAGTATGACCGCCCCAAGTGCTAACGGCGGCAGGACACCGGCACGGCCCATGTTGGTCCAGTGCCAGGTGGTCGCCGTCAACGCCATCGCGGCCAGCAGAGCCACACCAAAGGCCGAAAACCGCTCAACACCGGCGTAGACCAGCAGCAGCGCCAACACGCTGAGCACGATGGCCCCGATGGCCGTCGGAATGGGTCCGGACGCCCCGGTCACCGCACCATCCCCATGCCCCGAAGCAACAAGCTCTGGAGCAGACCAATGGCCCCGACGAGCATGGCCGCAACAATCGCAGCACCAAAGAGCGCGGACCAGATCTGGATCGTCTGGCCATAGTAACTTCCCGCCAGCAACCGCGCCCCCAATCCGCCCTGCGCGCCGGTCGGCAACTCGGCGATGATGGCGCCAACCAGAGCGGCGGCAATGCCGATCTTGAGGGAGGGGAACAGAAACGGCAGCGCCGCGGGCAACCGGAGTTTCCAAAACACCTGTCCCGGTCCGGCGCTGTAGGTTCGAAGCAAGTCCAATTGCATCGCGTCGGGACTTCGAAGCCCCTTGACCATGCCCACCACTACCGGGAAGAAGCTGAGATAGGCGGAAATGATCGCTTTGGGCACCAGCCCGGTAATGCCGACCGAATTCATCACCACGATGATCATCGGCGCGATCGCCAGGATTGGGATAGTCTGGCTGGCTATGGCCCATGGCATGACCGAGGCGTCTAGAACTTTCATGTGCACGATGCCAACGGCAAGGACAATGCCCAGCAGCGTGCCCATCGCAAAGCCGAGCAGCGTGGCGCTCAAGGTCACCTGTGCGTGGTAAATCAGGCTTCGCTTTGAGGTGATCTTTTTGTTCGCGGTGGTGTCCCACAACTCCGAAAACACCTGCGCCGGCGCCGGCAAGCGGGGCTTTTCCTGCGCATAAGTGCCCGGGATCACACCAGGATTGGCAACCAGCAGCTCCCAGTTTCCAGCGGTTCGGATGCCGGTCTCGGGAATTACCGCCGCGACCCCGGCCCGCTGGGCCTGAGCCACTTCCCATTTGATATTCATCACCGGGACCGCTGCCATCCAAAGCACATATATCACCCCCAGCACGAGGCTGATCGAAAGGGCGGTGCGCATCACAGGCAGCCCTCTACTTTATCCCCGAAATATCCCCGCCGGAGGCATAAAGTCTCTGATGCGCCAAAAGTGTGAATTGCCTCCGGCGGGGATATATTAAGGATAAAGTTACCAATTGGGACTTTGGTGATCCCTGCGGTACAGGCGGGGACGCCGATGGCCGTGGATGAAGTCGACAGCCTGTCCCGGCAAGGGGGCAGGCTGTTGCCGTTGGGGCACCGCTCACACCGCATCACTGTGCCCGGCGCGCAACCCCTCGCGCACCCGATGCGCGACCGCGATGAAATCCGGTGTGTCGCGAATGTCCAACGGCCGCTCGGCGGGCAATGGGCTGTCGATGATGTCGGTTATCCGGCCCGGACGCGGGCTCATCACAACAATTTTTGTCGACAGATAGACGGCTTCCGGAATGGAATGGGTGACAAATCCTATGGTTTTTTCGGTCCGCGCCCATAACGCACGTAGTTGTTCGTTCAGACGGTCCCGTACGATTTCGTCCAATGCGCCAAAGGGTTCATCCATCAGCAGAATGTCTGCGTCAAAGGCCAGCGCCCGGGCGATCGAGGCCCGTTGCTGCATACCACCTGACAGCTGCCATGGGTACTTCTTCTCAAACCCTTCCAATTCCACAAGACCAAGTACGTGCGCCACGCGTTTGGTTTGTTCGGTCTTGGAAACTCCCATGATTTCAAGCGGCAGTCGGATGTTTCCGCCAATGGTCCGCCAGGGATAGAGGCCAGCCGCCTGAAAGACATAGCCGTATGCGCGGGACTTTCGCGCCTCTTCGGGCGAGACCCCGTTGACGGTGATCGTACCGGAGGTCGGCTTTTCCAGATCCGCCATGACCCGCAGGAAGGTGGTCTTGCCGCAGCCCGACGGGCCGATGAAGGACACGAAATCGCCCTTTTGAACCGTCAGGTTGACGTCCCGCAGGGCATGGACCGGCCCGTCGTTCGTCTCGAACGTGAGGTTGAGATCCCGCGCTTCAACGACGGCAGGGTGCACTGCCGATTGCGTCGACGTCGGAGGGATAGTCTCGCCTGGTATCACGAGCCCCGCCTTCCGATTGCATAACTGGCCTTTGCGGCAGGACCGGCTGTCGCACCCATGCTTACGTCCCCGACAGTCCCATGACCGCCACCAGCGGACCGACGACAATCGATAGGACGGCAGCCAAGCGGGCCTCTTCCACCCGCACGTCGGCCAGGGCGTCCAGTGGTGCGATCCCGGCCGTGTAGGTAAGGCCGATGTAGACCCCGCCAAAGAGTGCGGGGACCGCAGCAAGCAGGATTACGCCGCCCCTTTCCAGCCGCAAGGCCCGTCCAAGGGCAAAGACCACCAGCCAGACCAGCAGACCCGCCAAGGCTGCCGCAGGGATGCTCTTGACCCAAAACACCGCCAGTAAAAGGGGCTGACCCAGATTGTAGGGCGGCGGCAGGAAGAGCATGAAAATCGCCACGGGGATCCACAGGATCGCTGTCACCACAGCGAACACAATCGGGGCGCCGATATATGCCCGCGTGAAGAAATACGCATAGCTTTCGACCGCCGCCGCAAAACCCACGCGCGCCCTATCAGGTCGGGCACCCGGACCAGCCCGCAGTCGTGGCGGCGCGCTCACCGTCAAATGCCCGCCGGGATGTTCATCGGATCGCGCTCAACCTTGCGGGGGCTGTTGAGGTCTTTCCATTTGCTGAGCGCCGCCGCTGCCGAGGAATATGCAGGGCGAGGGACGAACTTGCCGCGACCGGGCTGAGGCTGAGAGTTCTGGCCCCAGGCCCAGATCACATCGCCCCGGCTGAGCGTATAGCGTGCTTGAGCTGTGACCTCCATCCCCTCCCAAACTGAGTAGTCCAGAACAGATTTCTGGTTTGTGGCCGAGAGTGTCTTGGTGATCTTGGGATCCCAGACCACGATATCTGCGTCCGCACCGGGGACCAGGGCGCCCTTCTTGGGATAGATGTTCAGGATCTTTGCGATGTTGGTCGACGTACAGGCGACAAACTCCTCGGGTGTGAGCCGGCCGGTTTCGACGCCCTTGGTCCAGAGAACCGCAAGACGCTCTTCAAGCCCGCCGGTGCCGTTCGGGATCATACAGAAGTTGTCCCGCCCCATCCGCTTCTGCTCGGTGGTGAAGGCGGCATGATCCGTTGCGACCACTTGCAGGGATCCAGCGGCAAGCCCGGCCCACAGACCGTCCTGATGCTCCTTGCCGCGGAACGGTGGCGACATCACGCGCTGCGCAGCGTAATCCCAGTCCTTTTCGAAGTAGTCACTTTCATCAAGGCAGAGAAACTGCGCCAGTGGCTCACCGTAGACACGATTGCCCTTTTGGCGCGCCCGCCGGATCGCCTCGTGCGCCTGCTCACAACTGACATGAACAATGTAAAGCGGCGTGCCCACAGCATCAGCGATCATGATGGCCCGGTTGGCAGCCTCGCCCTCGACCTCAGGCGGTCGGGAATAGGCGTGGCCCTCGGGGCCGGTGATGCCCTTGGCCAGCATTTCCTTTTGCAGAAGGTCGACCACATCGCCGTTTTCGGCATGGACCATGGGCAGCGCCCCAAGCTCCTTGCAGCGCTGGAACGAGGCGAACATCTCATCATCCTCGACCATCAGCGCGCCCTTGTAGGCCATGAAGTGCTTGAAAGAGTTCACGCCCATATCCACAGCGTCCTTCATCTCGGCAAAGATGTTCTCGTTCCAGCCGGTGATCGCCATGTGATAACCGATGTCCGAGCAAATCTGCGGCGCGGACTTGCGGTGCCACTCATTGATCGCATTCTTGATTGAACCGTCCGCCCCGGGCAGGCAAAAGTCGACCAGCATCGTGGTGCCACCGGCCGCCGCAGCCCATGTACCGGATTCGAATGTCTCGGCGGCGGTGGTTCCCATGAAGGGCATTTCCAGGTGGGTGTGCGGATCGATCCCGCCTGGGATCACATATGCTCCCTCGGCATCGACCACCTCATCGCCGGTCAGATCCTCGCCGATCTGCGCGATCACCTCGCCTTCGATCAGTACATCTGCTTTCCACGTCCGGTCTGCGGTGACGACCGTACCGCCCTTGATGACTTTGCTCATGAACCCCTCCTGAACTATGCCGCTTGTGTGAGGATTGCCGCAGCCACACCCGGCTCGAATGTACTGTAACGGAGCGGTCACAGGTTCCAAGACCAAACCGGCGCAAACTGCCTGTATGGCAGGCAGAAATCCGCGATTGCCGCGTTCGATATTATGACGGAAGACGCTGCGTCTTTGACGTGGTACACTCGAACATTGATTTGATCACTGAACGAATTTGTAACAAAAAAGCTCACTTGAGCACCGCAGGGAAAACAGCAATGAGCCAACAGGTTTGGGATGGCACCGCGCCACCGGGCGCTTCGGAATTGACGCGCACAGAAAGTGTGCAGATCGATCTGGTGCGGACTTTATGCGTGTTTTTTATGATCGGCGTGCATGTCTATCCCGGCGTGCGCGCGCAGAGTTTCATGTATGAGGGAAGCTTCCATTGGTTCTGGCTGTTTTATGTGGATTACCTGGGACGGGCGAGCGTGGCGGCCCTGTCGTTCGGCGCGGGCTACATCCTGTATCAAGGGGGTCTACAAGCGCGCTTTGGAACCTTTGTCCAGAAACGGCTCAAAACGGTCTACCTGCCCATGGTGACCTGGAGCGCCATAAAGGTTTTGGCAGTTGTCGCCATGGTGCTCGCCACCGGAGGTGGGCTGGCCGGCGCTCTCAAGAGCCTCGAAGTCGATAGCGTCCTTTCGGCGTTGAACACAGTATTTGCGCTGACCGACCGGCCGGCGAACGTGCCGATCGCGTTTTTGCGCGACTTCTTTGTCTCGGTTGTCCTGTGCTATTTGCTTGCCCCCGTGATCCGACGTTTTGGGTTGATTGTTCTGCTAATCGTTTTGGTATTGGCGCTCTTCCGGGTAACGGAACCGCTGGTTTTGCGCCCGTCCATTCTGCTGTTTGTCATCGCGGGGGCATACCTTTCGGTATCGCGCATGAGTTTGAGCGAATTCTCCGCCCCGCGGCTCGCGCTGCCCGCGGGTATTGTTTTGTTGATCCTGTCTCAGGTCACAGATCGGATGCAGATACCGCACACGGTTTTGGCCGAAGAGATCCCGAATCTGACCGCGCGCGGCAGCCTCGTTTTTTTCATGATGTGCTTTGCCCAGCTGCTGACCGCGCGGGTCGCGGGTAAGTCCCTCAGCCCGATCCGATCCCTGCTTTTCCTCACGTTCCTCTCCCACAGTATTGTCTCGCAAGTGCTGGGAGAGCTGATCTTGCTCACGCCGATGGACCTGATGTCACCGGGCTACTTGCTGTTCTACTTTGGCTCGATAGCCTGTTTCATCGGGTTTGCATGGGTCTTGAACCGCATGCTTCCAGCATTTCCGGACTGGGCCCAAATCGCGCTCAGCGGGCGGGCCCGACGACGAGTGCGCGAGGACCGACTGATGCAATCCGGCGGGATCTGACCCGCCAGATCACCTGCCGCGCCGAACTCGCTCAGCGGCAGTCAATCTTTTCCAGTGCTTTCATGGATCCGTCCAGGGAAAACGGGGCGCGCCAGTCCTGTTGCGGCGCTTCCATTACCAGACGCAGCCCGCGGGAAATCGCATCGTTCAATTCGCGATCATTGCGCCCCTGATACGAGCCACGCTTTTCGTTGTACTCCCAGCGTTCCTGCCGCTCGGAGTAGATCTCATCACCTCGATAGAAGACCGAAATCAACGGGCGGAACCGTTCGCCGAGAATATCGGGCGTGTTGTTCGATCCTTCGGGCAGTACTTTGCGCACACGCAAGAAGCGGCGGTCGTTGCGATTGCAGCCAACCTCCAGGCGCAAATTGCGCGGACCTTCGACGATGGCGACAGATTCGAATGCCTGCCCTTTGCGCACTTCCTCGCCTTCCTCATTAATGTGAAGTATGTCCCAGTTCTCATCGGCCTTGGGGTTTTGTCCACTGGCGATGGTCGCGCTCAGCGCGGTCAGTGTTACTGCCGCGGCTGCGGTCAGGGTTCGGATGCGCATGTATTGTCTCCCACATTATACTGTTATCAGCGTAACACGCACACCCTTGTTCCACGGATCAAACTACATTTCATCTTGGAAATGCAGCACGCTTGGCGGTCACGGGCGCGTTATCCAACGATTTCGGCTGTCTCAACGACGGCATGGAACAGTACATTGGTACCCGCCTCCGCCCAGGCCGGGCTGATGTCTTCGGCCTCATTATGACTCAATCCATCAACGCAGGGGCACATGACCATTGCGGTTGGTGCTACACGGTTTATCCAGCACGCGTCATGCCCCGCACCCGAGATCAGGTTGCGATGAGAATAGCCCAGGCGTTCGGCGGCGTTGCGGACCGCTGTGACGCATCCCTCATCGAAGGCGACCGGGTCAAAGCCGCCGACCTTCTCGAATGCCACGGTCAGATCCATATTGTTGCAAATCCGGGTCGCACCGTCGCGCAGTCGCTGTTCCATGTCTTCGATCACGCTGAGCTCGGGCGACCGGAAATCGACCGTGAACACGACGCTGCCCGGGATGACATTACGGGAGTTAGGATGGACATCAATGTGGCCCGCGGCACCCACCGCATCGGGTGCATGCGACCAAGCAATCTCATCCACCAGGTTAAGGACCCGCGCCATGCCGAGACCGGCGTTCTTACGCATTGGCATTGGGGTCGAGCCTGTATGGCTT
>JBCCYF010000142.1:0-10614 GCA_039190275.1 Pseudomonadota bacterium | reverse complement strand
TAAAGATCCCCGATGGCGCACGGTAACTTCGCCGATCAGACGTCGGCGAAGATCTGGCCGCAGCGGTCAAGTGCGGCATGCGGCGACATCTCTTCGCTTTCGCCGGTGCGCCGGGACGTCAGTTCGACCACGCCATTCTTGAGCCCCCGCGGTCCGACTGTGATCCGCCACGGACAGCCAACCAGATCCATTGTGGCGAATTTCGCACCCGCGCGTTCCTCGCGATCATCGTAGAGTGGGTCGAGGCCACGCGCCTGCAGTCCCTGATACAGGCCGTCGCATGCCGCATCGGCGTCGCCATCGCCCTGCTTCAGGTTCACAAGACCCACCTTGAACGGCGCGACCCCCTCGGGCCAGATGATCCCGTTCTCGTCATGATTGGCTTCGATCAACGCCCCCACAAGGCGGCTGACGCCAATGCCGTGGCTGCCCATATGCACAGGGGTAGCGACACCGTCAGGACCTTGAACAGTGGCATCCATCGCCTGTGAGTACTTTGTTCCGAAGTAGAAAATCTGCCCAACCTCAATCCCTCGGGCGGAACGCTGCCGCTCTTTCGGGATTTGCGCGAAGAGCGCTTCGTCATGGGTCTCATCCGTCCGAGCATAGCGGGAGGTGAACTCCTCCAAAACGGACTGGCATTGCGCGACATCATCGTAATCGATGTCGCGGTCGCCGAAAGTCAGGTCCGTGACCGCGCTGTCGTAAAAAACTTCGCTTTCGCCGGTATCGGCAAGCATCAGGAATTCGTGTGTATAATCACCGCCGATCGGGCCACCGTCGGCGCGCATCGGGATCGCCTGAATGCCCATCCGTTCGTAGGTGCGCAGATAGCTGACCAGATGCCGGTTATAGGCATGCAGCGCATCTGCCTTGGTCAG
The DNA here is from genome assembly GCA_039190275.1 of Pseudomonadota bacterium. Lineage (GTDB taxonomy): Bacteria > Pseudomonadota > Alphaproteobacteria > Rhodobacterales > Rhodobacteraceae > Halovulum. The sequence continues at coordinate 9,733 of JBCCYF010000142.1, read as the reverse complement.
ATCGAAGGTATAGCCGTCTTTCATAAAGAATTCCCGGCCGCGCATCACGCCAAACCTCGGCCGTACCTCGTCCCGGAACTTCCACTGGACGTGATAAAGCGTCAGGGGAAGATCCCGGTAGCTTCGCACAGAGTTTCGAAAGATGTCGGTAACCAACTCTTCGTTCGTCGGACCGTACAGCATGTCTCGATCATGGCGGTCGTTGATCCGCAGCATCTCCTGCCCGTAGTCATCGTAGCGGCCGCTCTCCCTCCACAGATCGGCAGGCTGCAGGGTTGGCATCAGAAGCGGCAGATGGCCGGCACGCTGCTGTTCCTCATGTACGATCTGTTCCAGTCGGCGCAGCACTTTGAAGCCCAGTGGCAGCCACGAGTAAATCCCGCTCGCCGCCTGACGAATCATACCCGCACGCAGCATCAGCCGATGCGATGCGATGGCCGCCTCGGCTGGGGTCTCCTTGAGGATGGGCAGGTAGTATCGGGTCAGTCGCATGGGCTGGAATCCAGTTTTCGGGCCGATTAGGGGTGCAGTTTGGTTTAGGACATGGTCATGTTGGGCGCAATGGCACCATCTGCACCACTTTAGTTTCACAAATTGGTATTTGCATTTGTATGTCTTTAATGCTTATGCTTTCGACATCCGATCTTTACTAGCGCTGCATTAGAGTACCTGTAACTCATGGCGTATGATCGGAGAAAAAGGGCTTTTGCCCAAGTCTGGGGAGACGACATGACCGGCTTGCGACTTGGCAGGCCGGTTTTGTTTTGGGGGGATGTCAGCACCGGCGAAACCTCAGGTAGTAAGGGGTACGCCCCTCGCGCAGCGCCTTGGCTTCATAGCGGGTCCGGATCCAACTGGTCCATGGGATGCGCCAGTCGGCAGCGGAGTTCGCGCAGAACGTGAAATCAGGATGCTTGTGCAGGTGCTCGAGGCTGTGGCGCGCATAGTCGGGAATGTCGGTGGCGATGCGCAACTCGGCGCCAGGTCGCAGGGTTCTGGCAAGCGGTGCCAGGTTTTCGGGGTTGATGAAGCGACGTCGGTGGTGCCTTTTCTTTGGCCAGGGGTCGGGGTAGAGCAGGTAGCACCGGTCGAGTGAGCGATCCGGCAAAACATCCAGGACATCACGTGCATCACCCGCATGAACCCTGAGGTTGCTCAAGCTGCGCTCGTCCAACTTCGGCAGAAACATCGCCACACCATTGACGAACGGCTCGCAGCCGATGAAATCAACATCCGGATTGGCCTGGGCTATCCCAAGCAGATGCTCGCCGCCGCCAAAGCCAATCTCCAGGTGGACCGGCGCGCTGCGGTCAAACAGCGTGTTCAGATCAACCGCTCTGCGGGAGGGGTTCTCGTCCCATCCGACGCCGGGTACGGAAAAGGTCCTGAGCGTGGTCTCCAGATGGCGTATCTGCCCCGGTCGCAACGCCTTGCCCCGTCGGCGGCCATAGAAGTTTCGCCAGGGCGCGCCGTCGGTTCGCACCGGGATCCCGTTGTTTGCATCATCCGCCATATGTCGGCACTTATCAGCGGGTGTTGCGGCTTGCAATCGCGGCAGTCGCGAGGACAAGCAGCAGCCCAAGAACCATCGGCAGATCGCCGGTCCGCGCGTAGACTGTTGGCGGCAGGGGCTCTGGTAGTACCGCATCGACAAAGCCCTCTTTGCCCAAGGCAAGCGAGGCAGTGACCCGGCCATAGGGATCGATCATGGCCGACACTCCCGTGTTGGCCGAGCGTGCCAGAGGAAGGCCCTGCTCAATGGCGCGCATCCGCGCCTGGGCAAGGTGCTGATAGGGCCCGCTGCGGGTGCCAAACCAGGCATCATTGGTGATCTGCAACAACCAGTCCGGACGCTGGGCGCCCCGCAGCATTTGGTGCGGAAAGATCGCCTCGTAGCATATCAGGGGTTGAAACGCGGGAAGCCCGGAAACTTCGACCCGCTTCGGCCCCGGGCCGGATGCAAAACTGCCGACAAAGCCTGACAGGCCGAGCGCATCGAACAGAGTGCGAAACGGCAGGTACTCGCCGAAAGGGACAAGATGATGTTTGTCGTACAGTGCCGCCGCGCCACCGCCAGGGGAAAGCACGGCAAGGCTGTTGTACCACTCCTCACCCTCTACGCGCCGCCCGCCGATCACCACATGGGCTTGGGGGTTGATCGCCGCAGCCGAGATTTCCGCCTGCAGGTCCGGCCGCTCGCCCAGAATGAACGGCACGGCTGTCTCGGGCCAGATAACCAGATCGGGCGCCGTGCCCGCGGGCGCAGCCGTTGCCGCGATCTGTCGACGATAGAACTCGGGGATCCAGTCGCGGTCCCACTTCAGGTGTTGCGCCGCGTTGGGCTGAACCAATCGAACGGTGGTGTCGGTCAGTGGGACGGGCGCTTCCAGGCGCCAGAGACCCGCACCCCAAAGGCCCGCGAACAGAACCACTGCAAGCGAGACGGGCGCGGCACGCTGCAGGCCAAGAAGAAATCCGCACAGCAGGACTACAGCGCCAAGACCATGCGGACCTGCCCATGCTGCGAATTGTACGATCGGGGTGTCGGTCCAAAGGTACCCCGGCAGTGCCCAGGGAAATCCTGTGAGGATCGTACTACGGGCGTATTCGGCCAAGCTCATAGCGGCAGCAAGACTGGCAACCCCCTGCCAACCGCCGCCGCACAAGACCCGGGCCAGCCCGAAGCCGACCGCCCAAAACAGACCAAGCCCGGCAGCCATGAGGATCAGCGCAAAGGGGGCCATCCATCCGTGGCGTGCCATATCAACAAGAAATGGTTCGATGATCCAGGTGAGGGAAAGCGCAAAATACCCGACACCCGCATACCAGCCCGTCCAGGCCGCAGCGCGGGGGCTGTCGGATCTGGTCCACAAAACGAAAAGAAGCGGCAGGGCACCAAGGCTAGCCCAGGGGAAATTGAACGGCGCATGACCAAGCGCCATCGCCGCGCCCGCGCCGACCGCCAATCCCCGCTGAGCCCACCGTGAGCGCGACGCAAGGCGATCCGCACCCAGATCCGCGGGCACTACTCCGCCGCCTGATCCAGCGCAGCGTGATGGCGCAGCCGCACGCGCAAGCGTTTGACCAACCGGGGGTCGGCGTCAACAACTTCAAGTTCATGACCATCGGGATGCGGGATAACCTCGCCGCGCAGCGGCACGCGGCCCGCCAGCATGAACACCAATCCACCCAGCGTGTCGACATCCTCGTCCGATGCATCCGGTAACAGGTCGACCCCGGCGGCCGCTTCGAACGCCTCCAGTTCCGCACGCGCCGAACACAGATACACGCCCGGCGCCTCCTCGGACCAGCCCACCGCCTCGTCGGCGTCATGCTCATCTGCAATCTCACCCACGATCTGTTCGACCAGATCCTCGATCGTCACCAGGCCGTCCACACCGCCGTACTCATCGATCACCAATGCCATATGCACGCGCTCGGTCTGCATCTTCTGAAGCAGGACCGTAATCGGCATCGACGGCGGGACATAGAGCAGCGGACGGAGCAGTTTGCGCAGGTCAAGCCGGGTGTCCTGACAATCAAATCCGTAGCGCAGGGCAATATCCTTCAGGTGGATAAAGCCCGACGGGCTGTCCAACGTTTCCCCATAGACGGGCAATCGCGTAAGTGTGCTTGTGCGGAAAACTTCGACAATATCCTCAAGCGTCGCGGCATCGGTGACCGCGACGATATCGGCACGCGGCACTGCGACGTCCTGTACCCGGATCCCGCGCAGATTGTGCACGTTCGACAGCATTGCGCGGGCATCGGCTGCCTGCGCCTCGGTCAGTTCCAGAATGTCCTGTGGCGGTTCACCCGCGTCGGTCTTGCGCCGAAACAAGCGGTCCCAGAGACGCGTTGGCCGGTGTGTTTGATCTTCGATTTCAGTCTGCGCGCCATGCGCTGCGCTAGAAGATCCGTCCGTAGTGTCGCCCATTGCTCCGATCCGTTCGTGCGGCCCCTGGTCCGCGTCAGCTAGTCATATGGGGATGCAATCCCGCACTCCGCAAGGGCTTTGACCTCTAGGCCCTCCATAACCTCGGCATCCGCCGGGATCTGGTGATCATATCCCAGAAGATGCAGGCAAGCATGCAAAATAAGGTGAAGAATGTGATCATCCAGCGAAATTGTGCCCGACGTGGCTTCAGCGACAACGGTTTCATAGGCGATGGCGATGTCGCCCAAAAACGGCACCCCAAACGGATCGACGGGTAAATCCGTCAATGGGGCGCCACCGGGACGCGCGGGAAAGAGGTCGAACGCTGGCCAGGAGAGCACATTGGTCGCGTTTGACCGGCCGCGAAACTGGCTGTTCAGCGTGGCGATCCGCGCATCGTCGCAGGCGAGAATGGCGACTTCCACGGGTTGAATGACCCCCGCATGCCGCAGTGCCAGTCCGATAGCCGTCTGGGCCAGCGTATCCAGCCCGGTGTCAACCCAGCGTGGATCCTCAACCACAAGATCGATGGCGTCAGGGCGCTGGATCTGCCGCCTCATAAGCCTCGATGATCCGGGCGACCAGCGGATGGCGGACCACATCGACCGCATTAAACTTCGAGATTGCGATCCCCTGAACACCGGTCAGGATCCGCTCGGCTTCCAGCAGACCCGATGGGACACCGCGTGGCAGGTCGATCTGAGTCCGATCACCCGTGATAGCCATGCGGGACCCTTCACCCAGACGGGTCAGGAACATCTTCATCTGCATGGTCGTGGCGTTCTGTGCCTCATCCAGCACAACGAACGCATTTGACAGTGTGCGGCCGCGCATGAACGCCAGTGGCGCAATTTCAATCTGCTTCTCTTCGATAAGCTTGGTGACCTGCTTGCCAGGCAGAAAGTCGTTCAGCGCGTCGTACAGCGGTTGCATGTAGGGGTCGACCTTCTCCTTCATATCCCCGGGAAGGAAGCCAAGACGCTCCCCCGCCTCAACCGCTGGCCGGCTCAGTACAATCTTGTCGACATGCCCGTCGAGAAACAGCGAAACAGCGGCGGCCACCGCCAGATAGGTCTTTCCGGTGCCCGCCGGGCCGATGCCGAAGACCAGTTCATTCGAATACAGATTTCGCACGTATTGCTTTTGCGCAGGCGTACGCGGCTCGACGATTTTCTTGCGGGTGCGGATTTCGACCTGATCACCCCGGAACATCTCGAGTTGATCTCTGGCCCCGGTGTCCCCTGTATCCGGCCCCATACGCAGCCCAGCGGTGACATCCGCGGGCGACACTTCGCGGCCCTGCTCAAGACGCAGATAAAGTGCCTGTAACACCTCGGCGCCACGCGCGACCGAGCCTTCATCGCCATGCAAAACAAGTTCATTGCCGCGCCGTGTAATCAACACGCCCAGCGACTGTTCGATCTGTGCCAAATTTCGATCATGCTCACCGCATAATTCAATCAGCAATCTGTTGTCCGGGAAATTGATATCGCGCTCACTCAGCGCGTCCTTGGCGGGTGTGTCCTGCAGGATTTCGGTGGCCAAACTCTCTCCCTTACTTGAGGTATGTCTTGGCGGTTCGCTCATATGGTGCCCCAGTCACCTTGGCTGAGGCAAGCGGAAAGACCGTCAAAATTGCGTCACAGTGACCGATGATTAGCCCGGCGCATGCTGCAAGCATTCCCCGGCCAGCGAGTTACGCTCGGTATGCAGTATCTTCGCCTCAACAATTCGACCGGCGTCAGAAGGGTCAGCTTGCATATGAACCGGCTGTAGATAGGGCGACCGACCGACCATCTGTCCCGGCAGCCGTCCGGGTTTCTCAAGCAAAACGGGCAGGGTGCTGCCGACCATAGAAGCCTGAAATTCCGACTGATGTTCTGCCAGCAGCGCTTGAAGACGCTGCAGGCGCTCTGACTTTTCGTCCTCCGGCACTTCGTCCCGCGTCGCAGCGGGCGTGCCTGGGCGCGCAGAATACTTGAACGAGAAGGCCTGCGCGTAGCGCACTTCTTCGCAAAGGGCGAGGGTCGCTTCGAAGTCTTCCTCGGTTTCGCCAGGGAAGCCGACGATGAAATCACCCGAGAGGGCAATGTCGGGCCGCGCATCTCGCATCCGTCGCAGAATATCAAGGTAGGCCTTTGCCGTATGCTTTCGGTTCATCGCCTTGAGGATCCGGTCCGATCCGGATTGGACCGGCAGATGCAGATATGGCATCAGCTTGGGCTCTTCACCATGGAGGGTAATAAGGTCCGCTGTCATATCATTAGGATGGCTCGTGGTGAAGCGAATGCGTTCAAGCCCGTCGATCCTGGCCAACGCCCGGATCAGCCGGGCAAGAGACCACGCCCCATCCGGCCCCTCGCCATGATAAGCATTCACGTTCTGACCCAACAGGGTGATTTCAACGACGCCGCGCTCGACCAGATCGTGCGCTTCGGCCAGCAGGCGCTCCACTGGGCGGGAAACCTCGGCGCCGCGCGTATAGGGCACAACGCAAAAGGCGCAGAACTTGTCGCAACCTTCCTGGACTGTCAGAAATGCGGTGGGTCCGCGTTTGGCCTTTGGCCCCCGAGGCAGATGGTCGAATTTGTCCTCGGCAGGAAACTCGGTGTCCAGCGCGGACTGCCCGGCGGCGACCCGCGCCGCCATATCCGGCAAGCGATGATAGGCCTGCGGCCCGACAACCAGGTCAACCAGCGGCTGACGACGCATAATCTCGGCGCCTTCGGCCTGCGCGACGCATCCGGCCACGCCGATTTTCAGATCCGGATTCGCTTTTTTAAGAGGCTTAAGGCGACCAAGCTCCGAGTAGACCTTTTCAGCCGCCTTTTCCCGTATGTGGCAGGTATTCAGCAGAATCAGATCGGCCTGATCCTGCTGATCAGTGATTTCGTATCCCGCCGAGCCCAGCGCGTCAGCCATCCGCTCGCTGTCGTAGACATTCATCTGGCAGCCATAGGTCTTGACGAACAGCTTTCTCGGCGCGGTCATTCAGATCCCTTTGAAGATGCAGCAGCCGATGCTCAGCCGGCGCCGGGACACAATATCCGGTACGCTGCCCGCAATACCTGTTTCCCCGCGCCGCCGCAATCTGTGGTCCAGAATTAACTCTTCGGCTTGCGGCCCAGTCCGATTTTCTTGGCCAGTTCCTGACGTTTGGCCGCATAATTCGGCGCCACCATCGGATAATCTGCCTTTAGTCCCCACTTCTCGCGGTACTCTTCTGGGGTCATGTTATAGGCGGCCATCAGGTGTCGCTTGAGCATCTTGAGCTTTTTGCCGTCTTCCAGGCAAATGATGTAGTCATCGGTGATCGACTTCTTAATCGACACGGCAGGAACCAACTGCTCCGGCTCGTCAATCTTGGGTCCGGAAAGATCATTCATGGTGTCATAGATTGAACGCAACATCTCGGTTACTTGCTGTGGTTGAAGCGAATTGTTGCCGACGTATGAAGAGACGACATCAGCGCTTAAAGCCAGAAGATCCGCTTTGTCTATCGTTTGTTCATCTGACATATTACCTAGCACCTCAATTATGTGTAATTTTTGCGCTGGGATAGATACCAATATATGATTGACTATCCCCTGCCTACCGCGTCGATATATTCATGAGTTCTAGCCAACACAAGGGCAATTGAACCAATTCATTGGCACTCACGGCATTTATCCTGAAATCTAGTCTAGTATTTGATCATTGTCACACAACTGCAGTTGCAAAACCGCGCCTTTGCAACAGAGAATCTACAGAAGGCATCTTGCCGCGAAATGCTGTATACAGATCGACAGGGTCACAGGAGCCACCTGTTGAGTATATGTTCTGTAAAAGTGATCGTGCCGTTTCGGGGTCAAAAATATCACCTGACTCTTCAAACGCGCTGAATGCATCGGCATCCATGACCTCGGACCACATGTAAGAGTAGTAGCCGGACGCGTACATGTCGCCCGAGAACACATGCTGAAAATGCTGTGTCGCGTGACGCATGGTTATCGCTTCTGGCATGCCGATTCCCCTCAGGATCTCGGCCTCCCGCGCCAGGGGGTCTTGCGGAACCGGGCCGCTATGGAACCCAAGATCGACCAGGGCCGAGGCTACATACTCAACGGTGGCGAAACCCTGATCAAATGTCTCGGCCGCCAAAAGCCGCGCGCGCAGGTCTTCCGGCATAGGCGCGCCGGTTTCGGCGTGTCGCGCAAACTCCTCAAGCACCTGCGGCGTACTCAGCCAATGTTCGTAAAGTTGACTTGGCAGTTCCACAAAGTCCAGCGCCACAGCGGTTCCGGAAATGGAGGCATAGGTCACATCCGAAAGCAGCCCGTGCAAGGCATGGCCGAACTCGTGAAACAAGGTGCGGGCATCGTCAAACGTGAGCAACGCCGGTGCTCCGGCCTGTGGTTTTGCGAAGTTGCAGACGTTCAGGACAATGGGGCTGACAGGTCCGTCCAGCTTCGACTGATCCCGAAAACGCGAGCACCAAGCGCCGGACCGCTTGGAACTCCGGGCGAAGTAATCGCCGATAAAGACACCCACATGGACACCGTTTTTGGTCACCTCCCACGCGCGCGCATCCGGATGCGGCGTTGGCGCGTTTAACGGAGTAAACGTCAGCCCGAACAGCCGGGTCGCGCAGGCGAAGCTGGCCTCAATCAGGGTCTCAAGGTTCAGGTACTGCTTCACCTCCGCGTCACCGATACCCTGCTCGTGTTTCTGCCGGATCGCCGCGTAGTAGCGCCAGTCCCAGGGCGCGAGTTCATCGTTTACACCGTCCGCCTGCATCATTGCGGTTAAATGGGCTTGGTCTTCGAGGGCACGTATGCGGGCCGGGCGCCAGACCTGCATCAACAGATCGCGCACCGCCGCCGGCGTTTTCGCCATTTCCGGCTCCAAACGGTAGTCGGCGTAACTGTCGTAACCCAAAAGTGCAGCCCGCTCGGCCCGCAGTGTCAGAATCTCCCTCACGATCCCCGCAGTTGCGGTATCGGGGTTGGACGCGCCCCGTGCAGCCCAAGCCTTGAAGGCCACTTCCCGCAGGTCGCGCCGCGGTGTGCTTTGCAGAAACGGGACAACCAGACTGCGTGACAGGGTCAGTGCATACCCCTCAAGGTCTCGTTCCGCGGCCGCACCACGCAAGCCCGACCGCAACGACGCCGGGAGACCCTCAACGTCAGCTTCCGTCAGGGACAGGACCCAATCCTCCTCGTCCTTCTGAATATTCTGTGAAAACAACGTGGCAAGCACCGCCAGCCGCCCCAAGATATCTTTCAGACGTGCCTTGCCGTCCGAATCCAGCAGCGCTCCATCACGTACAAACCGTTGCCGGGTCAACATCAGGACCCGCTCCTGCTCCTGCGTAAGCGCACATTCACCGCGCCGCTGCCAAAGGTCTTCAATCCGCGCAAAAAGGGACCCATTCATTCGGATGTCTGCGCGGAGGGCAGACAATTTAGGGGATAGATCGCGTTGCAGAGTCTTGACCGTTTCGTTGGTGTCGGTCGCGGCGCGGTTATAGAACACCGTCGATATGCGGTGCAGAAAGTCACCGCTGCGCTCAAACGCCTCGATCGTATTGCCAAAATCCGGCGCATCCGGATCTGTCGCAATCCGCGTGACCCGCTCCCGCGTCTCCGCGATGGCCGCTTCGAACGCCGGGGCAAAGTGGGCATCGGCAATCGTGTCGAACGGTGGTATCTCAAACGGTGTGGTCCAGGGCTCAAGCAACGGGTTCGTCATGACGGGGCCTCCTTGTATCTGCGACACCTAAGCGTCCTTCCAGCGGAACCCAAGTCCCGGCGCCAC
>JBCCYF010000141.1:0-10841 GCA_039190275.1 Pseudomonadota bacterium | reverse complement strand
TGCGCGCGCCCCATCCCGCCAAACCGCTTCCGCCAGTTGTAATATGTCGCATCACTGATCCCGACACCGCGGCACGCTGAGGCCACATCGTCGCCTGCCGCCAGCTTCAACTCGATCTCACGCAGCAGTTTCAAGATGTCTTCGTCTGAATGTCGCTTCCTCCCCATCCACAATCCCCCTCTCGCGGCCAGTGTAATGGCCCAGCTTTATGGGGGAAGGACAGGCGGTTGCCCGATCTGATCGAGACCACATCCTCGGATTTTCAGCGGGCTTATCTGGCGATCACAGAGAGTGTCGCCGTCATTCCTCGGGGTGTCGTTCAGCGCGAACTCGAGATCGGCAAGCTTGTGGACCTCGGCATCGGAGATGACGACCTGCTCGGTCCGGTCGGGCTGACGACCAACCCGGATGTAAAGCCGTCAGGCGCCGTCGCCATCATGTTGCAGAACGTCCGCAGCCATCCATTTAACACCAACTAGGTATTTAATTAGATAGGCTTTGAATTTTTCATCAGTTTTTCGCAATGCTACAGTCCTCCCAGGTTCTTGAATGGGAGAAAGATACGTTAACCACTTCAAATCACTCGCTGCCGCGGCCGCTCTCGCACTGACCGGGGGACTGGTAAACGCTCAATCGCTCAGCCTCGAAGGCGGCGGCGCCGCATCGTTAACCGGGATTGTGCCCCAAACCTATGCGCAATTCGCAGCAGAAGACGGGCTGAGCCTTCAAGTTGTGCTCGGCCAAACGCTGACCCGCGCAGCCTTGAAACTGGCCGCGGGTCGGATCGACATGGCGGTTGTGCCGCCCAACGCCTATCGCGCGATGCAGCGCGGCGCGGGCCCCTATTCCGAACAGGGTGCGCAGGCGGCCGAGCTTTCGGGCAATATCCGCGCGCTCTTCGGGTTTCCGGCAGGCACGTGCCACGCCGTCACCTGGGCGGATAGCGGCATCGAAAGCTGGGGGACCTCGCCGACCGCCGGGTCTATATCGGACCACCCGCCGGGGCTGCCAGCGCACAGATTCAGACCCTCATCGAACTCGCCTCGGGCGGTTTGTCGGGTGAAAACGGCGACTACGAGGGCATCCGCGCGCCCTGGAGTGCGGCGCAACAGAGCTTTCAGGATGGACAATTCGACGTCTATGTCGGCTCTGTCGCCGTTGGAAGCCAGGCGTTAAACGAACTAAGCCTTCGGCGCGAAATTCGCATCCTCGGCGTGCCCGATGACGTCCGTGGCAGCGACGGTTGGGCAGAGTTCCTGGTCAATCAGGCGCAGTTCGAGTCCGTGGTGCCGGCTGGGACACACTCCGGTCAGGTCGGCGGCGATGTTGATCTGGTGACCCCCGCATCCGCCATGATGATGAGCGTGACAGCCGATATGGACGACGACACCGCCCATGCGCTGACCCGCGCTTACTGGGAGAACCTTGAGGCGATGATGAGCGCGAACGCTCTGATGCAATCTATCGGCCCCGAAAAGCCATTCGGTGGGATGAGCGCTGTGCTCCACCCCGGGGCGGTCCGCTACTATGACGAGGCCGGGATCGAAGTCCCTGCCGAACTGCGGCCCGCGTAAGTCTGGCAAGCGGTGGCGGGCATCTGCGCCCGGCCGCCGCTTGCTCCAATAAAACACAGAAAAACAGTCTGGAAACTCTGGGGGGGGGAGGGAGCCATGACCGGCACCGTCAAGACACAGTCGCGCATCGCGAGGTATTCCGTCTTTGCGATCGGGTTGATCATCGCATTGTTGGGGCTTGCCAATGTCATGCCCACTTACAGCGTGCTGCCGCGGATCGGACCCTTCCCGGTCGAGTGGTTCCGGCCCCTCTTTCTCTGGCTTTCGATCCTGATGTTTCTCGCCGGTGACGCCGAGCGTCGTGCCGGTCTCGGTAAATTGGGCATCCCGCAACTGGCGGCCTACGCCGTTGTATTGGTCGCCATCACATATGTCCGTTGGGACTATTACAGGATCGGGCAGATCATCGCGAATTCGGTCATTTTCTTTGGTCCACGCGAGATGTATGTCGCCTTGACCGCCGCCGCGATTTCGATCTGGGCGTGCTGGATCCTCTGGGGCGCACCGATCGCCATCATCGGAACAGTCGCGCTTTTGTACCTCGGCACCGGGCAATACTGGCCCGGACCGCTGCAGACCGCGCCGTCCGATATCTTTGACACGATCTCGGCCAACATCTGGTATGACAGTGCCCAGGACATCCTCGGCTCGATAATGGGCGTGATCCTGACGACCGTGCTGCCGTTCATCATCCTCGGCGCGATCCTTGAGGGCTGCGGCGCGGGCGGGTCGATGATCCGCATCTCGTTTCACCTGATGAAGAAGTTCAAGGGCGGCCCGGCCTATGCCGCGATCCTCGCCTCGGCGCTCTTTGGAACGGTCTCAGGCTCCGCGATGGCCAATGTGGTCGGCACCGGGGTCGTCACGATCCCGATGATCCGCAAGCGCGGCTTTAACGCCAATTTCGCAGGTGCAGTTGAGGCGACGGCGTCGACCGGCGGACAGATCCTGCCGCCGATCATGGGGGCGGCTGCGCTCGTCATGGCCGATATCGTCGGCGTCAGCTACCTGACCTTGATCCTCGCCGCCATCATCCCGGCGGTTGCATATTACCTGTCACTGTTTCTGGCGGTCTACTTTGAGAGACAGAAGCTCAACATCGAAGTGACTGACGACGATATCGGCGTCCCCAGGCCCACGGGTCAGGACTGGATGAATATGCTGCTCGTATTCGGTCCCATTGCCATCATCGTCTGGCTTCTGGTCAGCGGTCTGTCGGCGGCGGGTGCCTCTATCGCGGCAATCCTGCTTCTCTTGCCGATGAGCTGAATGAACCCGGAAGTGCGCAAAAAGCCGATGCTTCTGATCAGCGCACTGGCCGATGGCGGGAAGGTGGTCGGGCAACTGGCCGTGGCCATCGCAATTGTGGGGATCGTGGTATCTGTCTTGTCGGCCACAGGCGTGCCCGCAAGTTTCGCCGTACTGCTGTCGAACGCCTCATCGAATTCGCTTCTGGTCGCGCTGATGATCGCCGCTATGGGGTGCATTATCCTCGGGATGGGGATGCCCACCCTGCCTGCCTACATCGCGATCATCTCGGTCATGGGGCCGACTTTGCAGGGCTTCGGCATGGACCTGCTGGCCGCGCATATGTTCGTGTTCTTTTTCGGTGTCGCTGCGGGGATCACACCACCCGTTGCCTTGACGGCATTTGCCGCTGCCAGTGTCTCGGGCGGGCGACCCATCGCGACAGCCATCGCGTCCACCCGGATCGGGGCAATGATGTTCCTCATTCCGTTCGCCTGGGCCTTTGACGACTCGCTCTTGCTTGGGATCGGCGAAACTGACCTGACGGTCGTTTTGCCCGCCATCGGGTTTCTGCTGGTCGCGCTTTATTTCTGCACCTCCGCCCTGATCGGGACAGATCGCGGCAAGCTGAGCTTTATCGAGCGCCTTTTGCGCTTTGGTGTGACCATCGCGCTCCTGTCTCCGGTACTCTGGGCAGAACTGGGCGCGCTCGCCGTCAGAGCCGCTCTGGTGGCCTATCGATATCTGCTCGCTCCGCATGAGATGGGAGTCGTCACATGACCAAGCGCCCCAACTTTATACTATTCATCACGGATCAGCATCGGGCGGATTACTTGGGTGCTACGGTCACCCGATCCTGCAAACGCCAAACATCGATGGTATCGCCGCACGCGGCGTGGCCTTCGACCGGTTCTATGTGGCCAGCCCCCTCTGCATGCCGAACCGGGCCAGCCTGATGACCTGCCGGATGCCCTCAATCCACCGTATGACGATGAATGGCGTGCCGCTCAGCCAGAAGAACGTTACCTTCGTCGAGCTGCTGAAAGCGGCGGGCTACCAGACCGCGCTCATCGGCAAGAGCCATCTTCAGACCATTGCGGGAGCGCCACCGACCACGAAAGTTCCGCCTGCGCGCAACGGTTACTTTCGCGCCAACGGCGATCTGGCCGAGGCCGTGCGCCACGATCTGAACGCTCCGATTTACAAGTACGAAGAGCCGGATTTCTGGTCGGGCCCGCAGCCCCGCGTGCCGACACCGTTTTACGGGTTTGATCACGTGGAACTGGTCACCGGCCACGGCGACCATATCGGTGGCGATCAAGGCGCGCTCATGGAGGGACTGATCCGCGCCGAGCTGGCCCATGTGGACCGCTCGCCCATGCCCACGGGGCGCGCGTGAACCGCTGGTTTCAACATAACGGCATCGGGTTGCACTGGCGCGAGGATGGCGATCCTGCCGGGTCGCCGGTGCTTTTGCTGAACGCGCTTGGTACCGATCTGCGGCTCTGGAACCCGCTGCTACCCTATCTTTCGGACCACCGCGTCATCCGCATGGATAAGTACATCGAGTGAGTCCGCGACAGGTTGAGGCGTCGCCGAATACGGCGCGCGTTAACGCCCACGAGTTTTGAGAGCATGATCAAGGTAAATCGCGGAACCATCCTCATGGGGAATTGGTTAAGCCCTTTGCCTTAGAACTGGCTTGACGTGATGTACGCGAGCAGACCGAGTGAATCGCGCAATTCGCTGCGTGTTATGCGACCACCCAGGCATACACGCAGGCTCTCTGCCGGTTCCCCCGCCACGGTAAAGGCATCAGACGGCATGATACCCACGCCCGTGCCGACCATGCGCGCCACAACGTCGGCACGGCTATGGCCCTCGGGCAGTTGGAGCCACACATTAAAGGCATGAGGCAGCGATTCATAAGTCGATTGTGACAGGATTTGCGCCGCAATCGCCTGGCGCTTCAGTGTCTCCTCTCGGATGAACCGGCGGATGTGATCTGCGGTGCCATCAGTGATCCAGCGTGTTGCCAATGCCATCAATAAGGGTGATGGCATGACCGATATCACTTTGAGCTGGTGTGCGAGCTCTCGCGCGCCGTGCCCACTGGGGGCGACCGTATAGGCGAGGCGTAATCCAGCCCCGATGCACTTGGCCAAACCACCGATATGCCAAACCAGTTCTGGCGCGAAACTCGCCAGCGGCGCGGGCGGATGCGGCGGGATGAACCCGTAAGCGTCATCTTCGATCAGGGGCAGCTGATGCTCAAGGATCACCTGCGCAATCTCTTCCCGGCGGGCGAGCGAGATCGTGCGAGTTGTCGGGTTCTGCAACGTAGGGTTCAGGTAGAGCGCCTTCGGTTCGTGGATGCGAATTGCTTCGTCCAAGGCTTCGGTATCTATACCGTCGGGATCGCCGGGCAGCCCGATCAGCCGCAAACCCAGCCGACCCGCTATCCCGCGAAACCCGGGATAGGTGACATCCTCGCACAAAACCGTATCTCCGGGCTGAGTCAGCCCCATGAGGATCGCCAACATCGTGGGATGAGCACCGGGCGTCACTGCGATCCGATCGAGCGTCGGCACCAGCCCCCGCAACGACAACCAGGACGAGGCCGCCTCTTTGTCGACCTGACCACCGGTGGAGGATTGGTAGCGCAACAGATCGACAAGGTTGGCCGATACTGTTTGCAGCCCGGACTCCATGCGCGCCAGAAGCGTCGGGTCATCGGGTTCGGGCGGTAGGTTCATGGTCAGATCGATGTCGGCGCTGCGGCGCATCTCGCGTGTGGTTGCCGTGCCCCGCGCCTGGGAAACAAAAGTACCGCGTCCGACATGGCTGTTGACCAATCCGCGTCTTCGCGCTTCACCATAGCCGCGTGACACCGTCGTGAAATCAATTCCCAATTGGTCAGCGAGCCGTCTTTGCGGTGGCAGGCGATCTCCCAGCGATAGCGTGCCGTCTTGTATGCCGGACGCAATGGCGTCGGCGAGTTGCAGATAGCGGGCAGCGCCCCCCTGTCGGAGTTCAGGTGTCCAAGTCATATCACCCGTTCTAAAGGCGATTCTCGGAAAATTGAAGCGAATTGTATGGATCCGCTATACTTTCAATCCTCACGATCATTCTAACGTGCTCGCTACATGAGCAGGGCAACTCAATTATAGAACAAAAAACTGCGCAATCCCATTTCAACATCGAAATATTGTATGGAAAATTGATTTGAATATTGATTGCAATCTTTTGGCTGCGCACTCCTGCGTCACACAGTGGCCAACCAGGCCGATATGCAGTTCGGAGGACACGCATGCCCGCAGTGAATATGGAGAAACATAAAGACGGAGACTTCTTCGTCGACTACGAAGACAAAGTGTTTGAGGATGTTCAGGCCGAGCCGGGTCAAAAGGCCCTAGTTGCCTTTCACACGGTTGCCTTCGAAGGATCAATCGGCTTGGTCAATATTCTCAATGCCATCCGTTTGAACCGCAAGGGATACGAGACAACCATCTTGCTCTATGGTCCCGGCGTGACATTGGGCATACAGCGGGGCTTTCCGACGTTGGGTGATGCGGCGTTTCCGGGCCATCAGAACTTTGCGGACAACCTCAAGAAATTCATGGGTGAAGGCGGCAAGATCTATGCCTGCCGCTTTGCGCTTCAGGCCCTGTATGGTCACGGTGAGCCTGCACTGCTTGACGGCATCGTACCCATCGCGCCTCAAGACGTGCTGGATCTCAAGCTGATCCATGCCCGTGACAACGCGGTGACGGTCGATACCTGGACCTTGTAACGAAACTGCGCCGAGGCCAGCACCGGCCTTGGCACACCCGCGACCGGAGTGAGCATGTCCCGCATCGTTAAAGCCGCCGCAGTCCAGATTGCTCCGGACCTGGCCAGCCGCGAGAAGACCCTTGTGCGGGTGCTCGACGCCATAGACGAGGCGGCGGGCAACGGGGCGGATATCATCGTATTCCCGGAGACATTCGTTCCTTTCTATCCATACTTCTCTTTCGTTCTGCCGCCCGTTCAGCAGGGCAAGCCACATCTGCACCTCTATGAACAGTCCGTAACAGTTCCATCTGACGAGACCCGGCGCGTTGCCGAACGGTGCGCGTATCATGGTGTTGTTGTCGTTCTGGGGGTGAACGAGTGTGACCATGGATCACTTTATAACGCGCAACTTGTCTTTGATGCTGATGGCACACTGTGCCTTAAACGCCGCAAGATCACGCCGACCTATCATGAGCGTATGGTTTGGGGGCAAGGCGATGGCGCCGGACTTCAGGTGGTCGAAACGCGCGTCGGACGCCTTGGTGCCCTCGCCTGCTGGGAACACTACAACCCGCTGGCTCGTTACGCACTCATGACACAGCACGAAGAAATACATGCCGCCCAGTTCCCGGGCAGTCTGGTAGGTCCGATTTTTGCCGAGCAGATCGAGGTTTCCATGCGCCACCACGCGCTGGAATCCGGCTGCTTTGTCGTGAATGCCACGGGCTGGCTGACCGAGGAGCAGATCACCACGATCATGCCCGATGAGAGCCTGCAAAAGGGTCTGCGCGGCGGATGTATGACATGCATTGTTTCGCCAGAAGGACGGCATCTGGTGCCGCCACTGACCGAGGGTGAGGGCATCCTCTATGCCGATCTCGATATGGCGTTGATTACCAAACGCAAGCGGATGATGGATTCTGTCGGCCATTATGCCCGGCCCGAGCTTTTGTCGTTGCAGCACGATCCGACACCAGCGGCCACCCGGACAGTAACCGCAGCCGAAGTTCCGTTCCAACCCATTCCGCTGGAGACCTGATCCCATGACCCATACCGGTTCCATCATCACAGATCTTCAAACCCGTGGTCTGCGTATGGTCGACCCGCGGGCAGGGGCCGACAGCCGACGTGGCGGGGCCGGGCCAACGGACCACAAGGCGGTGACGATAGACGGTATGACGGTGATGATCCCCGTGCACACCCATGCCGCTTTTGACAGTCCCTATGTGGTTGATGCTCCCGACGAAAACGGTGCAGCGACAGTCACGCACAACGGCGATTTCTTTGCCCAGGTAAGTTTCCCAAAGCGCGCCAGTTTTCTGGATCTGAAGACGGCAGATGGCATCCCGTATGGTCACATTGCGCAACTACACGCCAAGGACGTGCTTGCCACGACGGTACTTCAAACCTGTATCCGCTATGAAAGCCGCAAGAAGACCTGCAAGTTCTGCGCAATCGGTCAAAGCCTGGCCGCCGGACGGACCATCGCGCACAAGACGCCGGCGCAACTTGCCGAGGTAGCGGCCGCCGCGGTGGCCCTGGATGGCGTCAAACATATGGTGATGACCACGGGCACCCCCCCGGGCAAGGATCGGGGCGCAAAAGTACTGGCGGAAAGTGCCGAAGCAATTCGTGCGGCGGTTGACCTGCCCGTGCAAGGACAATGCGAACCCCCCGACGACGATGCCTGGCATCAACGGATGAGGGATGCCGGTATTGACAGCTTGGGTATGCACCTGGAAGTTGTCACGCCAGAGCTGCGGGCCAAGATTATGCCCGGCAAGGCGCAGGTTCCTCTGGAGAAGTACTTCGACAGTTTCGAAGCCGCGGTCGAGGTCTTTGGCTGGGGGCAGGTCTCCACATACATTCTGGCAGGGCTTGGCGATACGAGCCAGGCGATTCTGGACATCTCGGAACGTCTGACGGCTATGGGCGTCTACCCGTTCGTGGTGCCGTTTGTCCCGGTTTCCGGAACCCCGTTGGAAAGCCACCCGGCGCCGACCCCAGCCTTAATGCACTCGGTGCTGCCGCCCCTGGCGCAGATGATCCGGGCCAACGGCATGCGCGCCGAAGACATCAAAGCAGGCTGCGGGCGATGCGGCGCATGCTCGGCTCTTTCGGCGTTCGAGAAGTTCAAAGTACCGGAACAGGTGGTGGCATGATCATCGAGAAACCTGCCGCATTCATCACACCGGAATTCCTGATCCGCCAGGCGACGCTGCCGTGGGAAATCGGCGGGGCAGCTTCACTGCGGCATTGTACCTTTGTAACCGAACAGAAGATCTTTGACCGGCATGACCGTGACGAGATCGACAAACACGCCCTGCCGCTGGTCGCTGTGTCGACCCTGGCGGCTGAGGCGGACGAAGTCGTTGGCACTGTGCGTATCCACGAATCCGAACCGCAGGTCTGGTGGGGCTCGCGCCTTGCCGTTTCGCCAAGTTATCGGCGGGTGGGCAGGCTCGGGGCGGAACTGATCCGGCTGGCCGTCGGCACCGCGCATGCCCGGGGGGCCACCGCATTCTACGCCTATGTGCAGATGCAAAACGTGCCGATGTTTGAAATGCTGAGCTGGACGTCAATCGAGCAACGGCAACTCCACGGCCATCCGCATATGAAGATGTGGGCCGACCTCGCGGCCTATCCGCCCGTAGCCGATCCTGAGCGGGGCTGGATGGCACTTACGCGTCGGCGTGCTGCATGAGCGACCTGCACACCTTTGCCGAGGCCTTGCTCAGGCATCCGCATATCACGGGAAAGCGTGACATCGACATGGTTTGCGGCGCACTGAACCTGGGGCCGCAAAGCCTGGGCCGGCCGGGCGATGATGCTGCCGCATTGCCCGATGGCGACATCTGGCATCTGATGGCGACCGAGGGATTTATGAACGAGTTTGTGGCCGAGGCTCCGTGGTTTGCGGGTTGGTGCGCGATCATGGTCAACGTGTCGGACATCGCGGCCATGGGCGGGCGCGCGACAGCCGTAACAAACGCCCTCTGGGCGCCCGACGAAACCATCGCCGCTGAAATACTCAAAGGTATGGCCGCGGCCAGCGCGGCCTATGGCGTTCCCATTGTGGGCGGTCACTCCAACCTGCGGACGGACAGGCCGCAGCTTGCCGCCGCGATCTGGGGCCGCGCAAATGCACTGATTACAAGTTTTGATGCAGCGCCGGGTGACGTCTTGATTGCGGCTGTCGACCTGCGCGGCCACTATCCGGGCGATAGCGACAACTTCCCCGCGTTTCTGGGTGTGGACCCTGTCCGCTTGCGCGGCGATCTGGAGCTCTTGCCGGAGCTGGCGGAGGCAGGTCTGGTCCACGCGGGCAAAGACATCAGTCAAGGAGGCATCGCGGGCACCACCCTGATGTTGGCAGAGTGTTCGGGCGTCGGTGTTGACATCGACGTGGCCGCGCTGCAGCGCCCCGATGACACCACGCTGTTGCGCTGGATGACAACTTTTCCCAGCTTCGGTTTCCTTCTGGCTGTACGTCCTCAAAATGCGGCCGCAGTCTGCGATCGGTTCAAGGCGCGCGATATCTCGGCTGGGGTGATCGGAAAGGTGACCCCGGGTAGCGCGGTGGTGTTGCGCAACGAAAGCCAGCGCGCGCAGTTTTGGGACCATGCCGGACGGCCCTATCTGGGCCTCTCACCTGAACGGAAGGCTGCCCATGCCTGAGGTGCGCTTCCACATTCGTTGGCCGGACGGTAGCGAAGAGGCCTGTTACTCCCCTTCAACCGTCATTCGCGATCATCTGAGCCCGGGCCAAGCGTACGCGCTGCCCGACTTTCTCGCGCGTAGCGAAACCGCCCTGGATCAGGCCGCCCTGCGTGTTCAGGCGAAGCTTGGATTTCGATGCAGCAATGCGGACGCACAAGCCGCCCGTATCAAGTTGCGCGCAGCCACTTTTGGCCCGGAGGAGACCGTAACATGCCTGTCCATGACATAACCCAACGCACTCACGTGGATGTATTGATCATTGGTGCGGGCCAGGCAGGCATGTCGGCCTCGTGGTACTTGTGCCGGGCCAGTGTTTCGCACGCCGTGCTTGAACGACATACGCGCTTTCACGCGTGGAAAGCACAACGCTGGGACAGCTTCTGTCTGGTGACGCCGAACTGGCAGTGTCAGTTGCCGGGCTTTCCCTACAACGGCGACGATCCTGAAGGCTTTATGCTCAAGGATGAGATCGTCGACTATGTCGAGGGCTTTGCCAATAGTTTCGACGCGCCAGTGCACGAAGGT
>JBCCYF010000140.1:0-11383 GCA_039190275.1 Pseudomonadota bacterium | reverse complement strand
GCGCTCCAGGAGGCTGGCCTGGGCCCACATGATATTGGGGTGCCGGTTCGTGGCCGCCATCGCCTCATCGATCAATGTGCGTGCTTTTTCTGCATCCCCCATGCGGCGTGCGATTCGCACCCGTTGCAGCCACGGCTGATCTACCTCGGGCCGGGCCTGCGTGATCTCGCGCAATGTGGTCTCGGCGGTTGCGAGATCGGCGTTTGCGGCTTGCGCGTTGGCCAGCGCCAGCTTGATGCCGAGGTTGTTGGGGTTCTCCGAGGCCAAGTCCTCCGCAATCGTCAGGGCGGCTTCGGTGTCTCCGGTCAGCAGCTGCGCGCGCATCAGCATCAGTTGCGTCCGCACGGTTGAGCCTTCATAGCGCGCCAGGCCTTCCAGATAGGTCATCGCCTCTTCGGTTCCGGCCTGCTGATTGAGCGTCTCAACCTGCAGACTGGTGGCGATGCTGCGCGTCTCCTCGGTGTCGAGGCGCTTGAGTGTTTCGATCACCTGCGTGGTCCGCGGAAAATCTTCCAGACGCAGATAGACATGCCCCAGCAGGCTCAACAGATCGACATTGCCGGGAGACTGCCGCAAGGCCGGCAACAAAACATCTTCTGCCGACAGATATCGTGCTTCGTTGACCAGCAGCTCTGCATAGCGCAAGGAGGCCTCCGGTGCATGGCCCGACGCCTCAACGGCCAGAGCAAGATATTCACGCGCCAGATCCGGCTCACCCATCCGCATATAGGCGTCATGCATCAGGTTCATGATCTGCGTGTCCTCGGAGGCAGCATCCAGGGCAAGCCGCAGATTGGCGATGGCTTCGCCCACCTCATCGGCCTGCAGTTGCCAGGTCGCCTGCATCTTGAGCGCTTCGACATTGAGATGGTTCTGCGCCAGAACCTCCTCCACCTGCCGCCGGGCGCCCACCGGGTTGCCAGTGCTGGTGAGCATTTTGGCCAGGGTCACCTTGATCGCATGTGTCTCGAACTTGGTGACGTCTGCCTCCGCCAGAATGGCCTCAACATCCGCAATCGCGGCTTCCTGCCTGCCGGCCTGGAAATCCATCAGCGACAACATGGCCTTGAACCTGTTCGGGTTTGGATTTTCCGCAATCGCGCGCTGGATTTCCTCACGCGCGGCCTCCTCGCCGTGCACCTGGCTGACAAATTCGATCAGGCTGACAAAGCGGGCTGGATCTTCATCTGCCGGGTCGGAGATGCTGCGCAGGAAGTCTTCGGCTTTGTCCAGTTCGTCACGCTCCATGTAAAACCGCAGCATCATGGCTTTGACGTCGTCAGCGCCTGAGAATTGTTCGACCATTGCGCGCAATTGCGCTTCCATGCCCTCATAGTCTCGCATTTGAGCCAGGGCCGCGATTCGGCGCTCGTAAAGCTGGCGGTCGCCGCGGGCGGCGCTGATCATGACATCCAGACGTTCCAGGGCTTTGTTCATCATGCCGTTGCGCGCGTAGTGGTCGACCAGCAGATTGTTGAGGATCTTGTTTTGCGGCAACGTCTCAAGCAAGGCCTCCGCGGGTGCCACCAGCGCGTCCATCGCAGGGTCGTCCTCTTCAATGGCGGCGATGCGGTACTTCAGACCCAGATCGATCGCCTGGACACCGGGATCCTCGGGGTTGAGCTCCACCGCAACGGTCCCGTGACGTTCGAATTCAGTCCAGTCGTTGGCCGCAAACGCCAACTGTGCCAGAGTGCTGCGCGCCTCGAAATTATTCGGATAATGATCTGAGATGACCAGGAACTGCCGGTACGCCGGTGCGGGCCGGCCGAGATCCATGTAGTACCGCGCAAGCGCCTGTCGGGTTGGCAAATGCGCCTCGTTGAACTCGAACACGTTGAGGAACTGCACCATGGCACGTTCTTTGTCGCCGCTTTCCAGCAGCTCCAGGCCGGATTGGAAATACTTATCCGCCCGTTCTTCATCTGATTTGCATGCCGCCAAAGCCAGGCATGCCGCAGCAGCCAGAGCGGTTTTTGAAAGTGGAGACGTAAACATGTCGCGGTCCTCGTATAAGATACTGAGATATTAATATGGCATTGCAAAAATTACGGCTAGGCCGTGGGCCGCGAATTTACATGACAATGTGGTGTTAAGGCGACGCCGGTATGCGGCTTTAGTGGCCTGTCGCGCGCATCACAACGCCCACGGTTCTGTAGAGGATGAGCACATCCGTCTTGAGCGACAGAACCTGATTGTACACCTCGTCATGCAGCACCCGGTCCTTGAAGGCACAGTTGTTGCGGTCCGAAATCTGCCACAGTCCGGTGATGCCGGGACGCAGGGCGAAATAGGCCTGCCCATCGTAGTCCGGCTTCTGGCTGACCATCATCGGCCGTGGTCCCACCAGGGACATGGTGCCGTTCAGCACGTTCAAGAGTTGCGGCAATTCGTCGAGGGACGTTTTGCGCAAAATCCGCCCGAAGGGTGTGATCCTGGGATCGTCTTTCAGCTTTTGGGTGCTGTCCCATTCCAGGCGGGCATTGGGATTTTGAAGAAGATACTCTTCCAGTTGCTCATCTGCGTCAGACACCATGGTGCGCAGTTTCCACATGCGGAAGTGTTTGCCGTCGCGACCGATCCGCGACTGGCTGTAAAACGGCCGATTGCGCGTGAACAACATCACCAGAACCGCCAGAAACACAATGAGCGGAAGAACAACAGGCAATGCGATGAGAACAAGCGCCAGATCCAGCCCGCGTTTCAAGGCTTTGCGATAGGCGCGGGATGAAGCGGTAGGTGGTTTGTCGAAATGAACCGCAGCTTCCGCGTTAGGTAATTTTGTCAAATCAAAAACATGAAGCGCCATAGTTACACTCGGCAGGCAGCCAGCCTCTCACATAAATTAAGAACCAGCATACCCCCCACTTAAGGCGAACCGATTCCCGTACTTGATACGTCAGTACCATCAAAGATTAGCATTGGGGAAAAGTTTTAGAAAGAAATGAATCAACTCCAACACACTCAGACCGCGGTTTGAGCGCAATATCGGCGGGATTTGCTTTGAATCCGGGGGCTTCCCTGTGATCAGCCGCGCTGTTGCGGCAGATCGCGCCGCGCCCGCGCGCCGTGTGGCGCCCGCGTGTTCACAAAAGGGCGAATTTGTGCAAGGATAATGTCTGCGCGAGAAGATGAATTGTTTTCTCGTGTGATACAATTTGCGCGGCGCAATTGGCACATTACGAATCATATTCGCCATACTGCTTGACTCAAATGACAGAGCAGGCCAACTCCATTTGAGGAAAGGCATGTACATCTTGTAGGATCGAAATGTGGTGCCCCACAAGTGACGGCTTGTTATAATGGCAGCGCTTCTGTCTGTCTGGTGATGTAAAAGAGTGTAGTGTCTTGAATTCTGGCCTTTATACGACGCACTTCAATTTTACGGAGCGGCCCTTTTCGCTCTCGCCGGACCCGGATTTCCTGTTCTGGTCCAAAGAGCACGCGCGCGCCTTTTCTATATTAGAGTATGGACTTGTGACACATGCGCCACTCACGGTCGTGACCGGCGAGGTGGGCATGGGCAAAACTACGCTCGTTCAGGCGCTGCTGGCGCACATGCAGGATGATCTCACCGTCGGGCTGATTTCCAATGCACATGGTGATCGTGGCGACCTGCTGCGCTGGATTCTCAGTGCGCTGGACGTCAAATCGGACCCTGACAGCGATTATGTACAGCTTTTTGAGCTGTTCATGGATTTTTTGATTACAAAATATGCAGAAGGCCAATCCGTCGTTCTGATCATCGACGAGGCGCAGAACCTCACCAATGAAACGCTTGAGGAATTGCGCATGCTGACAAATGTGAATTCCAACAAGTACGAGGTGCTGCAGCTGATTTTGGTTGGCCAGCCCGAACTGCGGTACAAGATCACCCTGCCGGAACTGCGCCAGTTTGCCCAGCGTGTGACAGCGACCTACCATCTAGAGCCGATGGATCTGAAAACCTGCCGCGATTATATCAAGCACCGCTTGCAACATGTCGGCGGCACCGGACAGGAGATCAGCGCGCAGGCCATCCGCATGATTTTCGAGGCGTCGCAAGGTATTCCGCGGATGATCAACAAGCTCTGCGACCTGGCCCTGGTTTATACCGCCAGTGCCGGCCACAAAACGGTGAGCGTCAATACGATCAAGGAATTGGTCAACGACGGTGTGATTTTGCCGGCGCGCCTGCCCACACTTTATCTGGAAAACCCTCTCGACGTTCCTAAGAAAGCAGCCGAATGAACCTGGATATCAAATTTTACTGGTCGCTTGTGTTAACCCGTTTACCGGTCATGACAGGGCTCTTTCTGGTCTGCTTCGTGACAGCGACCGTCAACGCACTGAAACTGCCGCCGAGCTATTCCACCTCGGCGCAATTGCTCGTGGAAGAAGCGCAGATTCCTGACAGTATGATCGACAGCGGAGGCATTGACCCTGTTGAACAGCTTCAGGTCATCGAAGAGCGGCTCATGACGCGCGCGAACAAACTCGATATCGCCCGTAAGTTCAAAGTTTTCGAAGATGTCGATCTTATGTCGGCGGATGAGATCCTCGAGGAGATGGAGGAAAACACGGACATCCGCCGAACCGGAGGACGACGCGGTGAGGCGACATTGATGCGGGTGTCCTTCGAGGCGCGCAGCGGGCAGATCGCGGCGGCGGTCGTGAACGAATACATCACGCTGATCCTGCAGGAAAACAGTGATTTCCGCATTGGCCGCGCGGAAGCAGCACTGGCCTTTTTCGAACAGGAAGTGGAACGGCTGGATCTCGATCTTGAGGTGCAAAGCAGCGAGATCATCAAGTTCAAGAATGCAAACAGCGGCGCTTTGCCTGACGATCTGAACTTTCGGCAGGGCCGCCAGACCCTGCTGCAGGAGCGGCAAGCGCGGCTGGAACGGGATATCGCGGCCGTGGAGGCGCAGCGGCGTGACCTGCTGACCGTTTATGAAACCACCGGGCAAGTAGATGTGGAGGGAAACCGCACCTTGTCCCGTGAAGAGCAGCAGCTTCTTGAACTGCAGTTTGAACTGGAGCAGGCGCTGGCGATCTATTCGGGAACGAACCCGCGGGTGACCTTGCTGAGAAACCGGATCGCCCAGCTGGAGAGATCCATCCAGAACCCCTCCCAAGGCGGCTCAGGCTTGCTTGTCGGTGAGGCGCAGGAGCCAGCCAACGTCATCCTGGAGCTCACAATGGCGGAGATGGAGCAGCGTATCCTCAGCTACAGCGAGGAATTGCAGACGGTCACGGACGAGTTGAACACCCTGTCCGTGTCCATTGCCGCGACCGCCGGCAATGCGATCTCGCTCAACGCGCTTCAGCGCGACTACGATAACATTCAGGCGCGCTACAACGAGGCGGTCAGAAACCTCAACCAGGCCCGTGTGAACGAGCGTATCGAGGTGAGCGCGCAGGGGCAGCGGGTCAGCGTGATTGAAAACGCCAGCGTCCCGCAAGAGCCCTCCGGGCCCAACCGGTTCCTGCTGATCGCCACCGGTGCCGCTGTCGGCGGAGCGCTGGCGGCGATATACTTCATGATCCTGGAGACGATAAACCGCACGGTGCGCCGCCCGGCAGAACTGCAGTCGCGGTTCAATATCATACCGCTGGCGGTGATCCCCTACATTGAATCCAGAGGAGAGCTTGTGCGCCGGCGGGTGGCCCTGGCGACGGCGTTCCTCGCTGTTTTAATCGGTGTGCCGGCAGCACTTTATGCCATCGATACGCTCTATATACCGCTCGATATTCTGGCCAACCGCATTTTTGACAGATTGGGGTTCTCATAATCGTAAGCCAAAGTTGCTATCAGCCCTTCACAGTCATTGGATTCGCATCGATATGGAAAAAATTCAGGCGGCTTTGCAAAAAGCCAGAGTGAAACGAGACGGCCAGATGCCCGCGCAGATCACGCGCCAACACGCGCCGCATATGCGTGGCGTGCAAAAGAGCAGTCAGATATGGACAGATCTTGAGAGAATCGCCCTGTCGGGAGAGGCCCTGAAACACCACCGCGTGGTGACCCAGAAAGCCTCTGAAGACGCGACACCGTTTGATATTCTGCGCACCAAGGTGCTCCTGCAGATGCAGCAAAACGGCTGGAAGCGCCTGGCGATCACCTCGCCTTTGTCCGGATGTGGCAAGTCAACCATGTCCTGTAACCTGGCTCTGGGCCTTGGGCGCCAAAGCGGTCTGCGGTCTATGCTGATCGACATGGATCTGCAGGACCCCTCTGTGGGGGATCTGATCGGCTATCATCCGAAGACCTCCATGTCAGACCTGCTTTTGGGCAAGACGCCGTTTTCCGAACATGCCGTGCGCGTGGGAGAGAATGTGGCCGTTGCAGCCTCCGGCCGTGCGGAGGAGGATCCCACACGCGTGGTCTTGTCCGATCAGACAGCCGAAACGCTCGATGCGATCCAGGATACCTACGATCCCGATATCATGATCTTCGACACCCCCTCGATCCTGCTCGGCGACAACACGCGCGCGTTTCTCAAGAACGTGGACTGTGCGCTGATCGTGATCCGTGCCAGCAGCACGCGGTATGGGCACTTTGACGCCAGTGAGCGGGAAGTGGGCGAGCACACCAATGTGCTGGGCACCGTTCTGAATGCCTTCAGAACCAAGGACGCCAATTTCGCAACGGACATCTGAGCGAAAACCACGCCCCCTGCCTACTGCCCGGCGGCTAAAGCTTAACCTGACGCCTCCGCCGTGTCGCGGGCATAGACATCCTCGTAGCGGATGATGTCGTCTTCGCCCAGGTATGTGCCGGTCTGCACCTCGATCAGCACCATCGGGATCTTGCCGGGGTTTTCCATCCTGTGTTTGGCCCCCAGCGGAATATAGATCGACTGGTTTTCAGAGACGAGCTCAACCGTCTCATTCACGGTGACCCGGGCCGTCCCCTCCACAACGATCCAGTGCTCGGCGCGGTGATGATGACTTTGCAGGGACAGGGCGGCACCGGGGTGCACGACGATCCGTTTGACCTGAAACCGGTCCCCGATCACCAGGCTTTCAAACCAGCCCCAGGGGCGGTGATCGCGTGGAAAGGTCTCGGCCTGCCGGGTCCCGCTGTCCTTGAGGGCGCTGACGGCCATCTTGACGTCCTGAGCGCGCGATTTGTCAGCCACCAGAACAGCATCCGGCATGCCCACGACGATCATGTTGTCCAGCCCGATCCCGACCACAGCCTGACCGTCCGCCTCGGCGCGCAGCAAGGTGTTGTCACAGTCGATGGCGCTGGCCGCTCCGTGGCAGGTCACACCGCGCGCATCCTGCGCTGTCTCGCGCCAGACGGCGTTCCAGTCGCCCAGATCCGACCAGCCGTCTTCAAAGGGCATCACGACGAGGTTTTGCGCCTTTTCCATAACCGCGTAGTCAATGGAAATCTCTTCGGCCTCAGACCAGGGGGCGGGCGCCAGCCGCAGAAAGCCCAGATCCGGTGTGGCCTCGGCCAGGGCTGCGCGCACATGTGACGTCAGCTGCGCGGCATGGGCCTCGAAGGCGTCTATGATGGTCTCGGTGGAAAACAGAAACAGCCCGGCATTCCAAAGGTGGTTGCCGCCGCGCCACATAGCTTCCGCGGTCTGCGGATCCGGCTTTTCCACAAAGCGCTGCAGGCCTGAGATCTGCCGCGGTGTCGCGGCGCTGTCCAGTTCCAGGTATCCATAACCGGTTTCCGCCCGGTCGGGCACAATGCCGAAGGTGACGATTTTCCCCTCCGTCGCGGCCGGGGCGGCGGCGCGCACAGCCTCCTGAAACGCCGCTGTGTCGGGGATCACGTGATCGGACGGCGCCACTAGGATCAACCCCGAGGGGTCGGTCTGCTGCAAAAACAGGGCGGCGGCGAGAACAGCAGGCGCGGTATTGCGCCCCGAGGGCTCGATCAGGATGGCATTGGGGTCGATCCCGATGCCTGTGAGCTGTTCTGTGACAATGAACCGGAAATCTGAATTGGTCACGACGGTTGGCGCGGCATAGGCCTCGCCCGTCAGGCGCAAGGCGCAGGCCTGAAACAGGCTTTGGTCTCCTGTGAGAGAGGAAAACTGCTTGGGATAGCTTTTGCGCGACAGCGGCCACAGGCGCGTACCGGACCCCCCCGCCAGAAGCACAGGATAGATCATCTGCGACATGACGGTTTCACCTTCTTTGTTCTTCTTTGACGTGTCATCATAACCGCGCGGGCCGGTGTCGTACAGCCGCGGCGCACCGCTATGTCATCGCAATATCACAGAAAAGCCAGTGCCGAATGACCTTTGCGGCGATGCGGCGTGGAAACGTTGCGTTTTCGCACGATCAGGCCGCAATCGTCACGATCCGGAGTTGACCTGATAGGGTCAATGTGGCACCCGCTGAAGGGTCTGAGCCGAATATGCAGACGTTTTTTTGTGTTCCAGTGTTTCCATCGAAGGCGGCGATCGAAAATGAAGATTACAATGATTGGAGCCGGCTATGTCGGGCTGGTTTCGGGTGTGTGCTTCTCGGATTTTGGCCATGACGTGGTCTGCGTTGAAAAAAATCCCGAGCGCCTGACCAAACTGCAGGCCGGCGAGGTTCCGATTTACGAGCCGGGTCTGGATGACCTCATGGCGCGCAACGTCGAGGCGGGCCGACTGTCCTTCACCGATGATCTGGCCGCAGGGGTCAAAGGCGCCGAAGCGATTTTCATCGCCGTTGGCACGCCGACCCGGCGCGGGGACGGGCATGCTGATCTGACCTATGTCATGACGGCCGCCGAAGAGATTGCCGAGGCGCTGACCGACTATGCCGTGGTGGTGACCAAATCCACCGTGCCGGTCGGCACAAACCGCAAGGTCAAAGAGGTGATTGCCGCCAAGAACCCGGAGGCGGATTTTGACGTGTCCTCAAATCCGGAGTTTCTGCGGGAAGGGGCTGCGATTGACGACTTCATGCGTCCGGACCGCATTGTGGTGGGGGTCGAGAACGCGCGCGCGGCCGAGGTGATGCAGGCGATTTACCGTCCGCTTTACCTGCGGGACTTTCCGATCATGACAACCGATCTGGAAAGTGCTGAGATGATCAAATACGCCGCCAATGCGTTCCTGGCCACCAAGATCACCTTCATCAACGAGATTGCAGCCCTGTGCGAACGCACCGGAGCGGACGTCAAGGCGGTGTCCAAGGGCATGGGGTCAGACGGGCGCATCGGCTCGAAGTTTCTGCATGCAGGGCCGGGATATGGCGGGTCCTGTTTTCCCAAGGACACCAAGGCGCTGGCCCGTATGGGGCAGGATTTCTCGGCGCCCATCGATCTTGTGGAGACCGTGATCAAGGTCAACGAAGACGTCAAGCGCCGCATGGTGGACAAGGTGTTCGATCTCTGCGACGGCAGTGTGAACGGCAAGATCATCGCCGTTCTGGGTGTCACGTTCAAACCCAACACCGACGATATGCGCGATGCGCCGTCTCTGACGATCGTCCCGGCGCTGGTGGGCAACGGGGCCGAGGTGCGGGTGGTGGATCCCCAAGGCCATCACGAGGGGGCTGCATTGCTGCCCGGTGTTGAGTGGTACGAGGATCCCTATCGTGCGGCAGCCGGAGCGTCCGCCGTCGTGATCCTCACGGAGTGGAATGCCTTCCGCGCGCTCGATCTCAGCCGGCTTGCGGCCACTATGGACACGGCAAAGATGGCGGATCTGCGCAATGTCTACTCCGCAGAGGAAGCCGCGGATGCCAATTTCCTGTCTTATGTTTCGGTCGGCCGCCGCGATCTTTGAACAGATCTGATCAGGTCAGCCCCCGGATCCCGGTGGCGGTTGTGCCCGTGCGCCACACGCGGCGCACCCGCAACGGCATGGCATGTCCAGGATGGATCGTGACGTCACTGACGTCCCCCTCCAGGGTGGTCACCCGTACCGTGCCCGGGGAGGCCACGTTCAGGGCAGTCGTGATATGCTGAAGGTCCGTGGCGTCATCGGGGGTGATCTCGAAAATGGAGACCGCAGGGTCGCGGACCGAGCGGCTGGTGGATGCAAAATAGTCAGACATAAAAACCCCTTTTAAAGTCCGCGGGGACGTTAGCGGCGAAACCTTTGAAATCTGTCAGCGGGGCGTGCGACGGTGCGCGCGTCAGTGCAACATGTCCCGGCTCAGCGCAGCGCGGCAAAGGTGTCGTGGATCTCCGCAACAAGCGTTTTGAGCGCCTGCTCGGCACTTGGGCCCTGTGCAACAAATTTATGCTGGCGCATCCCCGGGGCCCAGGTCAGCCGGACAACGGCCTCCATGACATATACACCCGCTCTGCGCTCCTGCAGGGCGCGGATCACGTCAAGCTGCGCGGGCGCAAAGGGCAAATTCAATGCGTGCAGTGCCGCCTGGAGATCCGGGGGCGCGGGCCAGGCCTCCGGGCGTGCCGCAAGCAAAGGACAACAGGCCAGACCCAGGGTCACGGAACGGCGGGACAGAGGGGACGATTCGAACATACGGCAAGTGTAGTCTGACGGAGCTGCAGATGCAGTCTTTCGCGCATGTTCGCGGAGGTTGTATCGCGTGGCGCTGCTAGGGCGAAATTCTGTCGCGGCCATGGGGCCTCACCCACACATTTCTGTGATGCGCGCTTGCCCGCCGGTCTTTTTCCCGATCTGGGCAGCTTTGCTCTCGTTTACCATCGGCGCCGCAATCACGTCGTTAGGGCTCCACATTTAGAACATATTCGTTGGGTTATTCGGCTAATAGTTAACATTTTTGACGAGTGGCAGAGTTCCTTTAACCTTTAGTTAAGGAATTGGAAATGCAGTTCCAACCCGTCGAAAAAAACCGTCTCAACCATAGAAGAGGGCTGAAATGACCTTCCTTTTTGCGCTTCTGGGCGCTTTCGGTGCTGTCGGTCTATCGAGCAGTGGAGGATCTTCCTCCAGCGGCAGCAGCACACCTTTGAGAACACTTGATGGCCAGTCCGGCACGGATCCGGACGGTGCGGATGCACCGGATACAGGCCGTGACACCTCTGATGATGACATGCGCACATTGCTGTTCGCAGGGTCACCCAACGGCACGTCGGGCAGCGGGCGCACCGCGTCACGTGATACCTCTGACGATGATGAGAGCAACATCTTCTCTTTGCTGCGGCAATCATCGGAGCCGTCGGGCAGCGCATCGCGCGCCCCGTCCGATGACGAAGCTGCGACGCGCGCGCTGCTTTTCGGGTCGTCCTCGAACGGCGCCTCGGGTGGATCCTCGGGCGGGTCGTCCGGCGGTTCCTCGGGCGGGTCACGCAACACCTCCAACGATGATGATGGTGGTGGCAGCATATTTGACCGGTTCCAGTCTCCCTCGAACCCCAAAGATCGTCGTCTTCTACCTCGCACTATTGCCAACACTAATCGACCTTACGGACGCAAGTATCCTACTTTGGGCAGTCCTGGCG